>JBBTFY010000013.1:0-12434 GCA_038041635.1 Pseudomonadota bacterium
GCTTATGTCGATGTCCCCGTCGGCGTGATGACCGAAGATGCGGATGGCGGTGGACATTTCACCGCTGTCACTTTGCACCCGCGCGTCACGCTGAGCGACGAAGAACGGCGCTATGATGCCGACGCACTGCATGCCCGCGCGCACGAGAAATGTTTTGTTGCGCGGTCGGTCAATTTCCCTGTGGGTGTTGAGCCGATAGGGTCGTAGAACAAGATGACATTACATCAAACCGTTCGCCCTGAGGAGGTGTTGAGGTCTAAGGCCGAAACACCGTCGCGAAGGGTAGTCCTTGCATGTGCTTCGAGATGGTGCCTCAATTTGCAATTTCGGCCCCTCCTCAGCACGAACGGTTTTGGCTCAATTTAAATCCATCAGGGTCTATCGCCCTGTACTTAATTACATCGGCCCAATCCACCCCGCCATGTCGGTTTGGTCGCTGACCTTATACAGCAAACCGCCCGGTGTGCGGAACAGCCGTTCCATTTCCGGCCGCGTAAATGGCCGTGATCCCAGCCGCCCGAATATCGCAATCTGCCCGCCGGTTTCATCGACGGCGCGGTCGCGGTCCAGCCCCTTTGACATGGCGATTGCGGGGGTTGGCGTGCGTGCCCAGGCGATGAGTTCGGGGACGGGACGGGGCGAAAAGCCATAGAAGTTGGGCTGGCTGGCAGGGCTGGTCAATTGCAACAGCTTCATCCCGTTGCGGCCATCGGCAACATAGGCAAACAGGCTGGCGTTGGTTGATGCGACCACCACATCGCGTGCATCGTTGAGTGTGCCGCCAGCCGTATAGCGCATCAATTCCACAGGCGCGCGGGGACGCGTGACATTCATGATCACCAGCCCCTGGTCACCCGACGCGACATAGAGGTAGGTGCGGGCAATATACATGCGCTGCGCGCTGGGCAGGGCGATGTCGCCCGACGGCACCGCCACGGGCACGCGCATGTCGGTGGTGTCGAACAGCTTGATACCGCCCGCGTCGCTGACCCACAAATAGCGGAACTGAATTGTGCTTGCTTTCGCCCCATCGAGCGCAATGTTGGCGGTCAGCCGGGGCTGGAGCGGGTCGTCAAGGTCAACCACCGCAAGGCCGTGTGCGGTGGTGATATAGGCGATGTGCCCGGCGAGCGTCACGTGCCGTGCGCCGTTCAATACGCCGTCTGGGTTCCACGTCACCGCGCGGTCAAGATTGTTATTGCGCAACTCGCCATCGGCAAAGGTGTTGACGTTAACGAGGATCAAGCCTTCTTCGGCATCGGTCACCACCGCATAGTTATAGATGGGGTGGAACGCCTGTTCCTGATTGATCGTGCGGAGTATTTCGGTGCTGCGGGTTGGGGCAATCGCCTGATTGGTGGGCAGCGCCATACAGGTTGCGTTGCGGCTTTCGACGCGCTGGTCATGGCCGAGCGGAGAGAATGGCGCGGTGATGATGCGGTCCGAAAAGCCCTTGTTGGCGATGGACGCGATGTCATAAACGGCAAAGCCACCGCGCCCTTCGGCGACGAACATATATTCGCCGCGCATTTGCAGGCAGCCTACGGCATCGCGCGTGCCCTGAACGACGTTCTGGAACTCTTCGGTGCCGCCACCTTCGCCCGACAGATGATCGTTGAACGCGGTTCCGCGCACCCAGTTGCGCAGTTCGCGGCCATTTTGATCGACATGCAGGCGATAAAAATCGGGGTAGGCATAGCGATGAAGATAGCTGCCGATTACTGCCTGTGGTTCGTCCCATTCGGTGACGCGGGTCGCCTGAAAACCGCCCTCTAGCCCCGCAAAATTGTTGAGGCCGACGAAATTGACATAATTGGTGCCGAGTAACAGCAGCTGCGACATGATCGCATTATTGTCCTCGTCCTGCGCCAGATGGCAGTCGGAGCAGGTCTTTGTTTCGGTGGTGCGCACGGTGTGCGGGAAATGCGGAGCAAAGGCTTGCGATGAGAATCCTATCGCGCTTACGGGGGGTTGCTGCACATAGATGCGTTCGCGGTTGATATTGGTCGATGACAGCACCAGCGCCGATGATGAGCGCACGGGGGCGATGATATTGCCCTTGGTCGTCTGGTGGATGCCCAGCTGGAACATCTCGTCGCGCGCGACCTGCGGGTTATAAGTCGCAAAGTTGCGCGTCTCCAGCCCTTCGAAATGATGTTCGCTGGTCCGCCAATTTGCCTCAATCGGCAAATGGCACCCGCCGCAACTGGTGGTCCACGACAGATGGCAAGTGAAGCAGGCCATGCGCTCGGGGTCGTGCGCACGGTTTTCTGGTGCAACGCCTGCCCCCCAGCGAGTTTGGCCGTCCTCAGCCACACGGCCCATCAGCTTGGCGCGCGCTGCGCGGGCGTTAAAGTTGGGATTGCCGCGCGTCACGCTGTCGCGGACCAGGCTGACGTCCCATGTCACAGCGGGGTCGGTGAGCGAGCGCTGGATCAGCTTGCGGCTGCCATCGGGGTTGTCCACCCATTCAAAGCGCCGCTGGCCATCGGGGTTGCGGAGCAACGCCAGATTGGTGCCCTCCGGCGGGGCCGCAGGGCCCGAGGTCAGCAGGTTCGGATAGGCATCGGCGGTGCCGTGGCAATCCTTGCAGCCGATCTCGATGGCATTGGCGACTTCACCATAGATGAAACCATTGCCGTGGCTGTCTTGGGCAAAATGGCAATCGGCGCACTGCATCCCCTTTTCGGCGTGGATGTCCATCAGATGGACGGTGCGCCCCGGGTTGGTGCCGACGGGCGCAAATTCACCCTCGCCATTACGGCGCCAGCGTTCTGGGTCATCAGCGGGGACGATATTGCCCTCGGCATCGAGCAGATTGCCTTCGCGGTCGCGGCGCAGAACCGCGCGAAAGTTCCAGCCATGGCCGTGATAATCGGCGAACTGGGTGTCGGATAGGTCGGGGTTGATACTATAGACATCGCGCAGGAACTCGACATCGCCCCACAGCCCGCGCGTCGCTGCACCTTCGGGGTTGCGCTCGTTGATGGCGCGGACCTCGGTGGCGGTCGGGTAATGCTGGTTGCGATAGATGCGGTTGTAATCCTCATCCGACATGCCAGTGGGGCGGGGCGCGGTGTTTTCCGGTCCCGGCCACATGTGCGGCGCGTCGCTCTCATAATCCCACATCGTATAGCCAAGGTAAGTGTTCACGAACACATTGGGTTGGTGCATGTGGCAATTCATGCACTGCGCGGTCGGGATGGCGCGGGTGAAAGCATGGCGGATGGGGTGGCCGCTTTCGCGGCGCTCTGGGGCTCCAGCGGGGATCAGGCCGCCATGCCCGCCCTCATCACTTCCTGTCCCATGTTCCGGCGCGCGTTGCGTCAGGTCGGAAATGGTTGGATCGACCGTCGCCGTCTGGCCATCGCGACCATATTGCGCATAGACGCTGCTGTGGCGCGGCTCGCGGTCGTTGGCATAGACAACATGACAGCCAGAACAGCCCGACGAGCGGTAATCGCCTTGCTGGTCATTGGTCCCCATGAACCACATGAACGGGTCGTTGAGCCGCGTTTTGTGGATGTTGAGGACGGGGATGGCAACGCGAAGCCCGGTGCCCGGGCCACGGTTCGACTGGCGCAAATCGGGGCGGCCAGGTTCGTCGAGGCGCTGTATCTGCCCCGTCGAATTGGGCAGGCCAATCTCGGGGAATACAGGGTTGATGCTGCGCCCGCCGCGCTCGAACACCCGAAACACATCGCCCGGCGGAATGACGGTCCAGCTGGGCAGTGGATACATGCGCGACAGCGCACCGCGCGCCTGCTCTTCTGGTGTCAGGATGGCGGCGGCGGGCATGGTGATGTCGGCACAGGCGCGCGCCCACTCTTCACGCGGCAAAATGGTCGATGGGCTGGTGATGCAGGCGGGTTCACCCTCGCGCGTATAGCTTTCGCCCAACAGATAGGATTTGAACGGGACGATACCATTATTATAGGCCGCACCACCCCACAGCATCGCGCCCGTCGCCATCATTGAGCGCTCGGCATTTTCGATAATGGCTAGATGGCATGAACCGCAGGCCTCGCGCGCGATACGGTAATCGGCCGGGTTGACGAAGCGGATGAACTCGGGTGCTTCGCGGTTGAGCAAGGTGTAGCTGCGCTGCGGGTTGGCTGACGATGGCCAGTTCCAGCTGCGTGGATAGCGCGGCAGCACGTGCGCGCGGGTAAGTGCTGCGATGTTATCGGGGTGGGTATAGCCGAGCTGGGGGTCGCCGCGCACGCTCGCATCGCCGCCGTGGCAATCAACGCAGCCCAGTTGCACCGCAGGGCTGGCGTGCATCGACGGTTCATCGGTGCGGACGTGGCAGGAAAAACAGCCCTCAGACTTGGCCATCACCGAAGCGCGCTGTTCCTCAAACGTTGCGCCGGGCTGATTTTCGGGCGCATTCGGCGCGGTGACATAATGCCGCTCAACAGGCGTTTCTCCCTCGCTCGCTATCGCGACAGGCGCGACAAAGGCGAGCGCACCGACCAGGGCAAGCAGCGCCAGCACCAGTGCGGCCAATCGAGAGGGGGAGGTTCCTGTCATCACATCAAAAACTCAAAATCGCGTTGGCGAGGATGGAATAATAAGCGCCGGTGCGCGGGCTATTGTCGAAGAGCTCGTCAAACCCCTTACCCGGAACCAGCGCCGCCGCCGACAGACGCATCACAATATTCTGGTTGGTATTGGGGCGATATATTCCCGACACCGAAACGTCCCAGCCAATGTCGCGCGATATGCTACCCTGATTGCGCAGCACCTCAATCACCGCTGTATTTTCGAACCACAAATGGTTGATATTGGCCGAAACCCGCGTGTCGGGGCGCAGGTCAAAATCACCCCCGACTCCAATCAGCATCGTGCCGGGGTTGGTGAAGTTCGATTGCCCCTCGTCCTTTGACGAGCGCAGGCTGTTCAATATGCCGTTACGGCCATTGACCGACACCGCGCGCCCGCCGCCTGCGAACGGAATGCTCTGGCGGATCCAGTAACTGGTGTCTGCTCCCGCAAATTGCGGGTTTTCAAAAATCGCGTCGAACCCGCTTTCGACATCGTCATAGGCGTCGCCGTCGCCCGTTGCATAGAGCGCGGACAGACGGAACCGCATCCAATTATGATCATAGCTCGCTTCGGCAGCGGCGAAATAGCCCTCAATACGCGCCACGCGGTCGGTGATCGGGTTGAAACGGTCTTGCCCGAATGCACCATAGGCCGAAGCGGTCAGATTGACCCTGCCAATCCGCCCATCGGCATTATAGCCGACATAGACGACATCATAATCGCGGGTGCGCAGTGTCCCGAACAGCGCAGGACGGATAGGAAATCCGTTGTCATCGATGTGAATCTCGCCGCTCTCGCGGTTGCGGTTATACACCACCGTCACCTGGCTAGTCAGGCCGGGAACGGGTAAATCTTGGCGATAGAGGTTGGCAGCAAACACCCAGTCGCGGCGCGGCGTGACCATGACGTTGTTCAGGCCAGAATTGGTATCCTTTTCCAATCGCCAGAATGCCGCCAGATTATATTGGAAGCGGTTATTGTCGCGATTGCCGAATATCCGGACGCCCAATTGGTTGTCGTTGAACAGGAAACCGCGAAAATCGGCCTGAAATGGCTGGATGCCGACACGGATGGAATGGAAATCATAACGGTCCGAATCATTGCCCAGATGCCGGTCGATGAACGCTTCTTGCACCCCTAGAAAATGGTCGAAGCGGTGGCTGGGCCGTGACGGTTCGACGTTGAGCACGCGCCGCTCGGGGACGTCGACATAATTCATGTTGAACGCGATCGCGACACGATATTCAAGGTCGGGCGGTTTGAACGCGGTCATCCCCTTGGTCAGGCCGAACCCGGTGATGAAGGTCTGCGAGAGCACCAGACTGGCGGGGCGGCCAAACACATTATTGCTATCGGGCCGTTCGGTGGTTTGTACGCCGACGGGGATGGGGAAGGTGCGCGGTTCGACCACGGTGTCCGAAATCGCCGACAGCGTCAGGAACCAGTCATTGCCGGTGAAGGGGAACCAGCGCGGCACCCCCGACAGGTTGAGCGGACGATCACCCTTCAGCAAGTTCTGGTGATAGGGGTCAAAGCGCGAATGGCACGTGTTTTGGAGCGCGACGAATATCGACTGCACTGGGCACAGCGCGGTAATCAGCCGCCAACGGTCGGGGATTGGCAGCGTTTCGGTGGGAAATGCCGATGGCGGCAGCGCGCGAATCGCGCCGGGATTATCCTGCGTCACTGCTTCGGGCAGGGCGGGTTGATAGCCGGGACGGCGGCGACCTTCTAATATTTCTTGCAGTAAAGTCGGGTCGATCCGCCGCTGCCAGTCGGGCGGCGGGGGCGGCGGGGTTGGTTCGCTGGTCTCGCTCTGCTCGGCAGTCGCAGTCGCGGGTGCGGGCGCTGCATCGCTGGCGGGCGGTGCGGCAGCCAAAGTGGCCAGCAGTGGCAAGGCAAGGGTGGCGACGCCCATACGCTACAGCCCCTGACAGACATTTTGCGCGTCACTGTCGAGGAATGGTGTGAACGGGCAATTGACATAGCGCAGCCGCACTTGCCGTGCGTCGGGCAGGGTCACGACAATGCGGTCGGCGCGGCGGTCAAAGGGTGCGTTGCCGACGCTACTGCCCAGCCGCGCGCTGCCGTTGGCAAGGCCCAGAAACGACACCATATCATCTTGGTCGATGCCATCACCCGAAACCCCGATGCCGCCGACCAGCGTATTGCCACGATAGATGGGCACCGATCCGGGGAAAATTTGGATTCCGTTGGCGAGGCGGTTGAGGCCGGGCGCGCTATCGGGAATATTGGTGCATCGGCGCTTCACATCGGTAGGCGTGATGTTGAACACAAAGAACAGATGGTCCTCGATATCGGGGAAGGTCATCGCGCTTTGCAGGCCGGTTGAGAGCGGGTTGAACCCGGCAATGTCGCGCGACAAGGGCCCACTGGGCCGCCCGATTTCGCCATCGGGGAAATAGGGGCGGTGCAAATTGCCATTGGCGCGGTCGGTAAAGGCGGTGTTGCCGGTCAGGGCCGCCGGATCATTGAGAAATGTTCTGACCGCGCCGACATAGGCACCAACAACCGGATCGGGATCGGCAAGCAGGTTGCCGGCAGCGACGCTGTTAGAGAAAAAGGCCGCTGTGCGCGCCTTTTGCAAGGATACGTCGATGCCGAAAACCGGCGCGTCGGGCGAGCGGACGATGCCGAGCACGGCTCCGAATGTATCGGTGATGCTAATCGTCACTTGAGCTTGACTGCTCAGTGGACGGCGGATCTGCGCCCGTGCCCGCGCCATGACGGTGAAGGCTTCTTCGAGTATCGCCCGCGTTTCCGCCGCGCTTATCGCGGTGCCGACGGTGGCCGCATCGGTGCCGCCCCGAATGGGATAGCGCCCCGTTCCGGCGCCATCGCTCAGCACCATCGCATCGCTGCGGCTAAACTCGCCCGGGTTGGCGAGCCGCAGCCCTGATGCCTCTGTCCCGTAAACCGCGCCCGCTTGGATGACGGGGGTGGGAAAGCCGAAATAGCCGCGCACCGGGATCAATTGCCCCATCGGACCGTTGACTGCCGAAAATGGCGGGGCCGTGCTGGTGGACAGCAGCTCGTATCGTGCGTCGGAATAGCGCAAAGTCGTGCCATCGACCGGGATGCGGTCGGCACGGATTTCCTCTGGCGCTTCGAACCCGCGCGTCCCCGCTAGCGCGCTATATTCCTCTTGGCTGGTGTCGATGTCGGTGACGTCTGGGTCAAAGCCATAGTCGCCGTCAGACATGACGCCGATGCCGCCGACTAACACGCCGTTTTTGTAGAGCGGAAGCCCACCGGGGTCCGCTGACAGTCCAAGCGGCGAGCGTTTGGGGCCGATCAATGGCCCTGTGCCCAGATTGCCCTCGGCGTAGCGCGCCGACAGGTCCGAACAGGGCAGCGAGCTGAACTGCACGCCGTAAAGCGGGCCGGATTCCAGCCCCGTCGCCACCGGTGCGGGTGGAAAATGCTGCTGGACGATCATGCTCGCGGTGCGGGAGGAAAAGGCGTTGCCGCCGCTGGAGAGATAGGCACCGGTAATCGCTTTGGCGATCGCGCCCGCAGTGGTCGGGATTGTTTCCCCCTGTGCGTCGCGGTTGTCGCCATTGGGCGCGCGGCCAACCAGTGCGGTGGGCGGCGAATTGGTCATGCGGAAAACGGCGAGCACATTGCCGGGACGGTCAACCACCGCGATCACCGCCTTTTGCCCGCGCGCCTGCGCTTCGGTTACCGCCTGCGCTATGATCCTCTCGACATCAGTGACGGTCAGCGCTTCGGCGGCGGGCAGGGTATAGCGCGCGCCCGTGGGCGCTGGCGTCGGCGTGGGCGACGGGCTGCCCCCGCCGGGGTTACCCGTGCCGCCGCTGCCGCATCCGGCCAGCGTCAAGGCCACGCAGGCCGTCCAGCCGATAGGTGTGCGCATTCGTCTCACCGCAGCGCCCCGATGCTGCGCACTGCGCTCGACAATGCCGATTGAAACTCACGCGGGCGATAGGCGTTGGGGTCTCTAACGGCAGCATAAGCGCGGTTGATATCCTCGCGGATGGCGGCCGCCGATCCGACCGTTGCTTGGCCATTGCTGACCATCGCATTCAACAGCGTATCTATCCCCATCACCGCCTGCACCGACCCTTCATAATCGGTAAAGCGCGCGCGGATCGCCTCGCCCGCTATCGCCTGTGCCATCGCCCTCGCCGACCCCGCGCCAAAGCTTGCGCCCGCCAAGGCGCTGCGCAGTTCGCCGGTCACTGCGCTAAGGTCGCGCGCCGCCGCTACCGCCGCCGCCCTGTCACGCGTCATCGCCGCGTGGAAAGCGCGCGCCTTTTCGTCAAACCGTGCGGCAAGAGCCGGCGATGCCACCCGCGCTGCCGCCGACAGCATGATCATATTTTCGTCATTATAGGGCGGCATCCCTTGGGGGATTGGCCGTGCGCTATTGGGGGCCGCCGTCACGCTTGCCTGCGCTTGGTCAAATATCCGGCGATGACAGCTGTGACAGTCGTAAAAGGTGAACTCGGGGAATATCCCCTCTGTCCCGCGATTGGCGCTTTGGAATAGAGCGAGCGAGCGTTCGAGTGCCATCGCCTGTCCCACCGCCCACATCCGCACATGGTCGACTGCGCCCTTGCGGTCCGCATAGTCGGCGTCCTCATTATGGTGCGATTGCAGCGTCGAAAAGAGGTCGAGTTCAAAGGCAATGCGCGGGTGCCCCGCCGCCATGATGCGGTGGGTGACAAACTGCCCGTTCGCTTCCGACCCGAAATGGCAGTCGAGACAAACCCCCGCGCGCACCACTGGGTCTTCGAGCCTGCGAAGCCCGCGCCGCACATTATCGTCATGCTGCGCCGCGCCGACCAATGTTCCGGCATAATGTGATGAAATCCACCCCACCGACGACCCATGGCAGCTTTCGCAATTGACCCCGTCGGACAGTTGATAGCGGAATGCGCCGCCGCTGGTTTCGGCTGCGCTGCTGTGACAGCCAAGGCAGGTTGAGGATGTGGCGGCGTCGGCAATCCCCATATTGCGCGCGATCACCTGACTGCGCGCGTTCGACAGGACCGCATAGGCGCGGCTGTGTGCGCCGCCTTGGGTCGATGGCTCCTGCCAGCGCGCCAGCTCATCCTGCCGTACCACCGCACCATCGCCAAGCATCCGGCCATGACAGGTCGAACCCGCGCACGATGCGACGCCAAGGTGGGTGCCCTCCTGCGCCGCGCTGGACCGTGCTTCGGGCGCGACGATGATTAGCATCGCAAGCAGCATGAATAATGCCGCCGCGAGCAGGCCAAAACGCAGAAGCGCAAACTGCCGAACTATCACCATGCCTATCGACCCCCGCCGTGCCTGCGCCCTATACCACGCCAAACGCTAACATGGCGTCGGCGACCTTTTTGAACCCCGCGATATTCGCGCCCTTCACATAATCGACATAGTCGGGCGTGATGCGGCCATAGGTCAGGCACCGCTCATGGATACCCTCCATGATGTCGAGCAGCATCTGTTGCAGCTCCGCCTCTTTCCACGAACGGCGCTCGCTGTTCTGGCTCATCTCCAGCCCGGACACCGCGACCCCGCCCGCATTGGCGGCCTTGCCCGGTGCGAACAGGATGCGCGCAGCCTTGAATATATGCACACCTTCCAAATTGGTCGGCATGTTGGCACCTTCGCTCACCGCGATACAGCCGTTGGCAACCAAGGTGCGAGCGTCATCACCCAGCAGTTCATTCTGTGTGGCACAGGGCAAGGCGACGTCACACACTACGCCCCACGGCGTCTTGCCCGCCGTGAAGGTTGCGCCGGGGAACTCTGTCACATATTCCTCTATTCGGCCACGCCGATGGGTCTTGTGCGCCTTGACCCAGTTTATTTTGTCCTGATCGATGCCGTCGGGATCGTGGATGAACCCGCCCGAGTCCGAGAGGGTAAGCACTTTGCCGCCCAACTGCGTCACTTTTTCGGCCGCGTGGGTGGCGACATTGCCCGACCCCGAAATCACCGCGCTCTTGCCCTTGAGGTCAAGCCCCTTGGTTCGCAGCATCGCGGCGAGGAAATAGACCGCACCATAACCCGTCGCCTCTGGCCGTATCAGCGACCCGCCATATTCCAGCCCCTTGCCGGTCAGCACGCCGTTCCAATGGTTGGTCAGCCGTTTATATTGGCCGAACATGAACCCGATTTCGCGACCACCAACACCAATGTCGCCAGCCGGTACGTCGGTGTCGGGGCCGATGTGGCGATACAGTTCGTTCATGAAGCTCTGGCAAAAGCGCATAATCTCGCGCTCGCTCTTGCCCTTAGGATTAAAGTTCGACCCGCCCTTGCCGCCGCCCATGGGAAGACCGGTCAGCGCGTTTTTGAACGTCTGTTCAAAGGCGAGGAACTTGAGGATCGATTCGGTGACGCTGGGGTGAAAACGGATGCCGCCCTTATAGGGGCCGATGGCATTATTGTTCTGGATACGCCAGCCGCGCTGGACGCGGACATTGCCATTGTCATCTTCCCAGCAGACGCGGAATGATAGGACGCGGTCGGGTTCGGCGATCCGCCGCAAAATCTGCTCGCGGTGATAGGCCTCCTTGTCCTCGATAAAGTCGTAAATATCCTCGGCGACCTCCTGGACCGCCTGAATGAACTCACTCTGGCCGGGGTTGCGGCGCGCCACCCCATCCATGAACTTGGCAAGATCTACGTGATCGGCAATTGCCATGCGTCGCTCCCTCTCCAACAGGCGGTTCGTGCGACCCTTTGACCATTGGATGCTCTGACGGCATCTCCGTGAGAGGGCTTACGGGATTTGTATCGCTGTTCCAACCCCCCAAAGCCGTAATTAGAGTCAAAACTTCCGCCGCGCTGTGATGTGTGGCATTGCGCGCAAATATCGGCGAAGCCATTCGCCATCTTTTGTAAAGGGAATAGTGGTGAGCATGGCCGGACCAACGGGTGAAATACAGGCTGAAGCAGCAAAATCGCGCGGGATGAACCGTTGGTTTCTGCTTGGGCTGGGCTGTGTTGCCCTGATCGGTGCGTTGGGGTTTGCGCTGTCGCGGCAATCGGCCACACCGACCGCAGAGTCGGCATCGGCCCCTGTGGACGGCAACCTCTCCGCATTAGAAGCGCGCACCGTCGCCGAACCCGACAATGGTGAGGCTTGGGCCAATCTGGCTGGAGCGCGCTTCGATAGCGACGATTATGCTGGCGCTGTCGCTGCCTATCGCAAGGCGACCGAGCTTTCCCCCGCCGTTGCCGCTTTGTGGTCGGGTCTGGGTGAGGCGCTGGTCATGGCCGCGCCGACCTCTGGCCCGCCCATTCCTGCTGACGCCGCAGCGGCATTTGCCCGCGCCGTGGCGCTCGATGCCGATGATCCACGCGCACGCTATTTCATCGCCGCCAAGCGCGACGTCGATGGCGACCATCGCGGGGCGATTGACGCGTGGCTGGCGCTTTTGGCCGACACTCCACAAGGCGCGCCGTGGGAAGCGGATCTGCGCCGCACGATTGCCGACGTGGGCGAACGTAACAGCATCGACGTAGCGAGCCGGATCGCGGCGGTGCGCCAGCCGCAATTAACGGGGGACCAACTGCCCGTCGCCGCGCGCGCCATACCGGGGCCAACGCGCGCGCAAATGCAAGAAGCGGCGGCGCTGCCCAAGGGGCAACAGGATATGATGGTCGAGGGGATGGTCGATGGTTTGCAGACCAAGCTGGACGCAAATCCTGCGCAGCCCGACCGCTGGATCATGCTGATGCGTAGCCGGATGACATTGGGTCAGGCGACGCAGGCGGGCGAGGCCCTGCGCCGCGCGATTGCGGCCAACCCAGACCAAGAAGCGCGGTTGCGTGCACAGGCGCGGATGCTGGGGGTGCCGGGGGCATAGGGGACTTTCCTACAAGTCACTGGCCATGGTAAT
>JBBTFY010000014.1:0-18643 GCA_038041635.1 Pseudomonadota bacterium
GCGCGTGTGAGGGGAGCGGCTACGACCTGCCGTTGCTCGAACGGCGATTCGGCGTCGGGTTTGAGCAATTGGCGCACCGCCTGACGACGATGCAGCGCGTCGGCGCGCGCGGCCTGCCCTTCTTCATGCTGCGCGTGGACAGGGCAGGGCAGGTGTCCAAACGCTATGCGGGGGCCAGCGGTTCGCCGATGGTTGATGGCGCTGTGCGTTGTGCGCTGTGGCGGGTGCACGAAGCGTTTGAGCGACCCGCCGAGCTCATCCGCGATGTGGTGGAACTGGAGGATGGCAGCCGCTGGCTGACCTATGCACGCTGCGTTGAGGCTCCTGCGCGGGGCACGGCGGGCAAGGGCGCACGCTTCATGGTGGCGCTAGGCATCGAGGAACGGCTGGCTAGGCCGATGAGCGCTGCGATTCATTCTGGCCTTTCCCACTCGCAAGCGGGCGCGGCGGTGCTTCCTGACATGGCAGGCACCGTGACGCCCATCGGCCTTGGCTGTGCGCGGTGCATGCGCCGCGACTGTGCACAGCGCGGCCAGCCGCCGCATGGGCACGCGATCACCATCAACGAACGCGAGCGGGGGCTGTCGCCCTTTTCCTTCTAAACGCTCAGGTGTAAAATTAACCGACAGGCAAGATACGCGTGCTAGGGTGCGTCCATGGTACGCTTGTTCAAACATTATATCCCGCATGCGGTGCTGCTGCTCGCAGCGCTCGATGCGTTGATGTTGATGGGCGCGGCCGAACTCGCCTGGGTGGCACGCGCGTGGCAGATTGATATGGCGATAGAGCCAGTGACGGCCCGCTGGGCACCGATCGTCATCTTTTCATCGGTGGTGCAATTGGGAATGATTGCAGTCGGCGTTTATGGGCCGCAAGCGCTACAATCGCTGCGGTTCACATTCATGCGGATGCTGGCGGCGGTGTCGCTTGCCGTCATCCTGCTCGCCACGCTCTATTTCATTTTCCCAAGCGTAGCATTGTGGCGCTCGAACCTCGCCTTTGCGATGCCGCTGGCGATAGCGCTGCCGATGCTGGTGCGATCCTTCCTCATTTCACGGCTTGATGGACACTCGTTCCAACGCCGCATATTGGTGATGGGCGCAGGCGAGCGCGCGGCGCGGATTGGCGCTCTTAGCGATGAAAAGGGCAGCGGCTTTACCGTCGTCGGCTATATCGCGATGACCGACAATCCGAGCGTGATGGCGCATGCCGTGCACCGCGACAGCATTGCTAATCTGTCCGAGCATGTTGAGCGGTTGAACGCGGGCGAAGTGGTGCTGGCGCTGGAGGAACGGCGCGGCTCGCTGCCGCTGTCCGATCTGGTCCGGGTCAAGACGACAGGGGTTTATGTCAACGAGATTTCGAGCTTTCTGGAGCGCGAAACGGGCCGCGTTGACCTTGCCACCGTCAACCCCAGCTGGTTCATATTCTCCGACGGCTTCACGGCAGGACAGCGCTTGTCAAAGGTCGCCAAACGGATATTCGACATCATCGCCAGCATCGCGGTGCTCGCGGGGACATTGCCGATTGTCATTGTGGCGGCGATAGCGGTGCGGCTCGATAGCAAGGGGCCGATATTTTACCGCCAAACCCGCGTCGGCCATTATGGCGAGCCGTATCGCATCATCAAGTTCCGCTCGATGCGTCAGGACGCAGAGGTCGGCGGCAAAGCGGTGTGGGCGAGCGCGGCCGACCCGCGTATCACCCGTGTTGGCAATTTCCTGCGCCAGACGCGGATCGACGAAATCCCGCAGGCATGGAATGTGCTCAAAGGCGAGATGAGCTTTGTCGGCCCGCGCCCCGAACGGCCAGAGTTTGTTGGCGAACTGGAACAGCAAATCCCCTATTATGCCGAACGGCATATGGTGAAACCGGGACTGACCGGGTGGGCACAAGTCAATTACCCTTATGGTGCGTCGATAGAGGATGCGAAGGCCAAGCTGGAGTATGATCTTTACTACGCCAAAAATTACACGCCCTTCCTCGACCTGTTGATCTTGTTGCAAACGATCCGCGTCGTTCTGTGGCCAGAGGGCGCACGATGATGGCCGACGTCATAACGGGGCTGTGGGCGGCGATAACCGTGTCGGCGGCGCTTGGGTTTGTTGCGCTGGCATTGGCGACGTTGCTGCGTCGGCGACCGTTCAGCCACCCGTCCTTCTTTCTCGGGCTGGTATCAAGCGCGCTTTGGTTGGTCCTGATGGCGTGGTTTGGCCCGGCCAGTGTGTCGGCATTGAGCGTGGAGGCCGTGCGCAACTTAAGCTGGCTGTGGTTCATGGCGTCCTTGTGGTCCGGTGATGCCCCTCGGGCAAAGCGTATCAGCACGGTCGGCTGGGTTTATATCGGCCTGTTTGCCTTACAGGCCATCATGCTGGCGGTACTGTGGCGGGCGATAGTATTTGGCGCGCCTGCTACTTTGGTTGTCAACGGATTTGCAACGGTGCAGATGCTGGTATCGGCGGGTGCGCTGGTCCTGTTGCATAATCTGTTCGAATCGACGCGCACCGAAAAACGCCATGCCCTCGGGCTTCCGCTGTCAGCGCTCGGCCTGCTTTGGGCCTATGACCTCAACCTCTATGCCATCACCTATCTGTCGGGTGAACCGGCCGGGTTGATGGTGATGCTGCGGCCAATGGTCATGTTTGCCATTGCGGCGCTATTTGGTTTGGCGTTGCTGCGGCCGGGCGCGCAGGCCGTGCAATTGTCACGCCCAGCGGCATTCCGCTCGCTCGCATTGGCGGGGATTGGCGGGTGGCTTGGTATATTGTCGCTGTTGGCGCTGCTTCTCCCCGGCACCGGCTATGATTTTGGTGGGTTGGCCCAAATTGGGGTGCTCGCCGCGACCGTAGCAGGCGCTGGGTTGATGCTGTTGTCGCCGCGCATGCGGGCGCATTTGCGGGTGTGGACGGCCAAGCATTTTTACGAACATCGTTATGATTATCGCGCCGAATGGCTGCGTTTTACCGCGACATTAAACCGCTCAGAAACGGTCACTCTGTCAATCGACGCGCGGGTTATCAAGGCATTGGCGGACATTGTCGAAAGCCCGGCCGGCATCCTTGTCCTGTCGGCGGGCGGTGCATCCACCGTGGCCGCCATCTGGCCCAGCGGCGAATGTCGCGCCGAGGATGATGACTGGTCGGCGATGATCGACTGGATGGGGGCTACGGCGCGTATTGTGCAACTGGATGAGGTGCGCAGCGGTGAAGCGCCGCCAGATGAAATCGCCGCCATCCCCGCATGGCTGGTGGCGGATACAAGCTATTGGGTCGCGGTTCCGCTGGTCCATCTCGACCATGTCGAGGCGCTGGTGGTGTTGGCCCGCCCGGCTATTGACCGCGCGCTTGATTGGGAAGACTTCGACTTGTTGCGCGTTGCGGGGCGGCAGGCAGCGAGCCACATCGCCGAAGCACGCGGCAGCGAGGCGTTGGCCGAATCAGCGCGCTTTGACGAATTTCATCGCCGCTTTGCGTTCATGATGCACGACGTCAAAAATCTGGCGAGCCAGATGGCGCTGCTGTCGCGCAATGCCGAACGGCACGGTGAAAAGCCCGAGTTCCGCGAAGATATGGTGATGACCCTGCGGCTATGCGCCGACCGATTAAGCCAATTGATGCAGCGGTTGAGCCATCAGGAACGAATCAGCGCTGGAAAATTATGCCGCGTCGACCTGGCGATGATTGCCCGGCGCGTCGCCGACACACGGCGCAGCCAGCACCCAGTCGAGGTCGTAGGTATGCAAAGCGCTGAAGGCTGGGGCGACCGCGCGATGATCGAGCAACTGCTGGCCCATCTGGTGCAGAACGCGATTGAAGCCAGCGCACCCGATGACGCGGTGCTGCTGCGCGTCGGGCAAGACGGCGATCATGCGACATTGCGCATCGAGGATAAAGGCAAGGGCATGAGCCCAGAGTTTGTTCGCAGCGAATTGTTCCGCCCGTTCCATTCGACGAAAGAAGGCGGCTTTGGCGTCGGTGCTTATCAGGCGCGACAGCTGGCCGAAGCGATGGCTGGCACGTTGAGCGTTGAAAGCCGCGAAGGGGCGGGCACCATCTTTACACTTTCGCTGTCAGATGGCGTTGGGCCATTGTCCAGTTCAACCACAAGCGAGGCTGCATGAGCCGGATGGAAGCCATTACAAAGCAGAAATTGCTGATCGTCGAGGATGATCTGGGCCTGCGACGGCAATTGCGCTGGGCCTATGAGGATTATGACGTGACCATCGTTGGTTCGCGTGAAGAAGCGCTGACCGCACTGCGCGCAGAGGAACCGGCGGTGGTGACGCTCGACCTTGGCTTGCCGCCCGACCCCGATGGGGTGAGCGAGGGCTTTCGGACGCTCAAAGAGATTCTGAAATTGTCACCGGACACAAAGGTGATTATCGCATCGGGGCATAATGACCGCGAAAGCGCGCTGATCGCGATTGCTGGCGGGGCGTGGGATTTTTATCAAAAGCCTGTCGATATTGATGAACTGGGGGCCATCGTCAAACGCGCCTTCCACGTCCACGCGATAGAGGCAGAGAACCGCCGATTGATGGCGGCAATACCGGGGCAAATGAGCGTGCTGGGCGGGCTGATTTCCGGCGCGCCGGAAATGCTTAAAGTGACGCGCATGATTGAAAAGGTCGCGCCCGCCAATGTGTCGGTGATGTTGCTGGGGGCCAGCGGCACCGGTAAGGAATTGCTGGCACGCGGGGTGCATGATTCCAGCCCGCGCCGAAAGGGTAATTTCGTCGCCATCAATTGTGCGGCTATCCCCGATGCCCTGCTAGAAAGCGAATTATTTGGGCATGAGAAGGGTGCTTTCACTGGTGCTATTAAGACCACAGAGGGCAAGATAGAGTTGGCCAATGGGGGAACATTGTTCCTCGATGAAATCGGCGACATCCCCCTGCCGCTCCAGGTCAAATTGCTGCGCTTTATACAGGAACGTGTGATCGAACGGATCGGCGGGCGCAAAGTTATCCCTGTCGATACGCGGATCGTTTGTGCAACCCACCGCGACTTAAAGGCGATGGTCGCCGACGGCAGTTTCCGTGAAGACCTCTATTACCGCCTTGCGGAAATCGTTGTGCCTATCCCGTCGCTCAGCGAACGACCCGGCGATGCGGTGTTGCTGGCGCGGCATTTCCTCAAATCCTATGCTACAGAAAATGGCGGCCTCGTGCGCACCTTGTCGAGCGATGCGGCGGCGGCGATTGAACTATGGCTTTGGCCGGGTAATGTCCGTGAACTGGAAAACCGCATCAAACGCGCGGCGATCATGGCCGAGGGGAAATATGTGACGCCTGCCGACCTCGACCTTGTCGCGCTCGATGATAATGGCGCGGATATGCTCAACCTGCGGACGGTGCGCGATGCGGCTGAACATGGCGCTATTGCGCGCGCGCTGGCGCATAGCGATTCGAATATTTCGGCGACGGCGCGCTTGCTGGGGGTCAGCCGCCCGACGCTTTATGACCTGATGAAGCACCATGGTTTCAGCGCCTAGCGTCCGTAAACAACGCCGCGACGCCGCGCGCGTGACGGCCAAGGCTGCGGCGCGTGAACGGCGGGGCGGACGGCCAGCGCCTATCGTTTTGATCGGCGGCGCGATCATAGCTGCCGTGCTGCTTGTCGCGCTCATCATGGGTGTGCGCTCATGGGTGGCCGATCCGCTCGAACGGGGCCGCGAGGCGCTGGCTGTGGGCAATTTTCGCGCCGCGCGGGTTGACCTGACTGTGGCCGCAACTGCCAGCCCCAATGACGCGGCGATTCGTATTTATTTAGCGCGCGCTTACAATGCCTTAGGTCGCGGAGTTGAGGCAGAACAGCAGCTTGACAAAGCGGCAGATCTGGGCGCCAATATACGTGCGCTGCGCCTTGAACGTGCGCAGGCGCAGCTGGCACAGGGCGGTGCGGCTAAGGCGCTGGAAACCCTGTCCGGCCCCATCCCAGCACGTGATAACGCGCGCGCGCTGCGGATCGCGGCACAGGCCAATTATCGTCTGGGCAATATCGCGGCAACGCGTGCAAGCTTTGCTCAAGGCTTGCGCGCCAGCCCCAATGATGCCGATATGTGGATTGCTTATGCACGCTTTCGCTTGGCCGAGCAGGATGTCGCCGATGCTGACCGCGCCGCTGATCGTGCGTGGAGCATAGCGCCGCGATCTGCCGCCGCTCTCTCGATGAAGGCTGATGTCGTGCGTGCGCGCGGCGGCCCAGTGGTCTCGCTTCCATGGTATCAGGCGGCGCTGGCACGCGACCCCGACAATGTGGCGGTGATGCTGGAATATGCCGCTGCGCTGGGCGAGAGTGGCCGCTATGCCGCAATGCTCGTTCCGCTGCGCCGCGCTGCTGATCTGGAACCGCGTAACCCGCGCGCGCTATTTTTGCAGGCGGCGTTGGCAGCGCGCGGCGGCGAACCAGCGCTGGCGCGGACATTACTCGGTCGCATAGGCGGCGCTGAAGCCGACCAGCCCGGCGTATTGCAATTGCGCGCGGCTGTGGAGCTTTCGCTCAATACGCCTGTGGCGGCGGGCAATTATGCTGCTCGGCTGGTCGCTTCACAGCCTGACAATCGCACCGCACGCCGTCTGTTTGCTTTGGCGCTGGCGGCGCAACAAAATCCACGCGGGGCGATTGAGGCTATCGACGCCATCACCACACAGCGTGACGCCGACAGCTGGTCACTGCTGCTGCTCGCCCGATCTTTCGGAGCGGTTGATTGGCAGGTCGATGCGGCCCAGCCATTGGATCGTGCGGCGCGGCTGGAGCGCGGAGGGACAGGGGTGCTGCGGACTGTTACGGCGGGCGGCGATTCTCTTGACCCAGCGCTGGCGGTCCCTGCCGTCCGTGCGCGCATATCGGCTGGCGAACATGCACGGGCGGCGCAATTGGCCCGCGCGTTGGCTGAGGCCAATCCGGGCGTGCCACAGGCGTGGCTGTTGTTGGGTGATGCGACACTGGCCAGCGGTGATACAGCGGATGCGATTGTGCATTTCCGCCATGCTGCTGATTTGCGTTTTGACGAGGGGGTGATGTTGCGACTGGTCGATGCACTCAGTCGGAGCGGTGACCGCGAAGGCGCGGGGCAGGTGCTGGCACAATATATGACGCGCTGGCCGGAAAATGTCGCCGCGATGCGGATTGCCGGTGCCTTCAGTGCCGAAGATGGCGACTGGGCCAGTTCGCGCGCTTCGTTGCGGGCAGCTCAAGAACGAGTCGGCAACAACGACGCACTATTGCTTACGCAACTGGCACGGTGCGAATTGGAACTGGGCAATGTCGGCGATGCCGTGCCATTGGCAGCGCGCGCCTATCATCTGATGCCCGGCAATGCGACGATCAGTGGCGTTTATGGCATAGCGACGGCGCGTGGAGGCGGGCCATTGGCCGATGCGCGCGACTTGCTTGGCAAGGCTGTGCAGTTGGCACCCGAAGATGCGCTGCTGCGGCAATGGCAGGTCGAGGTGTGGGAAAGTGCTGGCTAAGGCTAAGCTGTGATGCCGTCGAGCAACGACGCCGGATCAATGCTGAGGCGGCGGATTTGCGCAGCGACAGGCGGCCAAACTTGGTTCAAAAATTCATCGTGCAGCCTAGTACGCAGCCGTGCCGCAGCATTTGGGGCGACGAACATGCCGACCCCGCGTTTAACTGCGATCAACCCCTCATCCTGAAAACTTTGATATGCTTTGGCGACCGTTAGCGGGTTTGCGCCATGCTCTGCCGCGAGCGAGCGGACCGACGGCAGCATGTCGCCATCGCGATACTGGCCGTCAAGGATTCCTGCGGAAATAACGTCGCGCAGGCGTTGATAAACAGGTTTTGTTTGGTCAAGCATAGTGCACTATAACAGTGATACAGCCAGACGTCAACCGCGCCACATTATTTCAATCAACGACCACAGTGTGTCAGTTTCCATCCCAAACACTGGCTATGCTATCAATATCTGGTCGCGGTCTCTCTTCGAGTGGTGTGGCGGGCGTGCCAATAAATATGAATCCGATGATGCGTTCGTCAGCAGCATTGGCACCAAGCGTCGCGGCAACAGCTTGGCTCGCGGCGGGCCATCCAGTGAGCCAATTGGCGACAAAGCCATGCGCGTGCGCTGCGTTGAGCAATTGCATCGCCATTGCCCCTGCGGACAATTGCTGTTCCCACAGCGGGATGTGGCTCGCGGTGTTTGGGGTGGACAGTAAGGCCAGCATCGTTGGTGCTTGGCGGGGAAAGGCGTCGATGGCCTCAATCTCCAACCGTCCTGCAGAAGGTTTTTCGGTGCGATAGGCGGCGACTAACATCGCGGCAAATCGTTCGCGCGCAGCGAACGGCACCTCGATGATTCGCCACGGCGCCAATTTCCCATGGTCCGGAACACGCGTAGCAATCGCAATAATGTCAGCCAGCTGAGTGGAGTCGGGGCCGGGCGCAACCATATCGCGCGCCTTTCCAGAACGGCGGGAACGCAGGAGCACGAGGGGGGATGAGGTGTCGTTGAGCATCATTTTCCCATGCCTGCTGTACGCGCTTTCAACAAGTATCGTTCTAAGTAATAATATTACTTCACAGGCGCAATTTTCACGCTAGGTTCCCCGTCAACGAAAAACAGGAAAGCGCCCCGTTGAGGGCGCTCCGACACTAGGGAACCAAGTGCCATGACAACAACCATTGATGATTCAGCCGCCGAACCCGGTGCAATCCCCGGCGACGTGAGCGGAATAGATTTACACGCCAAGGATGGTTGGTTCGGTCATCCGCGGCAATTGGCGCGGCTGTTCACCACCGAAATGT
Source organism: Pseudomonadota bacterium (assembly GCA_038041635.1). GTDB lineage: Bacteria > Pseudomonadota > Alphaproteobacteria > Sphingomonadales > Sphingomonadaceae > Sphingopyxis. Next base: position 8,772 of record JBBTFY010000014.1, read on the forward strand.
GGGAACGCTTTGGCTATTATGGCATGCGGGCGCTGTTGACGCTCTATCTTGCCGAGCATTTCCTGTTCAGCGATACTACGACAACGGGGCTATATGGCGGCTTTACTGCGTTGGTCTACCTGACGCCGTTGATTGGTGGACTGATTGCCGACCGTTTTTTGGGTGCCAAGAGATCCGTAAAATTCGGTGCGATCATGATGTCGCTGGGCTATTTGACGCTGTGTTTCGGCGGCGATGATGCGCGACCCTATGCCACGGTTGATGGGCAGCGCTATGATGTCACAGTTCAAGGAGAAGGCGACGCCGCACAGCAGTTCATCACGCTTGAGGGTCGGTCGCTGCGAATCAGCGGCAATGAAGATAAGAGCGTTTCATTGTTGGCCGCAGATGGCAGCGAGGTGCGTCACATCGCCGAGGGCGGGTTTGAGGCGGGCGGTGACCGCGACCAGACCTTTGTCTATATCCTATTGCTAGGCCTATCATTAGTTACGGTCGGCAATGGCTTTTTCAAGCCCAATATCTCGACGATTGTTGGCGAGCTATATGAAGCGGGCGACCGCCGCCGCGATGCTGGCTTCACCATATTCTATATGGGTATCAACCTAGGTTCGCTTTTCTCGCAAATTCTGTGCCCGTTCCTTGCGGTCGCGGTTGGCTGGTGGGCAGGGTTCGGTCTTGCGGCGCTTGGAATGTTGCTTTCATGGTCGCTCATTCATTTCGATGGCGGCCGATTGAACGGCTATGGAGAACGCAGCGCTGATGCGCCGACGACCAAAGATATGCTGATTTACGCAGGTGCCGTGTTGGCAGTACCAGTCGTGTGGTTACTATTTTCAAACCTGATGAACTATGTCGCACCAGAAGCGGGCAGCGGTATCATGGGCTATATTGCTGGCCTACCCTTAATGGGGAAAATGCTGTTCAGCACATTCATCGTCGCGGTGCCCGCTATCCTCATCTGGTCGTTTATCAAGGGGTCACGGGTCGAGTTTCAAATGATGGTTGCCGCCATGGTGCTGATCCTGTTCAACACGGTGTTCTGGACATTGTTTGAACAAGCCGGGTCGTCACTGACGCTGTTTGCTGACCGCAACACCGACCTATCGGTCTTTGGTATGTTCAGCATTTCGGCGGGGCAAACGCAATTTTTCAACGCTCTGTTCATCGTGTTGCTGGCACCGCTGTTCAGCATCCTATGGAATGCGATGGCCAAACGCGGGGTAGAGCCGTCGATCCCGATCAAATTTTCCATTGGCCTGATAGGTGTGGGCCTTGGTTTTCTGTTTCTCGTTTGGGGTGCTGGCTTTGCCGGAGCGGATTTCAAAGTCGGGCTGTGGTGGCTCGCCGGGCTTTACCTGATCCACTCGATTGCCGAACTGTGTATCTCACCTGTAGGTCTTTCGATGATTACGAAGCTGTCGATTGCCCGCATCGTCGGGTTGATGATGGGGGTATGGTTTCTCTCCATCTCGGTTGCGCAGTATGTTGCGGGCGTGGTGGCACAGGTAGCGAGCGTTGAGACGGTTGGCGGACAGGTGACCAACCTGCAAGTCAGCCTGAACACTTATATGGGCGTGTTCACGACGATTGGCTGGTGGTCTGTGGGGATTGGCGCGGTGTTGCTGCTGCTCGCTTGGCCGATCAGAAAACTGATGCACGGAGTGAATTGAGGATGGCTGGGACAATGATGCGGGTATTTGATCGTTCTCTGGGGCTGACGATCTTTGCCGTTCTCACCCTTGCCGCTTGTTCAATCGATAGCGCGAGCAGCGGCAACGCCCGGCCTGCGACGTCGGCAAACCGCCCCGCACCGGTCAACCTCAACCCCTATCCATCGACCTATCACGCTTACCCCAGTGTGCCGACCGCGCTGGTCGGGGCGACGATACTCGATGGCGAGGGCGGGCGGATTGAGAATGGCACCGTCCTGCTGCGCGATGGCAAGGTGCAGGCACTCGGCGGCGCGGAGCTAGTCGTGCCCGATGGCTATACTAGGGTAGATGCCACTGGGCGGTTCGTGACCCCCGGCATCATCGACATTCACAGCCACCTTGGCGATTACCCATCGCCAAGCGTCGATGCGCATAGCGACGGTAATGAGGCGACCGATCCGACCACGCCCGAAGTATGGGCCGAACATAGTGTGTGGCCGCAAGACCCCGGTTTCACCCGTGCGCTGACCAATGGCGGGGTGACGTCTTTGCAAGTCCTTCCCGGTTCGGCGAACCTGATGGGCGGGCGCAGCGTGACGCTCAAAAATGTGCCAGCGCGGACGGTGCAGGTCATGAAGTTTCCGGGCGCGCCCTATAGTCTAAAAATGGCGTGCGGTGAAAATCCCAAGCGCGTTTACGGCGGACGGGGGCGTGCGCCATCGACACGGATGGGCAATTTTGCGGTCAACAGGCAGACATGGGCACGCGCGGTCGAATATCGTGCGCGGGTGTTGCGCGGCGAAACCGTGCCACGCGACTTGGCGATGGAAACATTATCCGGCGTACTGGCGGGTGAAATCCTCGTGCAAAATCATTGCTATCGTGCCGACGAAATGGTGCAAGTGATGGATATGGCGCGCGAGTTTGGCTACCGCGTGACCGCGTTCCACCACGCGGTAGAGGCGTATAAGATTGCCGATATTTTGCGTGAAAATCATGTTTGTGCGGCGATGTGGGCTGACTGGTGGGGTTTCAAGATGGAGGCCTATGACGCCATCCCCGAAAATATTGCGATGATGCAAAATGCCGGGGCTTGCGCGATAGTGCATAGCGATGATGCCAACCAGATCCAGCGACTCAACCAAGAAGCGGCCAAGGCGATTGCAGCGGGGCGGCGTGCGGGAATTGATATTAGCGAAGCCGACGCGATGCGCTGGCTGACCATCAATCCGGCGCGCGCGATGGGGATCGACGCGATGACGGGTAGCCTGAAGCCCGGCAAAATGGCCGATGTGGTGCTGTGGAACGGCAACCCGTTCAGTGTCTACTCGCGCCCAGAACGGGTGTGGATCGACGGTGCGCTGATGTACGACGCCTATAATCCTGCGCTGCGTCCGGTGACCGACTTCGAACTGGGCCAGCCCGGCGAAGGAGACGTGAAATGAGAGGCGCGCGCCTGTTGGTGGCGGCGGCACTTGTCGCTTTATCCGTCCCTGCCTTGGCACAGGATGTGGCGATCACCAACGCACGGTTAGTCATCGGCGATGGCAGCGCACCGATAGAGCATGGCACCGTTGTCGTGCGCGGCGGCCGCGTTGTTGCGGCGGGGGCGGGCGTTGCTGTGCCCGCAACGGTTCGCACCGTCGATGCCGCTGGCCGTTGGGTCACGCCCGGCATCGTCGCGGGTTTCAGCCGTGTTGGCTTGGTTGAGGTGGACGCGGTCGATGGCAGCAATGATGCAGGGTCTGCCGCCTCCATCTATGGCGCGGCGATCGACATCGCGCCCGCGCTCAATCCGCTTGGGGCCCCCGTAGGTGTCAACCGGCTCAGCGGCGTGACGCGCGCTTTGGTCTATCCCGGCGCGGCGGCCAGCCTGTTCAACGGGCGCGGTGCCCTTGTTGATCTGGGCAGTGATGCGAACATGGTGACTCACGGCGGCCTGTTCCAATATGTCGAACTGGGCGAAAGCGGCGCAGGCCGCGCAGGCGGCAGCCGTCAGGCGGCGATACTCCATTTTCGTTCGCTGCTGATGGAGGCACAGGATTTTGGCCGTAATCCATCGGCCTATGATGGGCGCAGCCGCGATGCATTGTTGACCCGTGTTGATGCACAGGCGCTGCTGCGCGTGCTTGATGGCCGCGACCGTTTGTTCATCAAGGTTGAACGTGCGTCGGACATCCTCTCGGTCATCGCTTTGCTGCGGGAGTTTCCGGGTATCAAACCGACGCTGATCGGGGTGAGCGAAGGCTGGACGGTGGCGCGCGAATTGGCGGCGTCACACATTCCGGTGATTGCGTCGGCGCTCAATGATCTGCCCGACAGTTTTGAAATGCTGGCCGCGACACAGAGCAATATCGGGCGGATGCGCGCCGCTGGTGTGCCCGCTGCGATTGGGCTGGTGGACGATAACGAAACGCATAAATTGGGCTATGCACGGCAATATGCCGGCAATCTGGTTGGCCTGGCGCGGATACCGGGGGCGAGCGGCCTGACATGGGACCAAGCCTTTGCCAGCATCACATCTGGCCCCGCCATTGCGGCTGGCGTTGATAGCGAAGTGGGTTCGCTGCTGCCCGGCCGTGTTGGCGATGTCATCATCTGGGATGGCGATCCGCTCGAAATCTCCAGCGCGCCAGCCGAGATTTATATCGACGGAGTGTTTCAATTGTTACGCAGCCGCCAAAGCGAATTGCGCGATCGCTATTCCAACCCGGTCGAGGGCAATTTGCCCAACGCCTATGACCATGATTTTTGAAGATATGGGATTTTTGATGAATTGAGCCGCGAGAGTTAAAGCGCGCGACTCCGCTAAGGAGTATGTCCGATGAGCCCGATAGCAACGCTTGGTATGGCCTGCGCCGCTTTTGTCGGCAGCCATTTTGCCTTGTCACACCCCCTGCGTGCGCCGCTGTCTGGCTCGATGGGTGAGGGCGTTTTTCGTGGCCTCTATGCACTGGTCGCGTTTGGCACATTTGGCTGGATTATCTGGGCTTGGCTGGCGGTGCCCGCGACCGCGCCAGCCTATGTGGCTGGCGACCATGCATGGATCGCGGCGAGCATCGTGATGTGGTTGGCGTCAGTGCTGCTCGCGGGCTCATTCTTTGGCAATCCGGCGATGCCATCGCCTGGGGCGACGGCAATGGCGATGCGTAACCCGCTTGGTGTGTTTGCGATTACCCGTCACCCGATGATGTGGAGTTTTGCGATCTGGGCGCTGGTGCATATTCTGCTGTGGCCAACGCCGGAAAATCATGTGCTGACCACTGCAATTATCATCCTCGCGCTGGGCGGCGCAGCGGGGCAGGATAGAAAAAAAGCAGGTGTAATGGGCGATGCATGGCGCGGCTGGTGCCGCCGCACGAGCTTTTTCCCATTCGCTGGCCAGTTTGGCGGCCGGATAAGCTGGGGCGCGGCATGGCCGGGTAGCGGCGCTCTATTGCTCGGCACCTTGTTGTGGCTGGCAATGACTTGGGCGCACACGCCGCTGGGAAGTCGATTGGCAGCGGGCATCTGGCGGTGGTGGTAGTCGATAAGGTTTCACCGTCATTGCGAGCGGAGCGAAGCAATCCAGAGCGCTATAGCATGTTAGCTGGATTGCCGCGTCGCCCCGAAACAGGTTCGGGTCTTCTCGCCATGACGATTCAAGCTGACGTTATCACGCTGTAGCGGGCTATATCCGCACCATCCGCATCCCCATTTCGCCATAGCGCGGCCCCGCTGTTGCGCCCTTGGGGCTGGCGGCATCGAGCACGGACAGGTCATCGGCGGTTAGCACGAGGTCAGCGGCGAGAACGCTGTCTTCCATCGTCACCCGTCGTTTTGTGCCAGGGATGGGGACGATGTCTGGCCCCTGCGCGAGTAGCCATGCCAGCGCGACCTGTGCCGCACTAGCGCCATGTTTTGCAGCGACGGCTTCGACAGTCTCGACGATAGCAAAATTGGTGGCGAAATTCTCTTCGCTCCAGCGCGGGTCATTGCGCCGCCAGTCATTGTCTGGAATCGCATCAAAACTGCGTATTTTCCCCGCGAGGAACCCGCGCCCCAACGGCGAGTAAGGAACAAAGCCGATACCAAGGTCGCGGCAGGTGGCGAGGATATCATCCTCGACATCGCGTTCCCACAGCGAATACTCGCTTTGCAACGCCGCGATTTGGTGCACCGCGTTGGCGGCGCGCAGGCGTTCGGGCGCGGCCTCGGACAGGCCGATATGTTTGATTTTTCCTTCTGTTACCAACTCAGCGAGTGCGCCGACCGTCTCCTCAATCGGTGTGTTGGGGTCCATCCGGTGCTGGTAAAACAAATCGATACATTCGATGCCAAGGCGCTTTAGCGACCCCTCCACCGAGGCGCGGGCGTTCGCGGGGGAGCCATCGACCCCAGTGATGCGCATCCCGTCAAAACGAAATCCGAACTTGGTGGCGATGACTAGGCCGTCGCGCTTGCCCCGTATCGCTTCGCCCACCAATTCCTCGTTCTGGAACGGGCCATAGATTTGCGCGGTGTCGAAAAAAGTGACACCCATGTCGATCGCTTGGTGGATGGTTTTGATTGCCTCATCGGGGTCGGCATCACCGCCATAGACGATATTGCCGCCCTTGATCATCGGCATACATCCAATGCCGATAGCAGAGACGGTGAGGCCGTCACCCAATTGTCGCATGTGCATGGCTATGTCCTTTTCAAGGTGAAGAATGATCGACGCCGCCCAACCTATCGGCAATCGCGGCAGCCGCAGTGTCCATCGTCACATTGCCGACAGTGCGGATGATGTCGGGCAGCGTTTCAACCGCGACGAGCAGCGCGAGTGGTTCCAGCGGCACCCCCATGGCAATCGCGATGGGTGCGCAGGAAGAGATAAAGCTGATCGAGCCGGGCAGGCTGACCGCGCCCAATGTCGTCGTCGCCGCCACCGCCACCCCGATAGCGAGCGTGACCGGCGTCAGTTCAACCCCTGTCAGATAGGCGACATAGATAGCGACAGCGAGGTTCATCGCGGGGCCGGTGGCGCGAAACAAGGCAACCGCAAGCGGCAGGGTGACATCGGCGCTGGTTTCGCGCACGCCCAGCGCAGCCGAAGCGCGCAGCATGGCGGGGAGCGAAGCGAGCGAGCTTTGCGTCGAAATCGCCACCGCTTGGGGTGGCAACACCGCGCGGGCGAACGTCCCCATCTTTAGTTTTCCAGCGAACATGGCTAGCGGATAGGCCGCGAACCATACGACGCAGCCGACGGCAGAGACGATGGCGATATAATGCAGGAACACGCCAATCGCGCCCACCCCCGTGCGCGCCGCGACAACGAACGCCAGCGCCGCAACGCCGATGGGCGCAATTGCCAGCACCCAGCCGATGATGACCAGCATCGCATCGCCGAGCGCCGCAAACAAGCCGGACAGGCGGTCACGCGCGCCAGCTTCCAACCGCGTGATGGCAAGGCCGAATATCGCAGAGAATATGATCAGCGGCAGGATGGCGTCATTGGCCGCTGCTGCCACGGGGTTGGTCGGAATCATCGCCTTGATAAACTCGGCGAAGGGCGGGATGTCGCCAATGTCGGCGGCGCTGCCCATGCTGGCGGTCAACGAGCGTGCCGCTTCGGCCGGAATTGGGAATAGTTCGAGTAATAGCGGCGTGATGAACGCGGCCATGATCGCCCCCGCCCACAGCACCGCAAAGAATATTGCGATTGACCAGCCCGCCAGCCGCCCCGCGCGCGCCGCCGCCACCGATGTGACGATGCCGGTGATGAGCAGCGACACGACCAACGGAATGATCGTCATCTGTAATGCGCGCAGCCACAATGCACCGATGGGGTCGAGCCATGCGGTGATGCTTTCCACACGGTCCGGCGCTGCCCAAGCCAGCGCTAAGCCAGCCGCCAATCCGCCAATCAGCGCGATCAGGATTTGGACAGGCGAAATGCGTGGCCCGCCGGCGGTTTGTGCGCTCATGTGCGATGTTGTGCCCCGCCCACGCGCTGTGCGCAAGTGCCAACAAGCTCACGAAGGGTGCACCAAGAGCGGGTTTGCGGCGTTGGCCTCCACTGTATTATTCATATAGGACGGTTGACACGAAACAGGGGGTGAATCAACGGCCGCCTGCGGGTTACAGGGGATATTTTAGCTGTGGTGTCAACTTAATACAGTCGTATGATACACTTAATACATCTCATATTTCCTCCATCGTCATTGCGAGGGCCGCAAGACCCGTGGCAATCCATGGATTGCTTCGCTGCGCTCGCAATGACGAAGATATCTCACACAAAGCCACGAAGAAGCGAAAGCTATCTTGTGCTCCTGCGAAGGCAGGAGCGGTGGCTGACAAGCGCTGCTCCTGATTGCCAGAGCTTCGGACTAAATCCGAAGCACGGGTGCGAGAGAAAAGAGAGTTCACGCCACCCGCTAGGCCTGCCTAGGGGAAGGGCGAAAAGAGAGTCCACGCGGAGACGCGAAGACGCGAAGAGAGAATATTACCCTCCCCTTCAGGGGAGGGGGCGTTCAGAGGCACGTGAATCTGAACGCGGGTGGGGGTTAAACGCTGAAAAGAGCCGTGGGCTTGAGTGAACCCGCACGCATATTATCATGGCGCAGAGCCTGTAGGAAAGTGCGATCAAAGAAGGAGAGTGAAGTGCGCTGTCACCGTAATTCCACTCACCGTAATTCCGCGTAATTGCGGCATTGAGTGATCCCGATGGGGCAGTGCGTCGATCGCACTCAAAGTGCTAGGCTGGTTTGCCTCGCATTGCTGATTTCGCGTAACGCGCCCGTGAGTTTTATCTTGTGGCTCATCTCGCTGACCGATTCAGGGTCGCATTTGTTGATAAGTTGCTCTGCGTCCTCGCCCTTCGCAAGTGTGAAGAAGCGCTTTTCCAGCGAGAAATACACGACCACCTTCTTCCCGAATTTCAGCATCTCAAGAACGTTGCTGATTGTTCCTGCGCTTTTCCCATCCCAAAGTACGAGACCGAAATCGGCGGCGTGCGCCATTTCCTTGTCCTTGAGCGTGTAAAATTCTCGCCCAGTCATGTGCGATGGAGCAAACACCTGCTCCGTCGGCCACGCGCCGACATTGTTGCGATAGGCGTTACCGACAAAATAGACGGTCACTCGGTCATATTGACGTTCGGCAAGATAGGTTTGCATCGCCTTGTCCGCGCCATTGGCGTCGCCGATGATGATGTCGTGTCGTTGCTCGATCATATTGTTGATCCGCTGACGAATAGCATCATTGATACGGCTGATCTTGCGTGATCCGGAGAGGAACACTGTCGTCATTGGTTGCTCCGCGTCTTGGTCATGGTGAGGACGGAAACTTTTTCTGCCTTGCCGATTCTGTAGAGAAGATCGGTGGCAACGCGCAGCGTGGTGCCTGACCGATACAGATCATCAACGAGCAAAATCTTCTTGCCCGCGATGTCGGCGCCCTTCACGATTTTGATCGCTGTTTGCAAACGCTCGACCCGCTCAACCGGATCGGAGATTCCTTTCAACTCTTCATCGCCTTCATTGGTGATGAGGCCCTGCCAAACATCCACGTGCCGGCACTTGCCCAAGGCATGGGCGATCAGTTCGACAGGCTGAAAAGCGCGTTTTTTGTTCGTCGGCGGAATCGGCACAATATAGTCAAAATTCTCGATGCCGTTGATGCCGTTGAGTAACTCCACAATCTTGGGAAGGTGCGATCTGTCGCTTCGGTATTTAAGCTGATAGACCAGCTCACCCATCTCGCTACGTGTGTTTTCAAAACGGTGATGGCCGAACTCATCCACTCCGAGGTGCGTGCTCGAAACGGTATGCACATCAAATGCTAGCCCTGAGTACCAATTCCCTTCTATCTTTATCGCCATCAATTTCTCACAATCTTCATATGGAGCGCAGTTTACCAGATTCGCTGTCGGACGCACGGAAGTTTCTGGAATCACGGTGGCAGTGCACTAAATTACCCCTCTCGGGTTACACTGACACGTGCGACATACATAGTTTATCCCGCACGGGGAGACAGTGGGGATTTTACCCCCGGTCGGCGTAGATCATCCGTCCTTCGCCGAGCAGCGCCAGCGCCATGTAGATGTCGTCTTGCCGCACCGCAAAGCAGCCTTCGCTGCGACCCAGCTTGCCTTGGCGACCGATGATGTCGGTGCTGACATAATCGGCGGGGTGGAGGACGATAGCGCGCGATTCCGCGTTATAATTACCGACATCCAAGCCAATCAGGCGGCGCGAT
>JBBTFY010000015.1:0-12850 GCA_038041635.1 Pseudomonadota bacterium
CACATGAACGAAACAATCTATTACACCTTGGCGTGCGATGAATCGTTGGTTGGCGGCGTTGAGTGCCATCGACGTGCCAATCGGGCACAAGAAATATACCGATTAGCGCCCCCGCGTCGCCGTGCGCGGGTCGCGCCACCGGAACATGCTGTCAGCCACCGCGACTCCGTATCGCAAATTGGTCAGGCGTATCGTCGTGCGTTGCCGCTGCGCATCGAGCGCAACCCAGCCATAAAGGCGCAAGCCCGCAGGCGAAGCGGCGTCACGTTCGAATATCATGGTGATCATGCCATATTCGGGGCGGCTGGGGTCGCGCACCTCGACCGAGAGCGTATTGGGATTACCCGTGTCGTTTAGCCGCCCATAACGCACCAGATTGGCCTGTGGGTCGATCAGCACCGATAGCGGCGAATTACGGATCGGCCAGCGCTGCACCTGGCGCACCTCATAATCTATCAGCGTCAACGAGCGCCCGTCCGCAACAATCAACAGCGGATTGCCGGGTGCGTATTGAAAGCGGATGTGCCCGGGTTGGCGCAGTGTTAACCGACCCGACTGCACCTGCCCGCGACGGTCGGTCTGGGTAAAATCTGCGGTCAAGCTGCTCATCGCCGACAAATGCTGTTGCACGCGGAGCAAATCGCCCGTCAACGGTGCGGGCGCAGCGGCGGGCGCTGGCGCGCGGCCCTGTGCCAACGCCATTTGCTGCGGCAGTGACACAGCGCCCATGACAAGCACCACAGGCAGCGTGATAGTTGCAATAGAACGTGGGTAAGTCATGGGCATTCCTGAAATGGGTTAAATGGGTTAAATGGGTTAAATGGGTTAGTTGTAACGTTTGACGTCAATGGATTGAATGACGGCTGAACCCGCTTAACCAATTGTGGCAAAAGTCACCGTGCTTGTCCCGATCGGTCCACCATCACCTCGCGGCGACCCAGGTGGTTGGGCGTGCTGATAATGCCGTCCTCTTCCATACGGTCGATATGGCGTGCTGCGGTGTTATAGCCGATACGCAGCGCGCGCTGGACACTGCTGATTGACGCGCGCTGGCTGTCGATGACCACCTGACACGCCTGCGCATATTGGCGATCCTCGGGGCTATCGGCCGTCATTTCGCCGCCGAAAACATAGTCGCCGTCGCCGTCGGGTTCCTCGGTCACCGCCTCGACATAGGTCGGCATGCCCTGTGCACGCCAATGGTCGGCAACCATCCGCACCTCGTCATCCGACACGAACGGCCCATGGATACGGATCGGCTGTTTGCCGCCCGCCATATACAGCATGTCGCCCTTGCCCAGCAATTGTTCGGCGCCCTGTTCGCCCAATATCGTGCGGCTGTCGATCTTGCTGGTGACGTGGAAACTGATCCGCGTCGGCAGATTGGCCTTGATAACGCCGGTGATAACATCGACGCTGGGGCGCTGCGTCGCGAGGATGAGGTGAATGCCGGCCGCCCGCGCCTTTTGCGCCAGCCGCTGGATCAGCACCTCAACCTCCTTACCCGCCGTAATCATCAAGTCCGCTAGTTCGTCGACCACGACAACGATTTGCGGCAGCGGTTCGAACTCCAGTGCCTCCTCTTCGTAAATCGGGCGGCCCGTCTCGGGGTCGAACCCGGTTTGCACCTGCCTGCGCAGCGATTGCCCACGGCTTTTTGCGCTGCGCACCTTGTCGTTAAAGCTGGAGAGGTTGCGGACCGACAGGTTGGCCATCATGCGATAGCGGTCTTCCATTTGCTCGACCGCCCATTTTAATGCGCGGATGGCCTTGGCTGGTTCGGTCACGACGGGGGAGAGCAAATGCGGAATGCCGTCATAAACGCTGAGTTCGAGCATCTTGGGGTCGATTAAAATCAATCGGCACTGATCCGGCGTCAAGCGATAGAGCAAGGACAAGATCATCGCGTTGAGGCCAACCGATTTACCTGATCCCGTGGTCCCCGCAATCAACAGATGCGGCATCGGGGCAAGGTCGGCAATAACCGGGTCGCCCGCGATATTTTTGCCCAGCACAATCGGCAATTGCCCCTGTTGACCCTGAAACGCTTCGCTGGCGATAAGCTGGTGCAACACCACCGGTTCGGTCTTGGCATTGGGCAGCTCGATGCCGATCACGGTTCGCCCCGGTATCGGGGCAATGCGCGCCGACAGCGCCGACATGTTGCGTGCAATATCGTCGGCCAAATTGGAAACACGGCTGGCCTTGGTGCCTGGCGCAGGCTCCAGCTCATACATGGTGACGACCGGCCCTTGCCGAATGGCTTTAATCACACCGCGAACCTGAAAATCCTCCAGCACCGATTCCAGCAAACGGGCATTGCGTTCGAGCGCCCCCTTGTCGATGGCTTGCCCCGCTTTGTCAGGGACGGGGCTGAGCAGCGCCAGCGACGGCAGGCTGCTGTCCGCAAACATATCGCCTTGTTTCGGCCCGCGTGGGATACGGCTGGGTTGCGGCGCAGCGGCCGGTTCCGATATAATCGGCGCATTGCCGCCCAAGGGTTGCACAGTTCGGCGCGGCGACGTTGGCGGAGCGCGCGGAGCCATGCGCGCATCGCCGCCATCATTATAGGTGCCATCATCTTCGTTTCCGTGCCAATCGGCCAAGCTAGTCGGCCATCGTATCGCCGCGAGGCCAAGGCTGCGCCACCAAAGCCACACCCCCAGGATTGAGAAGAACAGCGTCAGGCAACAACGAACATACCAAGCCGTAGTAGCGCCGACATTGACAAATATTAAGTCGAGCGGGTGCTCGGCAATCAGCCCGACAACACCGCCCCATCCAGCCGTTAGGCTGCGGGTCGGATAATTTTCCCACACCGCAAGCGCCACCGCCACCAACAGCACGCCGATCAATCCTACTTTAAGCTTGCGTGGTCGCGTGGCCCGCCCCTTCCCAACGATCAACCGCCACGCAAAACGCACGAGCAAAGGCACCAGCAACAGCGATGCCCATCCAACAATCAGCAACGCCAAACTGGCAATATATGCCCCCGGCAGCCCCAGCCAATTATGGCTCGCCCCGCCCGCAGCGGTGGTCATGCTGGCGTCTGCGGCATTGAATGTCAGCAAGGATAGAGCCAGCAACAGCGCGAATGAAAATATCGCGACGCCCGCAATGAGATGCCACGTCCGCCCCAGGCTGGATCGCCAAATATCGTCCCACCCGTGGTTCGGTTTAGCGGGACGTCGGCTTACCATTGATGCGGGCCTTTGTGCTCTTGAAATGATCGGGAAAAGCGCACTTCTCCACTCCTTCCCCTTATGCCCGTGCGCGCGACTCGCCGTCAAGCGCGTCGAACAATGCGCCTTAACTTAAAAGCGGGGGGGAAGGGCCATGAGCGGGCTTTTACTTGGCGCTTTCCTACAAGCTCTGCGCCATGGTAATGTGCGCACATGACTATTCCTGATACCCAAGCCCAAGCCTGTAACTGCGTGGCGATGGTCGCGTTCATACAGCCCTTTGTCATTGCGAGGAGGGCAGCGACGCGGCAAACCGAAAGCACGCCTCGAAGCACAGTATCTTTCTCCGCGTCTTTGCGGCTTCGCGCGAAATATCATCTTCGTCATTGCGAGCGAAGCGAAGCAATCCAGTCTATGCCCGCCGCTTCTGGATTGCCGCGCTCCCTTACGTTCGCTCGCAATGACGAGCGCAAATAGAGCGAGGTGTATTAAGTTTACACCACACCACAAAAACACCCCTGTAACCCGCAGGCGACCGTTGTTTTACCCCTTGTTTAGTGTCAACCAAAACCAGTTCGTGGCGGAAGATCAAACCCCGTTCTTGGTGTCACCCTTGGGGGCATTGGATAGCCAATGCTTAGCCTTGCCGCCTGGGCTTGCTATGGTTACACCTGCCCATGTGACAGAAATGATCCTTAGGCCGTGCCCTCATGAACCTCAATTACGTGGTTTATGAGGGCGCGGCCTACCATGGGACGATAACGCTGTGCCGCTGCGCAATTTTGGTCTTTCGACCGCATTTCTCTCAGTAACGACGCTGTTCTTTGCGTGGGGTTTTATTACCTCTAACAACGACCCGTTGATTGCGTCGCTCAAGGCCAGCTTTGATCTTAGCTATACCGATGCGTTGATGACGCAGCTTGTGTCCTTTGCCGCTTATGGGGTTATGGCGCTGCCTGCAGCGACTTTGCTTAATCGCGTCGGTCCCGTGCGTGCAATCTTGCTCGCACTTGCTTTGATGATGACCGGATGCCTGTTGGTGCAGGGCGTCGCGCAATTTCAAAACTATTTGCTGATCCTCACGGCGTTATTTGTGCTGGGCGTGGGGATTACGACGTTACAGGTCGCTGCAAACCCGCTGGCAGCCGCATTAGGGTCACCGGAGAAAAGTCATTTCAGGCTCACTTTTGCCCAAGGCTTCAACTCGCTTGGTGTCGTCCTTGGGGTCAATTTTGGCTCAAAAATCATGCTGGGTGAGGAAGTCATGAAGTCGGGCCATGCGCCAATCATTGACGCTGCAGGGCGCGCATTGGCGTTGGAGGCCGTGTCTCACGCATTTTTGATCATCGCCATATTGCTAGCACCTCTGATGCTATTCATCTGGTGGTCGCGGCGGACAATTGATGATGCCGCGCAAGGAATTGGCGGCACGCGCGGTGATTCGGTGCTGGCAGCGCTGCGGTCAAAATGGGCTTTATTCGGCGCGCTCGCCATAGGGTTATATGTTGGGGCCGAGGTGTCGATCGGCAGCATCATGATCAATTTCCTCAACCAGCCGCATGTGCTTAACCTGCCGCTTGAAACCGCCGGATTTTACCTCGCCAACATCTACTGGATGGGTGCGCTGGTTGGTCGATTTGCCGGGAGCTATTTGTTGATGCGAATAGCCGCGCCAAAATTGCTGATGGGCGCGGCAGGCGTTGCTGCAAGCCTATGCGCAACAGTGTTACTCACCGATGGAGTCGTCGCGGCGTCATCAGCATTGGCGGTGGGGCTGTTTAACTCGATCATGTTCCCGACGATCTTCACAATCACGCTGGAACGATCGGGCGTATCGCAATCGTCAACATCGGGGCTGCTATGTCTTGCTATCGTTGGCGGCGCGGTATTGCCCTATGCCGTGGGGCGGTTTGCCGACAATGCCAGCCTGATATTGGCTTTTATTGTGCCTATGGCGGCCTATGCGATGATTGCAATTTTTGCAGTGATGGCGTCGCGGATTAACGTTGTCCACAAAGGCAGTCTCACCGCCTAAACTGTTCGTTGATCCACATATAGAGCGCGGGGTCGGCATAGGCCTGTGTCCAGCTGTCATGCCCGACTCTGGGATAGAGCGTGATGCGCGCGTGTCCGCCGCCACATGCACGAATGGCGTCGATCATCGCGCTGCTTCCGCTGGCGGGGACCACAGTATCGTCGCTGCCATGATATGCCCAGACAGGCGTATTGCGCAGCGCGCAAGCCGTCGCTGGGTCGCCGCGTCCTGCAATAGGCACCACAGCGGCAAAGCGTTCGGGGTAGGCCGATGCCCAGCGCCAACTGCCGTGGCCGCCCAGGCTAAGCCCGGTCAGCACCATGCGGCGTCTATCAACGCGGACAAGGCTTTGCGCATGCGCCAGTGTCGCTTCGAGCCGCGCTATGTCCCAATCGCCGCCAGCCTCTAGTTGCGGGGACACCGTAGCAAATGGGAAATCGATTTGCGTCTGCACGAGGCGCGGCGGACCATGGGCGGCAACAAGGCGAATGTCGGTCCCGCGCTCACCCGATCCATGCAGGAATATCATCAGCGGCAGCCGCGCGCGGCCACGGGGCTGATAATTGGCCGGAACGAACAATAGATAGGGATAGGTTGTCGCGGTTGCAGGGACCGATATTTGCTGGCCGGGCTGCGCGGCGGGTGGACAGGGCGGTCCCAACTCCAGATCGGCCAATACGGGGTAATGATCGGAAATCATCCGCCCCTCAACATTTTGCGCCATCACCGCATAACGGCTTACGCGCACACTATCTCCCACGAGGATATGGTCGATGGTAGGGGCAGCGGCGGGTTGCAGCTGAAAAGCATTAAAGGTGCCGATGGGGCCGAACGGAGCCGTCAGTGATGCTGTTCGGCTGTCGCTTAGCCGTGCTATCCTTTGGGCAGGGTCAACAAACACCTGCATCGCTATGCTCTCAATTGCAGTATTAAAATCCCCCAGCATAACCAAATGTTCACCGACGCGCGCATTGCGGGCCAGCCATTGACGGAGCTGCAGCCCTGATTGGCGGCGCGCCTCTTCTCCCACATGGTCCCAATGCGTATTGACCGCTAATATCGTCTGGTGGCCAGCTTTAGCACGCAGCCGCACCCACGTGGCGACGCGGGGGAATGCCGCATCCCACCCTATGCCCGTTACATCCGGCGTCGGCGATAACCAGAATGTGCTGCTGCCGAGCAGGTCAAATCGCGCGCGGTCGAACCCGATCGGCGATGATTCACCCGCATCATGGCCCGCCGCACTGCTCGCGTCACGGCCATCGCCGATAATCTGATAGCTTGGCAGGTCGCGCATGATGTCGCGTTTTTGGCCCGGCACCACTTCCTGCAAGCCAAAAATGTCGGGGCGTAGCCAGACGATCTGATCGGTCAACCACGCGCGCCTGTGCGACCAGCTATTCTCTCCGTCTGCTGGCGTATCTAGCCGGATATTATAGGTCATGACGCGAACAGGGCGGGCATCACATGCACTGGTGGCGGCACTGGCATATGATGACAGGAGCGCCATCGCGAAGGCCATTACGGCACCTATTTTGCGAAACATGTGTTGAATGTCCATTGGCGGAGTTTGTGGAAGCACAGCTGCTTTTGCAAGCGCTACTTTGCCCTGCAAAGGGCGCAGCGCGATGGTCAAGGTTAAAAGTAAATAAACCATATTAGGCTATATTTCATGCAACATCAGTCTGCTAATTTGGCAGGATGTAGGGATAAGAAATCGTGGCCTTCTATAACGTCTTGAAATCCAATAACTCTGCCAAAGGGGACAGAGGATCTGATGGCGGACGTGTGGCCATTATCAAGCCGAAGGACACCGCACGTCGACTCGAATTGCTTGATGATTTCGAGCAAGCCGGCATCGGCTGGATATGGGCGACAGATCAGCTCGGCCGATTGATCTACATATCGGAAAACGCTGCCGCGCAATTGGGGCATTCGGCTGATGCGTTATTGGCACAGTCGCTGGCAGAGTTGTTCGAGGTCGATACCGCGAATCCTGATGCCAAATCTGATCGGCCGCTGAAATTCCTTCTCGCCGCAAACAAGAGGATCGTCGATCTGGTTGTCCGATTTGCTGGGCATGACGGCAGCGCGGGCGCGAATAAAAACTGGTGGATGATTACGGGCCATCCCAAGTTCGACGCGAGCGACAATCTGGTGGGCTATCGTGGCAGTGCCAAGGATGTCACCGTTGAATATGAACGGAAACTGGCGGATAGTGTGCTGGCCGAATATGACTCGCTGACCGGTCTTGCCAATCGCCATAGGATGGCGAGGCGCCTTGATGCGACTCTGGCGGCCTTTCAACAGACCAAGCGCAACTGTGCGTTGATCATGCTTGATCTTGATCGGTTCAAGCATGTCAATGACACGATGGGTCACCCGGCTGGCGATACATTGCTCAAAATTGTAGCGCAGCGACTAAACAGAATTGTTGGCAAACGCGGTGAAATCGGTCGGCTTGGGGGCGATGAATTTCAAATCATATTGCCCGATATTGAGGATCGCGGTGCCTTAGGCGAGTTGGCGGGCAAGATCGTCCAGCTGCTCTCCCAGCCCTATCCGATCGACGATAAGCATGCGTTGATAGGTGCATCGGTCGGCATCGCCATTGCGCCCTATGACGGTCTTGATCGTGACGAGTTGACCCGCAACGCCGACCTTGCCCTCTACGCCGCAAAAAATGGCGGGCGAGGCCAGTTTCGTTTCTACTCCGACGACCTCAAGGACGCGGCGGCAGAGCGTCAACTTATGGTCGATGACCTGCGTGAGGCATTGGCAAAGGATGAACTGGACCTCCATTACCAGCCTGTCGTCCGGGTCAGCGATAATGTTGTCATCGGTTGCGAGGCGTTGTTGCGGTGGGACCATCCCGATCGCGGCAGCATCAGTCCAGCAACATTTATTCCGTTGGCAGAGGAGTCCAACCTCATAAACCAACTTGGCGAATGGGCGCTGCGCCGTGCTTGCGGGGATGCTGTAAAATGGCCAGCAACAGTGCGCGTTGCCGTCAATGTTTCGGCGGTGCAATTTGCCAATGACCAGTTTGTTCAGGCCGTTAGTGAAGCCTTGGTGCACAGCGGCCTTGAGCCGTCACGGTTGGAATTGGAATTGACGGAAAGCGTTTTTCTGAACGATAGCGAAACAACCGAAGATGTGTTCAGGCAGTTGAAACGGCAGGGCGTATCGCTCGCTCTCGATGATTTTGGAACCGGCTTTTCTTCGTTAAGTTACTTGCGGTCCGCCCCGTTCGACAAGATCAAAGTTGATCGCAGCTTTGTCGATTCATGCACACAAAAGGGCGACAATAGCAGCAAAATTATCGCCGCCATCATCGGGCTGGCCGAAGCATTGGGGATGGAAACAACGGTCGAAGGGGTCGAGGCTTTTGACCAACTGGAACTGGTTTGCTCAAAGGGCGCCAAATATGTTCAAGGCTGGATTTATACAAAAGCATTGCCGATAGACCAGTTGCTTGAGTGGATGCAGTCGAGTGATTACACAATCACACCCAGTGGCCCGGACCGTTATCGCCCTGAGCGACGATCGGTGTTCCGCCGGATAGGCGTGATCCACGAAGATCACCGATACGAAGCCATTGTTCGCGACCTGTCGATTGTCGGTGCCAGAATCGAAGGATTGGTGGGCGTGAAACAGGGCGAACAAATGGTGCTGGACCTTGGCAAGGGACAGTTGGTTGTCGCCACGGTCATCCGCGCCAGCGAAACGGATTTCGGCGTGGAGTTTGAAACGGCGTTGGTCAGCGATGGGGCCGGCGGTTTGTGCACGCGTCATCGAGTGTCCCCGTACACATTGGCGGCGGCGGGAATGCCGCTCTGTTCTTTGAGCAGTGGTGGTTATGCATTGCCGCCACTGGGCGATGGCCCGCAAAGCAAGCCTAAATTCATGGAAGTCACGGTCGCACTGTCTCGCGCCGCCTGACGCTGGCGCGTCAACTTATCGTGTGACGATCATGCCGCCGGGTTTCAATGCCCCGCACCCTCGGCATCGCGGACGATGAACATTGCCATGCCCACGCGGCCAGGGGCGGTGCGACCAAAGTTGACCTGAGAACGGGGTTTGCGGGGCTAGCCTAACTTTTCAATCATCACGCATATCGCGTTTCGTGCGAGGCCCATGTGTGAAGATGCGTCGGCGTTTTGGTTGATACATCGCGCGGGGGAAACAACGGCCGCCTGCGGGTTTTCGAGGTGTGCTATCAACGATACACACCTGTTGCTTTCACCCTCGTCATTGCGAGTGGAGCGGGGCCGAAGGCGACCGTAGGTCAACCAATCCAGAAGCGGTGCCATAGACTGGATTGCCGCGTCACTGAACGCCTGCTAGTGTGAGCTTATCGAAACACCCATTTCCATATGCGCTGTCATTGCTTCGGCGTGGTCTGTCAGTTGTTCAGGAAAACTGACACCATGCGGTGGTGGCACCCTTCCGCTTAGTCCCAATACCCTTTCGACCTGAGAAACTGCTCCAGCGGCCGTCATATGCGTCTGCCCCAGCGCATCAAAAATTGTTACCCTGTGCGAAGCAGATTTCCCATCATGCGCTTCGCCTGAAACTTCGAGGACAGTCTCTTGAGGAGCGCCCTCCCCCGGATTGTAAAGCAGGGCATGACGCACTTTGGCAAAGATATTCCAGCTCAAGATGGCCCATATGCGGGATCGAATCAGAAACAACATGAGTTTGATAGCCGTCACATCGTCATAGGTTATTCGACTAGAAACACCCGCCGCGCCTAAATTGCGGACCAGCGTGAATTGTTCTGGTATGTCAAGCCGATAGCAATCTAAGGTCCGCCCTTCTGAAAAATTGACAGTGCGTGCATCAGTCATCGGCATGACTGATCGTGGTTTGCCACCACTGTAAATCGTGAATGGGATGTTCAGCCGGTCCATGTAGGCGACCGAATTGGGGCCAGCCTTATCCTTAAGTGCATAGAGAATATCAATGGTGATCGTGTCGATCTTTGCCATCCCGGTTGCCAGCTGCGCCGCAACAGTCGCAGCCACGCCTGCCATCCATCCAGATGCAAGTATGACAGGAGCGGTAAGTTTGACCGACTCCAAGCGCGCAATCGCGCCGTGCATCCGCTCGGTCCATCGCGCAATGTCGATAAAAGCTATTCCGCGCCGCGCCGCCGATAGCAACAAATGGTCATCATCATCATTCGCGACAGCTAGAATGACATCCGGCATTTCCGCAAATTCCGCCAATGGATCGGCGGCATCTGCGTCAATTTGCACACCACGCGCATTGGGGAATGCCTTGGCGACATTAGATGCTTTTTCCAAAGACCGTCCGCCAATCCATATCTCAAGTTGCGGGTTGCGCCCCGCCAATAGCGCCGCGACCTGTGCTCCGACGACACCATATCCACCAACGATGAGGATGCGAGGCGCCGTCACAACGCAATCGCCATGCGCAATTCACTTGGAAAACCATGATCTTTGGTCAGTTCAGGCGACACGGTTTCTACCACCACTCTCAACCCCTGGGCGAGGTAGAATCTGACCGCCGGATTATCCGCAAGCACATCAAGTTGTAGCTCTCGAAACCCAGCCGCCTTGGCGCGGCTTTTGGCATCGTCGAGTAGCGCTAAGCCAATTCCCGCGCCTCTGAACCGATCAAACACCGACAGAGCATGAAGATAATAGACATCGTCATGGACGTGCGCGTTAAGGTAACTCGCTTTATCCGCACGTTCGATTACACCCGCCAACATTTCGTATGGCACTTGCCCACTCGCGATCATCGGCGTCGCAGCTGTGGCCAAATTGGTCTTATAGGGGTAAAAATTCGCTCCCTTAAAACCGATTTCAACCCCCGCCAACTCGCCATCCACTAGTGCAATCCGGCTGGTTGCCGCAGCAAATAATGTGTCATTGGTCTGCCAAGACGCCATAATCAGAGCATCAAACACCTGTCGGTCGGCCCCGAATTGATAGCCATAGCTGATTGGCCCAGTGGCAAAGACCAAGTCAGGAATAGCCAAGACATAGTCTGCCATCCTGCCCGCCGACGCCTCCACTATTTTCACGCTTTCGACCATCACTGCATAACTCCATCATAAATTACGTTTGGTAACTTACGATAAGTAATATACAAAGCAACATAGACGTCAATAGCCAATTTTTAACAGGGTGAGGCAGGGTCAATGGTCGATGGTCGCCGTATGGCAAAGGCCGACAGGCGCAGGCACCTGCTTGACGCAGCGTCGGAAATTATCCGCACACAAGGGTCAGATGCGCTGACCTTGGCGCATGTCGCTGAACGATGCGGGGTGACCAAACCTGTTGCCTATCAGCATTTTCGCACGCGGTCAGGATTGCTGATGGCGCTATATCGCGACCTTGGCAATTCTCACAGCGCCGCAGTTTCCGATGCGCTCAGCCGCCATGCGGCCAGACCTATCGCCCTTTCTGATGTCACCGAAATCTTGAGCACGGCCTTCATTGACTGTGTCCTTGAAAATGGCGTGCAGTATAGCGCAATTTCGGCTGCGCTTGCCGCCTCTGCGGAGATGGATGATTTCAGGCAAGAAATTCGCAATGAAACCGTGCGGGCCTATCAAAGCGCACTCGCGTTTGGCTCCATCGCGCCGCAACAGGCTCAACGCTCCGTATTCATAGGCATTCTTGGCGGTGCAGAAGCGCTCGCCGAATCAGCGACGCGGGGCAGCATTACGCGCGACGAGGCCATCGCATCGCTGAGCAAATTGATGGGTGCGATGCTTCAGGGTTGAAGGGCGAACAAAAAAGGGCCGGGAGGATTGCTCCTACCGACCCCATTCCTAGAGTCTGTCCGCTTCAGATTGAAGCACGACAGACCCTCTTTCCCTTACTTTACCACCTTTTCCTAGTCGTTCGATGTTTCCATCTCACTTGAAAAGGCTCCTGTTTCAGCAAAGCGCCGAGCAGTTGGATTAGAAATCCATACCGCCCATACCGCCCATGCCGCCACCGCCGCCCATAGGCATTGCTGGCTTGTCTTCCGGCGCTTCGGCGATGCACGCTTCGGTGGTGATGAGCAGACCAGCAACCGATGCCGCGTCTTGGAGCGCGGTGCGAACAACCTTGGTCGGGTCGATCACGCCTGCCGCGACAAGGTTTTCATACACATCGGTCGATGCGTTAAAGCCCATCGTCTCGTCATTTTCGCGCAGCAAATTGCCGGCAACCACTGCGCCATCAACGCCCGCATTCTGCGCGATCTGGCGCAGCGGGGTTTCGATGGCCTTGCGGATGATGTCGATTCCGCGTGTCTGGTCGTCATTCGCACCCTTTAGGCCGTCGAGCGCCTTGATGGCATAAAGCAGCGCGGTGCCGCCGCCGGGGACGATGCCTTCTTCGACCGCAGCGCGCGTCGCGTGCAGCGCATCGTCAACGCGGTCCTTGCGTTCCTTGACCTCAACTTCCGTAGCGCCGCCGACCTTGATGACTGCAACGCCGCCAGCCAGTTTGGCCAAACGTTCTTGCAGCTTTTCCTTGTCATAATCGGACGTCGTGGTTTCGATTTGCGCACGGATTTGCTCAACCCGGCCCTTGATCGTGTCATGGTCGCCCGCGCCATCGACGATGGTGGTGTTGTCCTTGTCGATGGTGACGCGCTTGGCCTG
>JBBTFY010000016.1:0-18139 GCA_038041635.1 Pseudomonadota bacterium
CCCGCTTCGATTGCCGATTGCGCAATGTCATAAGCGAGCAACAGATTGCCGTTGTCAATCGCCGCCTTGGCCTGTTTTATCGCTTGTTCCATGTGCTTAATGAGTCCTGACCCTATCTTTTCCTACTTGTGTTTGGCAGACTGTGCTAGCAGCATATGTCCGCGTGCATTTTTTGGGGATATAGTGTGAGCGACGTCTTCATCTCTTATTCGCGTGATGACCTAGAAAAGGTCAAGCAGATCGCTGCGGCTGTCCAGAGCGAAGGCTATGACCTGTGGTGGGATAAAGACTTGCCGCCGCACCGTTCCTATGGCGATGTGATACAAGAGAAAATCGGCGGCGCGAAGGCCGTGATCGTGGTCTGGTCGGAAAACTCCACCAAATCGGAATGGGTGCGGGCCGAAGCCGATATGGCGCGGAACCAGCAAAAACTTGTCCAGACATCTATTGATGACGGGCAGCCGCCGCTGCCATTCAACCAGATACAATTTGCGTCGCTGTCGGACTGGCGGGGCGAGCGTGACCATCCGGCGTGGGGCCGCGTGTTGGTCAGCCTTGTCGAGCTTGTGGGTGCAGCCACAAGCGTTGCGCCACCTGCCGCAAGCCCCGTAAAACCAAGCGCGCCGATACCGCAGGCCGAACCAAAAAAGAACCAAGTGCCGCTGATCCTCTCGCTGGTCGCGGTGGCATTTGTGGCAATAATATTTCTGAGTCTCATGCTCAAAAATGGCAACACACAGTCTATTGCGGAGGAAGAGAGCAGCACGCCCGTTGCAGTAGCAACTATACCCACCGCCCCGGTGCAGCCACTCGCTGCACCGGCCGCTCCTGCACCGGTGGCGGGAAGTCAATGCGCCGACGGGCGTGATCGTCATGTCGTGGTGGCCAATGCCACGCAGACGACATTGTTTCGCCTCTATGGTTCCAACGTCAACCGCACCGATTGGGAAGAGGACGTGCTGGGCAGCGCTGTGCTGAACGCGGGACAGAGCATCAACGTCAACTGGGACGACGGTAGCTGCGAATGCATGTTCGATTTCAAGGCCGTATTTTCGGACAATAGCGAAACCGTGCGACGTAGCTTCAACGTCTGCACCGAATCGCAATGGCGCATCGTTGAATGACGACAATGACGCTTACTCTGTTGTCTGGCTGACCTCTTCGGTCATGCCGTCGCGGATATTATAGAGACGTTTGAAGGTCGGGATGATTTTTTCGTCGTGGGTCACAACGATGATCGCGGTTTCGAACTGTTTGGCCATCGTGTTGAGCAAATTGATAACCGCAAGCGCGCGCTGCCCATCGAGCGGCGCGGTCGGTTCATCGGCGAGGATGACCGGCGGTTGGTTGACCAGCGCGCGGGCAATGGACACACGCTGTTGCTCGCCGCCCGACAGCTGGGATGGCATAGCCTTTGCGCGGTGACCGACATCAAGCGCGTCGAGCAAATCGCGGGCAATGCTGCGCGAGAGTGTATTGGACTTGCCCGCCAGCATTGGCAGCAATGCAACATTGTCGGTCACATCAAGGAAGGGGATGAGGTAGGGTGCCTGAAAGATGAAACCGATCAAGTCGCGGCGCAGCGCGCGCAAATCTTTGACCTTCCAGCCATTGTCGTAAATCAATCGCTCGCCGATGGTCATCCGCCCCGACGTCGGTTCGATGACGGCACCTAGGCATTTGAGCAAGGTGCTTTTCCCCGATCCCGATGGCCCGATCAGCCCAATGACTTCGCCCTTGGCGACGCGCATATTGGCCCCCCGCAACGCTTGGACGGCGGTGTCTCCTTCGCCATAGGTTTTGACGACATTTTCGATGATTATCCCTTCAGCCACCGATTGCCTCCGCCGGGTCAATTTTCAGCGCGGCATAAATGGCTAGGATGCTCGCCAAAGCGCACACGGCCATTGTTGCCGCAAATCCTCTGATTGCGTCGGACGACAGCAACAGGACATATTTGGGGAAAAAGGGTGCCCAAAAGGTCGCGGCGACCTTTCCCACGACAAAGCCGATGAACCCCAGGCCCAGCGCTTGCTGTAATATCATGCCGGAAATGGTGCGGTTGCGCGTGCCAATCAGCTTGAGAACCGCGATTTCGCGGATCTTGCCGATGGTCATCGTATAGATGATGAAGGCGACGATCGCCGCACTGACGATGGCCAATATGACGAGGAACATCCCGATTTGTTTTGCCGAATTGGCGATCAGTTTTTGAACGAGAATCTCTTCCATCTGGGCGCGCGTATAGACCGTTAGCCGCTGCCAGCGCCGAATGGCCGCCGCTACCGTATCGGGATCGGCGTCGGGCGTGAGAGTGACGAGGACAGCATTGACATTCGTATTGGCCGTTTGCGCGGCGTTGACGGCCACCGCCACCGCAGGGTTACCCGGCGGGTTGAGCGCAGGGTTTGACGCGGTGCGCGCACGTTGCCGGACAATGGCATCGCTATCACGCTGATATTGTGCCTGCCCGGCATCTTTGAGCGACAAGAACAGCATCGGGTCACCGCCCGACGACACCATTCGGCTGGTCAGCCCGACGATGGAAAAGCTGTTGCGGCGCACCTGCACCCGATCCCCGAGGGCAAAGCCTGTCTTGACGTCGGCCACCGCCTCATAATGCCCCCGCACGATATGGCGCCCGGCAATCAGATGGGTGGGCTGGCCCGGTAATCCGGGTGGTTCCATCTCCATACCGACGACCATGACACGGACGTCCCGGTCATTATGCGCAATCTGCATCGTCAGATAGGTAATGCCCGCCGCCCCCGCGACACCGCGCATCGCGCGGATAGGGCGTTCGCTGTCCTCGGGAAGGCTTGATGGTTCGGCGTATGGCCCCAGAGTATCGCGCTGCACCACCCACAGGTCGGCATGGCTATTGTCGAGCAAAGCCTGGGCATCATCGACCATGCCGCGATAAACACCCGCCATGGTCAGCGTGACACCGATAAGCAGGCCTAATCCGACTCCAGTCAGCACGAACTTGCCCCAGCTATGGGCGATGTCGCGTCCGGCAAGGCTAATCATGGCAGGCGGTCAACCACGGCGATGCGGCTATTGGCCGACAGCGCACGCGCGCTGTGGATGACCAGTTGTTCGCCCCTGCGAAGGCCGCTGCGCACCGCTACCCAACCATCAAGGCTTTGCGCCCCCAGTTGGACAGGTGTGAAATATAGAGATCCATCGCGGATGACCCATACGCCCGTCGCACCATTGATTCTATGGACGGCGGCATTGGGGATAGCCAGTGTGCGCGGGCCAGCTGGCAAGGCGATGGTCACTTCGGCGAGCTCGCCAATAGCGGGCGATGTGCCTGTTGCCGCAAAGCCGACCTTGGCTAAAATCTCTTCGGTGACGGTATCGGCCAGTGGCTCGACGCGCAGCACGGTGCCCGCCAGCGGTCGGTTAGCGCGTGAACGCAACACAATTTGCGCCCGCAGCCCGGCGGCAAGGCCATCCGATTGTGTTTGGTCAAATCGTGCATTGACCCATAAATGCGATGGATCGACAATTTCCACGACCGCCTGTCCAGCGACGACGGTGGTTCCTGGTTCCGCAGCGCGGCGGACGACAAGACCTGCGCGCGGCGCGATGAGCCGCAAATTGGCGCGCTGATCGACCAACCCAGCGCGTTCGGCCCCAGCGCGCCCACGGTCTTGAGCGGCGGCACTGCGGTTAGCTTGGGCTGCGGCGTATGCGGCTGTAGCAGCGGCGAGTTCGGCTCGGCGCTGGTCAACGCTGGCCCCAGTGACCCAGCCGCCCTGCAACAGGCGTTCGGTTCGCGCGGCCTGAGCGCGGGCGAATGTTACACGGGCGCTGGCATCGGCAATCTGTGCACTTGCTACTTGTTCGATCGCGGCAGCCCGCGCGATGCTTCCCGATGCAGCATTGATCCGCTGGTCTAGGTCGATTGGGTCAATTTGCGCCAACAATTGCCCCGGCTGGACCATGTCGCCGACATCAACCGCCAGCATGGTTACGCGCCCAGCCGTGGTTGGGCCAATCTTTTGCGTATAGCGCGCCTCAACCGTTCCTATGCCGAATAGCGCGGGAGAGACGCTGCGCTCCACCACAGGTGCCACGGTGACATTGATCGGTGCCAGAGGACCAGAGCGAAGCGCGACCCATGCAAACAACAGTAGCAGAGGGACGAGCACCGCCGCCATCAACAGCGTGCGGCGAGAGAGGGTGAAGGGGAGGGTCATGTTTATGCTCCCAATCCCGCCAGAAACAGCGGGAACAGCCGGTGCGCCATTGCAGGCATTGAAGCGAAATCATCGGCGGCCATCGCTTGCATGACCAACCCCTGGATCATCCCCAGAAACTGGGTCGCAGCGGCGGCGGTATCGGTCGATGGATTGATAAGAGATTGGTTCGCCGCTTGGTCAAGCACGGCCATCACCCGCGCGCGATAGTCGCGCATCAGCGTCATCACCTGCGCCTTGCCAGCCGTGTCACCGGCTCGCTGCAATTCTGCAAACACGATGCGCGGGACACCGGGGTAGGTCATGATACAGTCGATATGGGCATCGAACATGCCGCGCAGCCGCTCGGTCGGGGTGGTGCCTGACACGCGATCAAAACGACCCAGTAATTCGCTGGCTGTCCACTCCACGACCGCAGTCCAAATCTGCGCTTTGTCAGCGAAATGGCGGAACAGTGCGCCTTGGGTGACGCCCATATGCGCAGCAATTTGCGCGGTGGTGAGCGCAGCTGGGTTGGTGGTTGCGGCAAGCGCGATCACCGCTTCGACGGTCAGGGCGCGGCGTGACTCAGCAGTAAGGTTTTGACGAGCCATCGCTGGGGTATAGCGATAAGATAGTAATTAGTCACTATCTTTTTATCTATTCAACAACCATCGCTTGACGCCGAGTTAAATTATATCATACGTTCGATATAAATTAGAACGAAGGTGAAGATACGTAATGATTGAAAAGTTGAACGCGGCCTTTGCTACTCAACGCGCGGCCTTTGCGCGAGATCGCGCGCCATCGCTTGCGACCCGGCTGGAGCGGGTGCAGATGCTGCGGCATATGGTCATCGACCGCCGCCAACCGCTGCGCGATGCACTGGCTGCCGATTTCGGATCGCACCACCCGTGGCTGGTTGATCTGATGGAGACGGGCCCGGTGATTGGCCGCGCCAACCACTTTATCGCGCATTTGCCCAAATGGCTTGCGCCCGCGCGCATCGCGCTTGGCCCCGAGCATGGATCGTCGCACGGCGAGGTCGCGTTGCTGCCCAAGGGGGTGATGGGCAATATCGCACCGTGGAACTTTGCCGTCGAGTCGGCGCTCATCATGTGCATCGACATGCTTAGCGCGGGCAACCGGGTCATTATCAAGCCGTCC
Organism: Pseudomonadota bacterium; assembly: GCA_038041635.1. Taxonomy (GTDB): domain Bacteria; phylum Pseudomonadota; class Alphaproteobacteria; order Sphingomonadales; family Sphingomonadaceae; genus Sphingopyxis. The sequence continues at coordinate 5,355 of JBBTFY010000016.1, forward strand.
GAACTGGCCCCCGCCACCGCACGCGCCGTGGCCGATGCGGTCGCCGCGCACTTTCCCGCCGATTTGCTTACCGTTGTGCAGGGCGGACCGGAGTTAGCGCAGGCTTTTGCCGCGATGCCGTGGGACCATCTAACCTTTACCGGCAGCCCCAGAGTGGGCCGACTGGTGGCGCAAGCAGCGGCGCGTAATATGGTGCCGGTCACGCTGGAGCTGGGCGGCAAGAACCCGGCGCTGTTCGCGCCCGACGGGGTGAGCGCAGAGCTGGTCAAACTGTTCCTGTCGTTCCGCACGCTCAAGTCTGGGCAGGTATGCACATCGCCCGACCATGTGCTGGTCCCGCGCGCACAGATGGACGAATGGGTGGCCCTGGCCTGTGCAGGCTGGAGCGCCGCCTACCCCGCCTATGTCGGGACAGACCAATGCGTTGGTATCATCACGCAAGCGCATTTCGAGCGGTTGACGCAGTATGTCGCGGAAGCAAAGGCGCGCGGCGTGCGGGTCGAGCCGCTGAACGGCGATGCGCCCGATGCGGCGGCGCGGCAATTTCCACTGACGCTGATTATCGACCCGCCCGCCGATCTGGCCTGTATGAGCGACGAGATATTCGGGCCTGTTATCCCTGTCATTCCCTATGACAGCATCGACGATGCCTTTGCGGGCATCAACGCGGGCGAGACGCCGCTGGGGGCCTATATCGCTACGCATGACACAATATTGGCGCGGCGCTTTATCGACCAAGTGCGCAGCGGCGGTGCGGCGGTCAATAATTTCGGGCTACAGGGCGGCCATGTCGCCCTGCCGTTCGGCGGGCTGGGCAATAGCGGGCAGGGGTGCCATTCTGCCAAACAAGGATTTCTCAATTACTCTCACGCCAAATCGGTGTTTTGGGGCGCGTCGGATTCGATTGTCCACGCGGTGCTGGCTCCGCCGCTGTCTGAACTCACCGGCATGGCCGCCGAAGGGATTTACGGATAATGCCCAAGATTGTCGATCATGATGAACGGCGGCAGACCATCGCGGCGGCGGTGCTCCGCGTCATTGCGCAACATGGTGTGCGCGGCGCGGATATACGCAGCGTGGCTCGCGAAGCGGGCTGGTCCACCGGGGTCATCGCGCATTATTATGACGACAAGCAAGCCATGCTGATCGGGGCGCTGCGCGAAGCGGTGCATCATGTCGCACTGGTTATGGCGGACATCACCCACACTTCGGACGGGATGGCCCAGCTTCACGCGATGCTCGAAGCAGGAATGCCTCTGGACGATGAGCGCGCCGCGACCTGCCGCATATTTTACCATTTCGCCGCCGAAGGAATGAACGATGCCGCGCTGTCAGTAGAGCTTGGCGGATATTATCTGTGGTGGCGAAAAGAGGTCGCCGACACCATCGAGCTGGCGCAGGCCCAAGGGCATTTCACCGGGCAAAATGTCATGGCGCTCGCCGAAACGCTGGTAGCGCTGGCCGAAGGGCTGGCGATACAGGCGATGTTTGGCGGACAGGCGATTGACCGCGTGACTCTGCGGGCAAGGATAAATGAAGCCATCATCAGTTTTGACCTCGCATGTGGTGCGGCGACGGGCGTGGGACGATGAGCGTTGCATTTGATGCGCTCGAACGGGCCGTGCACGATGCATGGCGGGCAAAAACCCCCCAGTCAGCGGCGTGGCATGCGCGCGCAAAACAATCGCTGGTCGCGGGTGTTTCGGGAACTGTGCGCTATTTTGCGCCTTACCCCGCTTATTTCGACGCAGGCGAGGGCGCACGCGTCACCGACATTGACGGCAACAGCTATATCGACTGTTTCCTGTGCGGGGCGTGCCTGATGCTCGGCCACCGAGCGCCGATGATGATGGCGGCGATTGCCGAGGCGAGTAGGCGCGGCTCGCTTATCCTCAACCCGCGCCATGCCACCGAAACTGCTGAAATGTTGCAAGGGCTAGTGCCGGGGGCAGAGCGGGTGCGTTTCCTCAACAGCGGCACAGAGGCGGTGATGACTGCGCTTCGCTTTGCCCGGGCCTTTACGGGCCGCGCAAAGATTATCAAGTTTCTCGGCACCTATCACGGGATGGAGGATCAGGTGCTGACCGGCCTCGACGGGCGCGGTATCTTACTGGGCAGCGGGGTTCCAGCAGGGGTGCTGGCCGACATTATCACGCTGCCCTTTGGCGATGGTGACGCGCTGCACGCGGCGCTATCAGGCGGCGATGTGGCAGCTGTGCTGATGGACCCGGTGATGCATCATGGCGGATTGTGGATTAGCGACGGGGGATGCGATTTTCATGCCGTCACGCGCGAAGCGACCCGCCGCGCGGGCGCGCTGCTGATCTTTGACGAGGTGATTGCGGGGTTCCGCGTCGATAGCGGCGGCGGCCAGCGCTATTACGATGTGACAGCTGACCTTGCAGTGTTCGGCAAAGCATTTTCCGCTGGTGAAAAATTGGGGGCCATTGTCGGCCGCGCCGATGTGATGGGCGTCGCCGATCCATCGCGTGATCGCGGCCCAGGCCCGTTCGCCTTTCAAAGCGGGACGGGAAACGACGCCACGGCGGGGCAGCTGTGCGCGCAGGCGGCAATGCGCGAATATGCGCGGCAACAGGCGGGCGGCGGCTATGACGCTATCGCCCGATTGGCGCGGCGGCTGGGGGAGGGGTTAAAGGCTGTGTGCGCGGCGCGTGGTATCGCACTCCATTACAACCAACTTGGCCCAATGGTGCGGATATTTTTCACCAACGGCCCAGCGACCTATGCCATTTGCAGCCGCACCAACCGCAAACAGCTCCATCTGTTTCATCTCGCGCTGTTGACGGAGGGCGTTTTGACGATTCCGGGCAGTGACGATTTCTTCCTCTCGTTCGCGCATAGCGAGGCGGATATTGACGCGATCATTGCGGCGGCGGCGCGCGTGCTGGCGCGGTTCGATTTTACCAGTGTCATGGAAGGCAGTGTGGAATGAGCGGCTTGCCCATCGCCGAGCGCTGGTTCGAGCGCAAATCGCTGGGCGGCGGCATCACATTGCTGTGGGAGCCACATGTCCACCCGCTGTTGCGCTGTAATATCTGGCATGTAGCAGGGCGGGACAATGATCTGTTGATCGACACCGGCCTTGGCGTCGCGAGCCTGGCCGAGGCAGCGCGCGATCTGTTTGGCTCCGCGCTCACTGCCGTGCTGACGCACTGCCACATGGACCATGCCGGCGGCGCGTATGAGTTTGATAGCTGCTGTGTTCATGCCGAGGAGGAGTTGGCGCTGATTGTCGCGGCGAACCGGTTGCCGCTCGACACTAGCATCTATTCGCCCGATGATTTGGCGTGGTTTTCCGACATTGGCTATGACATTTCGGGTGGGTTGCTGACCGCGATCCCGCACGCCGGATTCGACATGAGGGCGCATGAGATGCGCTGCGCCACGGCGTCGCGGATAGTGACCGAGGGCGACATCATCGACACCGGCGATCGCGCGTTCGAGGTGCTGCACCTGCCCGGCCATTCACCGGGGAGCATCGCGCTGTGGGAAGCCAAAACGGGGGCGTTATTTTCTGGCGATGCCATTTACGATGGACCGTTGCTCGACCAGATACCCGGCGCTGATGTGGCGCAGTATATCGCGACGATGGAGCGACTGCGCGAGATGCCCGTCACCGTCGTTCATGCTGGTCATGACCCCAGTTTTGGCCGCGAACGACTGGTGGCAATCACTGACATCTACCTCAAATCAAAGGGGGCCGCATGATCGAGGTTGGCCAGTTGGAACGCCATGTCGGCGCTAGTGTGGCGCGGGCAATAGAAGATGAGCTGGATTGGGAGCATCTGCCCTTTACCCATGCTTCGACATTTTCCGCCGTCAAACTCATCGGAGCCGACCGCGCGGGGTGGGAAGCCGATGTGGTGTTATCCGACGGGTCGGCGATGCGGATGCGGGTGGCGATTGACGACGACCGCATGGGATATGTCAACGCGACCTTTGACGCCGATGGGACCGAAAATGGCCGTGCCGTTTGCCGTATCACTGCGACAGGGGCGGATTCATGCCATATGACGCTGCACTTTTTTGCCCCAGAGAGAGTGGGGCTGGACCGCGATACAGCGGGGGCCTTTTACCGCGACCTATTTGGACGGTTGATTGATGAAGACGAACCGAAGATGGTCTATCGCGCGGCGGCTTTGCGCGCAGGGGCCGCGCCGCACCGCGACCGGCGCAGTGTGACATTGGCGGATGGTAGCAGCCACGCCGTTCCGTTGGTCTGTCCGCACCAAGGCCTGCCGCTGAACTGCGAGCCCGATGCGAAAGGCATACTGCAATGCCCGTGGCACGGCTATCGTTTTGACGTGCGCACGGGAGCGTGCATCAGCGGCCGGATCAAGGGTTGGAAGATGACTGCCAGCCCTTGACGTCGGTCCTCTGATTACTGGGCGGCTGGAGCAGCGGGAGCGCCCTGTGCGGCGACCAGTTCAGCGATGCAGGCCTGGGCGATCGGGGCAAGTTTGCTTTGGTCGTTCGCTTCGGTGACGCTCATCTTGGCTTCGATGACCTTATTGGCCGAACAGGCGCAATAAGTCGCGACCTGTGCGGCGGGCATTCCCGACGCACCAGCGGCGGTGGTGCAGCTCGAAACGATAGATTCGCGTTGTTCCTCGCCGATGGTCATGCTGCCGCATGCGGCGATGCTCAATGCGACTGTGGTGATTGCTGCGACGCGAGCGGATAGGCTGTATAGTGATTTCATAGTCATTCTCCTAAGCGGATATCACCGACTGTCGGTGGTCCAATGTTCGCGGGTCGCGCCCCTTTTGCTCATCCCCCATGCCCGCGCCACAAGCGCGAGCGCCTCCATCCTAACAGCCCTATGCGCAATGTCCAATCACCACATTTTGGGGTGCTACGGTTGCAACATCGGCCGCAAATAGCGCCCCGTATAGCTGCGCGGGTTGGCGGCGACATCCTCTGGTGTGCCCTCCGCCACAATCTCACCGCCATTGACGCCGCCATCGGGGCCAAGGTCGATGATCCAGTCGGCGGTTTTGATGACGTCAAGATTATGTTCGATGACGATCACCGTATTGCCCTGTTCGACTAGCGCATGGAGCACCTCGAGCAGTTTGCGCACATCATCAAAATGCAGGCCCGTGGTCGGCTCATCAAGGATATAGAGTGTGTTGCCCGTGGCGCGGCGCGATAATTCCTTGGAGAGCTTGACCCGCTGTGCTTCTCCGCCCGACAGCGTCGTCGCCTGTTGCCCGACCTTGAGATAGCCAAGGCCGACCTCCTCGAGCATCGCCATCCTGTCGCGGATTGCGGGCACCGCCTTGAAAAAATCGGTCGCGTCTTCGACGGTCATATCGAGAATGTCGGCGATGCTGCGTCCTTTGAACTTCACCTCGAGCGTTTCGCGGTTGTAGCGTTTGCCGTGGCATTGCTCGCACGTTACATAGACGTCGGGCAGGAAGTGCATCTCGATTTTAATCAGGCCGTCGCCCTGGCACGCCTCGCACCGCCCACCCTTGACGTTGAAGCTGAAACGGCCGGGCTTGTAGCCGCGTGCGGCGCTTTCGGGTAGGCCGGCAAACCAGTCGCGGATGGTGGTGAAGGCACCTGTGTAAGTCGCGGGGTTGCTGCGCGGGGTGCGGCCAATCGGCGATTGGTCGATGTCGATGACTTTATCGAAATGTTCGAGGCCGGTGAGCGCATCATGCGGCCCGGCGATGACCCGCGCGCCGTTCAATGTGCGGCTGGCGGCGGCTTGCAGCGTGTCGATGATGAGCGATGATTTGCCAGAACCGGACACACCGGTGACGCAGCAAAATGTGCCCACTGGAATGCGCGCAGTGACGTTTTGAAGATTGTTGGCGCGCGCACCTGTCAGCTCGATGAACTTGCCCACGCGGGCGAGCGCCGTCAGGTGTTTCTTGGTGGGTTTGGTCAACGATTTGGCCCGGGTGCGGATCTGGCTACCATCGCCCTTGGCGGCGATGCGGCGTTCGGTTGGCACCGGGATGCTGCGCCGTCCGGTAAGATAATCTGCCGTAAGGCTGTCCTTGGCCGTCAAGATGGCGTCGAGTTCGCCCTGCGCCACGATATGCCCGCCATGGGCGCCTGCGCCCGGCCCCATGTCAACAATCCAATCGGCGGCGCGGATCGAATCCTCGTCATGCTCGACGACGATAACGGTGTTACCAAGGTCACGCAGCCGCCGCAATGTGACCAACAGTCGATCATTGTCGCGTTGGTGCAGCCCTATGGACGGTTCATCCAAAACGTATAAAACACCGGATAGCCCCGAACCTATTTGGCTCGCCAAACGGATGCGTTGTGACTCGCCGCCCGATAATGTGCCGCTGGTGCGGTCGAGGTTAAGATAATCGAGCCCGACATTGTTGAGAAAGCCGAGCCGTTCGACAATTTCCTTGAGGATCGGGGTGGCGATTTGGCTCTGTTGCTTGTTCAGATGTGGCCCGAGCGCGCTAAACCATGCCAGCGCGTCGGCGACGCTGCGCCGCGCAGACAGGCTGATGTCCTCGCCCGCGATTTTGACTGCGCGCGCTTCGGGTTTGAGCCGTGCACCGTGGCAGGTTTCGCAGGCGTGCGGCTGTTGATATTTGTTCAACTCCTCGCGCATCCATGCGCTTTCGGTTTGCAACATGCGGCGGTTCAAATTGCCGATAACCCCCTCGAACGGCTTGTTGACGCTATAGCTTTTGCGCCCGTCCATGAAGGTCAGCGTGACGGCTTTACCGCCGCTGCCGTGCAGAATGATGAGGTGTGCCTCGCCCGATAGATCCTGCCACGGCGTTTCGAGGTCAAAGCCATATTCGCGGGCTAAGCTGGCCAGCACTTGCATATAATAGGGGCTGGGCGGATTCGATTTTGCCCATGGCACCACCGCCCCTTTTTTGAGCGACAGCGCGTGGTTGGGGACGACCAAATCCTCGTCAAACTCCAACCGCTCGCCCAGACCGTCGCACGCGGGGCACGCGCCCTGCGGCGCGTTGAAGGAGAACAGGCGCGGTTCAATTTCGGCGATGGTGAAGCCCGAAACGGGACAGGCGAACTTCTCGCTAAATACGATGCGGTTGGTAGGTAGTCCGGCGTTCTTCATCGCCCCAGCGACCGCCATATCATCCTCACGTCCCGCTACCACGCCATCGGCTAGATCGAGATAGACCAGCCCTTCGGCCAGTTTCAGCGCGGTTTCAAAACTGTCGGCAAGCCGGCCCTCTATGCCGTCACGCACGGCAATGCGATCGACCACCACCTCGATGTCATGTTTGTATTTTTTGTCGAGCGCAGGCGCGTCGTCGATGTCGTAAAAGGTGCCGTCGATGCGCACCCGGGTAAAGCCGTCCTTTTGCCACAGCGCCAATTCCTTGCGATATTCGCCCTTGCGCCCGCGCACCACTGGCGCGAGCAGATAAGCGCGTGTGCCATCGGGCAAAGCCATGACACGATCGACCATCTGACTGACCGTTTGCGCAGTGATCGGCAGACCCGTCGTGGGCGAATAGGGTATGCCGACCCGCGCCCATAACAGCCGCATATAATCGTATATTTCGGTGACGGTGGCGACGGTCGAACGCGGATTGCGCGACGTGGTTTTCTGTTCGATGCTGATCGCGGGGGACAGGCCGTCAATATGCTCGACGTCCGGCTTTTGCATCATCTCAAGGAATTGGCGGGCATAGGCCGACAGCGATTCGACGTAGCGCCGCTGCCCCTCGGCATAGATGGTGTCGAACGCAAGCGATGATTTGCCCGAACCGGATAGGCCGGTGATGACGATTAGCTTGTCGCGCGGTAAATCAACATCGAACCCTTTAAGGTTGTGCTCGCGCGCGCCGCGCACGCTGATGTGGGTCAGACTCATATGCTGCCTGTTCCATATTTGTTCGGAAAGGGCAAGGGGTGTTGGTGCCTGTCGCAATCATGACATAACCATTCAGCCTAAGTGTGTTGCTATAGTAACTCACTCCGGCTATCAATCTGCCCATGGAGGATAATCTGATGGCGTCTGAAATCATGTTGGGTGACGATGGGTGGTTGAAACCCAGAAGAGGGCGCTGGGTGCGGGCTGTGGTCTGGATGATCGGTTTGGCGGTGATGTGTGTCCTTGCTTTCAATATATCAGCTGATGCCACCCTTCGCCTATCGGCCTTTTTGTCGGGTGACGTCTTTACCACCCGCGCCGCTGCGCCGCCGGGGGCTCGTTTGTTTGCAGTCTGCGTCGGGTCGATGGCGATGCTCGGCACATATGCTCTAGCGGTCCGCCTCGGCGAGCGGCGTAGCGCGCCTGAAATTGGTCTGAGGAGTCTCGTGCCGGAAACGGCAGCGGGCATTGCTCTTGGGACTGCATTGATGACGGCGATCATCGGCCTGTTGTGGAGTGCTGAATGGGTTGAAATAACAGCAAGACCCGTAACCCATATTGCTGAATCGCTCAAACAGACGGTGCAGTCGGCAGTGATCGAAGAGGTGCTGGTCCGGATCATCGTTTTCCGACTGCTTTGGCGCGCTGCCGGCGTTTGGCCAGCGTTGATCCTAACTGCGCTTTTGTTCGGCGGCCTTCATTTATCGAACCCCGATGCAAGTATCTTTTCTGGGCTATGTTTGGTGGCAGGAGAGGGGATTGGCGCGGGGCTATATTTGCTGACGGGTCGGGTGTGGATGGCGATTGGGATGCACGCTGGTTGGAATTTTGCGCAGGGGTGGATTTTTGGCAGCGCCGTGTCGGGACTGGATGATTTTGCTGGCGGGCCGTTACAAACGAGCCCGGCCGAAGGGGTTTCGGCGATACTGAGCGGCGGTGGATTCGGGCCGGAATCGACGCTGACAGCGTTGCTTATCTCGTTGCTTGCTAGCATAGCCTTGCTGGGTATGGCATGGCGCAAGGGTCGATTTGCGGTAACCGCTACCGAATGATGGTGATCGACTTGGTCTGCGGCATAGCCATTCCCTGACAAATCTGTTCATTTGCTGTGCAGCAGGACTATGGAATAGCATCATCATTGAAGCAGTGAATATCAGGGGCCTGGAAATGCGTGGCACGTTAAGCAAAATGAGCAAATTGGCGGGGGGAACCGCGCTGGCACTGGCGCTAAACGCCTGTGTCGTCGCGGATTACGGCACCAGCCCGGGCTATGCGTCACCGCGCCCCAGCAGTAGCTATGAGCCGCGCCGCGCCCCTGTTTTCAACGATGCCTATTACACCATCGACCAGGCCGATGGCTTTGCGTCGGCCATCGGCTCTTCGCCGCCAGATTACAGCTTTCGTTATGGCCGCAATGATGCATGGATGTGGAATGGGGTGCGGGGCGAATCACTGATAATGGAGTCGGGTCAGCGCGGCGATGTGCAATATTATTTTCAGCCGCGCGGCTCGCTGCCCTATCTCATCCGCGACGAGGATGACATCAGCTATGGATTTGACCGGGGCTATCTTGTCGCTGTTTTCGGGCCAGACGGGACGATCATTGCCGATGGCTCCAAAGCATCGGACCGCGACTATGCAGAGCAATTGTTAGGCCGCGCACGCGAATTGCTGTTCGCGTCGCAGCGACGCGGCTGGGATAGCCGCTCCGCGCGCAGCTGGTCGAGCAGCTTTGGCATCGACTTCATCCTCAACAGTGGTTGGGGTGGCGGGTGGCGGGGGCAACCGGGCTGGAACCCTTATTCGCGTTATGACGATGATTATTATTACTGGCGACAACAGGAATGGCACCGTCGCCACGACCATGGTGACCGCTATCGCGATTGGTATCGGCGTGGCGGACGCAACGCGCCCCCCGTTTATGCACCGCCCGTCTATACCGAAACGCCACACACACGGCCCGTTCTGGGCGACCGCGCCGGGCCGATTATGGACGCGGGTGGGCGTGATGGCCCGCGCGAGGGATATAGCGGAGGAGGCCGAGGCGGTGATAACGTTATAGGCTTGCCGCCCGCGCTCATCCCCCCTGCGGGCGTTATTCCGCCTGCTAATGTGCCGCCACAGATTGCTATCGACCCGCCCACGATCGAAGATCCTCGGGTCAGCGAAGAACCGCCGCGCCGTCGTCCACGGCCTGTGCCGGGCGAGGGCGTGATGGAGCGGGTGCGCCCGCAAAATGAAGTGATCTCGGTTGACCCGCAGCCAGATGCGATGCCGACCGATACTGCGCGCGAGCGTCAGGCGGTTGAAGATCAGCAATTGCGCGCTGAGGAAGGGCGCGTGCGCGCCGAGATGGAGCGCAGCCGCCAGCAGGGGCTGGAACAAGCGGGCAGGGTAGAGCGTGAGCGTGGTGCAAGGGACGCTGCGCAGGCGCAATATGAGCAAAGCCGCGCATGGGAAGAGCAAAGACGTATCGAAGAACGGGGCCGCCAAGAGGCCGAACAAGAACGGCAACGTCAAGCCAATGATGCAGAATTGCGCCGCCACGCAGCTCCACAAGCGGAACAGCCACGCTACGAAGCTCCGCGTTATCAGGCTCAGCGTGTGGAAACCCCGCCTCCTCCGCCACCGCAGGCGACTCAACCACCACCGCCCCAAGTGGCTCCACCGCCACCGCAAGTGGACACACCTCCTCCTTCTCCGCCTCCGCCCCAGCAGCGCCATCCGCGCCCGCAAAGAGTGGATGACGGGAACGAACGACCAGACTAGTATAGGCTAGCTGGGAGTCCCGGCTGGAGATTGATGATGCGCGCACTTTATAGAGTTCGGTTCGGCGTGGCCGCGATACTGGCGAGCGCAATGTTCATCACGGGAGCCTCGTCGCAAAAACCTCCCGCCGCCGCTCCAATCGCAGCGCCAGCCCCTGCGCCCGCCGAGGTCGTAGTGGAAAAGCCCGGCGACCCGGGGACGAGCGAGCTCAACCACGATGCCGCCGCCGATGCATCGCTCCAGAACGCCGCCAATCAGGCGAGCGCTGCCGAATATGCGCGGGCTAGGTCAGAGTATGAGGCTGGCGTTGCCGCCGCCGAAGCCGCTCGGGTCCGCTATGAGGAGCAACTCGCCGCCAACGCACGCGCGACGGCCAGTGCACAGGCTGACTATGCCGCCGCCCAAGCGCGCTGGCGGGCCGACGTTGCCGCGTGCAATGCGGGGGATCGTGGTCGCTGTGGCGGCGATGCGCCAACCGCAGTGGCCGCAGGGCAGAGCGCGAACAGCACAGAGGCGCGTGCATCAAGCAACAATGCCGCCAATGCTCCGGGCGGCGACAACCGCGACAGCTGTAACGCTGCGGCCAGAAGAGGCGGTATCGGCGGCGCGGTGCTGGGCGGTGTTGTCGGTGCGGTCGGGGGTCGCTCGTTAGGCCGTATCGCCCGCTTTATCCCGCTGGCCGCCGTTGCTGGGACACTGACGGCCGCCATAGCCTGTCGCCTCAACGACCGCGAACAGGTGAAAGCCAGCGAAGCAACGATAGAAGCAACACGCTCGGAACAGGTCGGCACCCAAGTGCAATGGCAAAGCGATACCCGCGAGGACGTGCGCGGCACGACCACCGTTGTTGCGCTCGAAGAGGCACCTACGGGCCGCCCAAGTGGGTCGCGTTGTATGTTGATTGACGACGTTATCATCGTCAATGGTGAGGAAACGGTGGCGCAAAAACGCATGTGCCGCGTGCCGCCCGAAGTGCGTTATGCTCTGGCCGCATGATGCCAAATCTTCTATTTTAGGGTTCATCCCCCAACCGCGCGAGCGCGCCGCTCAGCCTCTCTGCCTCTGCCGCTCGTGCCGCATGGTCCTCGCGCGCTTTTTCGACCGCTTCTGGCTTGGCACGTTCCGTGAAGGCGGGGTTGGCGAGGCGAGCGGCGAGGGCGTCGCGATCCTTGACCGCAGCCTCTAATGCTTTAGACAGGCGCGCGCGTTCGGCGGGAATGTCGATAGTGCCTTCGAGGGGGATGGCGTAAGTCGCACCTTCGATGACCAACTGCATCGCGGCGCCAGCGGGCGGCGCCTCATAATGCACCGCACTCACACGTCCGACGCGTTCAATCGCGGATGAGAGCCGCGCAAAACGATCCCGCGCCTTGCCATCGGCATCAGCGGCGTAGAGCGAAAGGCGCGCACCCGGCGCGATGCCCAGCTCCGCCTTGGCCCCACGCAACCCCTGAACTAGCGCGATAAGCCATGCCACGTCAGCAGCGGCCTGTGCATCGACACTCGCGGCTGGCTCGGGCCACCGCGCAACGATGAGTTCATTGCTGCGCGCGCCGCCCGCGCTCCATAGCTCTTCGGTGATGAACGGCATGAACGGGTGGAGCATGATGAGGATCTGGTCGAGCGCCCATCCGGCGACGGCGCGGATTTCCACATCAATCTGGCCCTTTATAAGTTCGATATACCAGTCGCAAAATGTGCCCCATGCGAATTGGTATATCGCGTTGGCGGCATCATCGAAACGAAGCGCCGCGAGCGCGCTTTCCATCGCGGTGACGCATGCGACGACTTCACCGATGATCCAGCGGTTGACGGGCAGGGCGGCGGGCGGTGCGGCCAGCGTTGCACTCGCACCGATGCAATTGGCCTCGCAAAAGCGCGCGGCGTTCCACAGCTTGGTAGCAAAATTGCGATACCCCTCAAGGCGCGCATCGTCCATTTTGATGTCGCGGCCCTGGCTTTCCATTGCCGCCATGAAGAAACGCAGCGCGTCTGCGCCATATTGGTCGATCAGGCCCAGTGGGTCGATGACATTGCCCTTGGATTTGGACATTTTCTGCCCGTCTGGCGCGCGGACGAGGCCGTGGAGGTAGAGCGTCTTGAACGGGGGTTGCTTCATGAAATGCAGCCCCTGCATCATCATCCGCGCATCCCAGAA
>JBBTFY010000017.1:0-7987 GCA_038041635.1 Pseudomonadota bacterium
TTTCAAGGAATGACGGAAATAAAGGCTTCCTTGGTGTCAACTTTGTCAACTTTGGAGGTTTGGCTTGCTCATATACCCCCCCATGAATGGCCAATGACTGGCCAATGACTGAAAGGATCATAATGCGCATCGCGAGCACACTCACCGCAACCGCCATCGCCTGCTTTGGCCTTGGCGCATGCACCACGCCGCAGGGCGAGCGCCCCACCGCACAGCATTATGGCGCGTCTGCACTGCCTTTTTCCGAGAGTGTGCAGGCGGGCGACATGCTCTATCTGTCGGGGCAGATCGGCGTAGCGCCGGGCACGACTACGCTTGCGCCGGGCGGCATAGAGGGCGAAACGCGCCAGACGATGGAGAATATTCGCGGTGTCTTGGCGCGGCGCGGGTTGGGCTTTGACGATATCGTCAAATGCACGGTGATGCTCGCCGACATGCGCGACTGGCCTGCATTCAATGCCGTCTATGTCGGCTATTTCACTCCCCTGCGGCTGCCCGCACGCAGCGCCTTTGGCACGAACGGGCTGGCCTATGGCGGGCGGATAGAGCTCGAATGCTGGGCCTATAACCCGCAACAGTAACGCTACTTACGTTCAACTTCGCCCATGACGCGCAGGAAATTGCCGCCAATCAGCTTGGCCAGTTCCGCCTCATGCATCCCGCGTTTCAGCATCTGCGCGACATAGAGCGGCAGGCGCGCATAGGTGTCGAACACCGGCTTGTAATTGGCGTCCATATCGGTGCCAAGGCACACATGCTCGATGCCGACCATGTCGACCAGTTCGAACGTGCGGGTCACAAAGCCGTCGAGCGTGCTGATGTCGATCCCGGCAGGCCATGCGCCCAGCACCCCGCCGCCCGTCTCGGCAACCGATGTCGCTAGGCGGCGCGAAATAAAACGCGGATGGCTCGAACGCCCGCCATGGACATGGACGTGGCTGGCGATAACCGGCTTGGTCGTGGCGGCGATGATGCCTGCCGCCGTCGCTTCGGACGCATGGGCAATGTCGACAATCATCCCGGCTTCGTTCATCGCGCGCACCACGGCGGCTCCCGCCTCGGTCAAGCGGCCATGGACGGGGCTGCCGGTAATGATGTCGCCCAGCTCGTTACCTCGATAATGCATCAGCGTGATCGAGCGGATGCCATCGGCATAGGCCGCCGCCACGCGGCCTGCCTGCCCTTCAAGAAAGTCTCCGCCCTCAACGGTGAACAGCGCGCCGGGCTTTCCGCTCGCCCGCGCCGCTTCAAAATCGGCCAGCGTCAGCACCGGATACACCAACCCCTCGCTCACCAGCGCCTGCATATTGGCCAGCTGCCGCTTGTAACTCGCCCATGCTTCGCCGGGCTCAAAGGCACGGGTCGATGCCAGCCCTTCGCCTTGAAAACTCAGCGTCTGGAAATCGGACACGGCGGCAAAACTGGCTGCGATCAGCCCGCCTTCGCGCATATCAGCAATCGTCCGCTCCTCGAACGTGCCCAGCCATACCGCCGCCCCGGCAATCCCCGACAGATGCTCCGCACCGCGAACAAAGGTGCGGCCCGGGTGCGCGTGTGCGTCAATCGAGGGGTGCGCAGCCAAAAATGCCTGCGCATTGGCCAGCTCTTCTGGCGTGATCTCAAAACCAATCGGCACCAGCGCAGGGTGTTTCAGGCGATAGGCGCCAAAGCCAAGTCCGCCGACCGCCGCTGCGCCCAGCAACGCGCCGCCCGTCAATACCCGCCGCCGTGTTAAAAATGTCATATGCTGGTCTACCGATTTACAGCGCACCCATTTGCTCGCCAAACACCCTTGCTCGCCAAACACGACCTGGGTCAACCATGATAGGATCGTCGATCCAAATATTCCGCATTGCAATATTCCTTATAATTTATAGCCGTTGTCGAAGGGGCCGACTTTGAAGCCTTGACGATTCTCGGGCACAATTTGCGAGGGTCTGGAGGGGGCTTTGGCTTTCAGACAATCACCGAACTCGGCGCGAGTCTCGAACAGGCCTCGGAGGACGCCGACCTTGACCGGGTGCGCATGCTGTTGAGCGAATTGTCCAGCTACCTAGACAGTGTCGAAATCGCAGTTTTATAGGGGTTTGTCGATACTTTAGGGGATGACCTGAAACATAGGTCTGGTGCCCTCCGGCGGAGGGATATCGAACCAAAATAGGGACTCGAACCCAGTCCCTATCAAGGACTCGAATAGCCTTTTTGAAACTCTCGACAAATGGAATGTCATTCTCGAAGGATTGCAAAGTCCATCCGCGAGAAAGGCAGCACGGCCTTCACCGGTAGTGCGCCGTCGCCGGAAAGTCGGAGGCGTCAAATGACCAAGCCTCCGCTTCATCCGATATCACTCCGCATGACATTTGAGGAAAAAGCCAATCTCGAAAAGGCGGCGGCGGGAATGTCGCTCGCCGCATATATAAGGTGGAGATTGTTCGCGCCGGATATGCCGCCGCCGCGCACGCGGGGCAATTTTCCCGTGAAGGATCACAAGGCACTCGCACAATTGCTCGCGCTTCTCGGGCAATCGCGCTTGGCGAATAATGTGAACCAGCTTGCCCGTGCGGCAAACACCGGAAGCCTACCCGTCACGCCGGAAACCGAAGAGGCATTGCTCACGGCGGTGCGCGAAGTCTCGAACATGCGCGCGCTTCTCATTCAGGCGCTTGATGTGGGCGTGTCGCCATGATCCTCAAGGCATCGCAACGCAGTGGTGCCAAACAGCTCGGGCTTCACCTGCTCAAGACCGAAGAGAATGAGCATGTCGAAATTCACGAAGTCTCGGGCTTCGTGTCCGAGTCCGTCATGGGCGCGATGAATGAGGCTTACGCCGCATCGCGCGGGACGAAATGCAAACAATATCTGTTTTCAGTGTCGCTCAGTCCGCCCGCGCATGAATCCGTGCGCGTCGAAACATTCGAGAAAGCTCTCGGCGATATCGAAGATCGGCTCGGCCTCACCGGCCAGCCGCGCATCGTCGTCTTCCATGAAAAGGAAGGCCGTCGTCACTGCCATGCGGTCTGGTCACGCATTGATGCGGAAACCATGACGGCGAAGGAACTTCCCTTCTTCAAAAACAAGCTAAACGAAATTGCAAAGCAGCTCTATCTCGAAAACGGTTGGTCGATGCCGAAGGGCTTCGCCAATCCTAAGTTGCGCGATGCGCGCAATTTCTCATTGGATGAATGGCAACAAGCCAAGCGCGCGGGTCTTGATCCGCGCGAACTCAAATCCGCCGTGCAAGAATGCTGGAAGCAATCGGACGGCGCAGCTGCATTTGCATCTGCGCTCGAAGAGCGCGGACTGTTCCTTGCTCGCGGTGATCGTCGTGGCTTTGTCGCCGTCACGATCGACGGTGACGTATTCGCGCTCGCGCGCATGATCGATGTAAAATCAAAAGACGTTGCATCGCGCCTCGGTGATCCCGCCAAGCTCCGCAGCGTCGAACAGACGAAACAATTCATCGGAGAGCAAATCGCCCCGCGCCTGACCCGCTACATTGCAGAGGCAAAACGCATTGCTCACCACAACATGCAACCATTGGTAGCCAAGCGCGAAGCGCTCAAGGTTCAGCATCAAGCTGAACGCCAAGCATTCGATAAATCCATCACCGCACGTTGGAACGAGGAGCAACGCATTCGCTCATCACGTCTGCGCAAAGGCATTG
This sequence comes from Pseudomonadota bacterium, assembly GCA_038041635.1. Taxonomy (GTDB): domain Bacteria; phylum Pseudomonadota; class Alphaproteobacteria; order Sphingomonadales; family Sphingomonadaceae; genus Sphingopyxis. The sequence continues at coordinate 3,665 of JBBTFY010000017.1, forward strand.
CCGGTGCGTGGGATTTCCTGACGGGCAGATATTTCAAAACCCGCAAGCAGAATGAGATGGAAGCTAAATTTGCGCGTGAGCGCGATAGCCATGAGCGGCACGCTCTGATCCACGCGCAGCATAAGAATCGCCAAGCGCTTCAAGAATTGATCAAAGAGAACCGCCGCAAGGAAGCTGAACGCATTCTCGGCCTATATCGGGACGCCGCCAAGTTCCGCCGGATGCGCGAAGGTGAAGCTGAGCGCGACAAGGATCGTGATCGTGGTTCAATCACCCTCAAACCCAAGCGGGATCGTGGGTTGGATTTGGGCTAAATTTCCGGTTGAATTTTTGCCTGAATTTCAATCGAAATTTTCACTGCAACGATCATCATAATTTTCATAACATAAAAAGCGAAATTTTCTCCAACATAAAAGGCGAAATTTTTATCGACATAAAACGCGAAATATGTCACAACATATATGGCGATAAAAATGTCGTCAGGAATGGCATATATAGCGATGGCAAGTCCGGCTGAGAAACTGGCGAAATCCCTTGAAGCGTTAGAGGCGTTCCAACGCGAAGGGCGAACCTGCATCCGTTCGCGCGATATGAGCCGTACGGATCGCGAACGTCTGGTTCGCAATGGGTTTTTGCGCGAAGTCCTGCAAGGCTTGTATATCGCAACGCGCCCCGATGAAGCGGTGGGCGAAAGCACCGCGTGGTACGCGTCGTTCTGGGGATTCTGCGCTGAATATCTAAACGAACGTTTCGATACGGCATGGTGTCTCTCAGCTGATCAATCGCTCTTGCTCCATGCAGGCAATTGGACCGTTCCGCGCCAACTGCTTGTGCGCGCGCCCGCTGGCCGCAACAACCCAACGCCATTGCTCCACGGCACGGCACTGCTCGGAACGCGACAAACGCTGCCGCCCCCAGCCGATCAAACGATTCTTGATGGCCTGACGGTCTACACCGTTGAAGCCGCTTTGATCGCTGCCGCACCCGGCTTCTTCATCAACAATCCCAATGAAGCGCGCGCGCTTCTAGCTGTGCAGCGTGATGCAACGGGTTTGCTATCACGTCTGCTTGCGGGCAATCACACTGCAATCGCCGGACGTCTAGCAGGTGCATTCCGCAATATCGGCGCGACACGAATTGCCGATGATATTCTCGCAACGATGCGCGCCGCCGGACACGATGTGCGCGAGAATGATCCCTTCGATCATCGCCTTGAAGGTTACGTGTTCTCCCGCGAACCATCGCCTTATGTTCATCGCATCAAATTGATGTGGGAGCGGATGCGCCGCGATATCATTGGCATATTCCCTGCCCCATCAGCAAAACCGAATGACATTGATGCCTATCTGAAGGCGGTCGACGATATATATGTGACCGATGCTTATCACTCGCTTTCCATTGAAGGCTATCGCGTCACACGCGAACTGATCGAGCGTGTGCGCGATGGAAACTGGAATCCGGACGCGAACGAAGCTGACCGAAACCACCGCGATGCGATGGCAGCGCGCGGATATTTTCAATGCTTTGGCGAAGTGAAAAAGAGCGTTGTTCGTGTTCTCAAAAATGAGAATGCGGGCGATGTCGCCGATGCCGATCATGGCAATTGGTATCGAGCGCTCTTTGCGCCAAGCGTGGAGGCTGGTATCATCGGTGCGGCGCAACTCGCCGGATATCGAAGCGGCCAAGTCTATATACGCGGCTCACAACATCGCCCGCTCAATGTCGATGCGGTGCGCGACACGATGCCCGCCTTCTTCGATCTGTTGCGCGATGAACCTGATCCCGCAGTCCGCATCGTGCTGGGGCATTTCATTTTCGTCTATATCCATCCCTATATGGACGGGAACGGACGCACAGGCCGATTCTTGATGAATGTGATGATGGCTGCGGGCGGTTATCCGTGGACGGTTATTCCAGTCGATCAACGCGACCGGTACATGGCCTCCTTGGAGGCCGCGAGCGTCGATCAGAATATTGTCCCGTTCACCGAATTCCTTGCCGACCAAATCCGCAAGCCGACGACATAGATTTGCGCCATCGTTGCGCGAGTCAGACTGTCGCCCCCAACATTCCTCCTTTACTCCACCACCACATGATCCGCTGATTGATCGAACCTATCCGCATTCGTTTGAACATGATGCAAGGCGGGATCGTGATCCCTAGCCTTCTCCACATTCGTTGCGATCACAGGTGATGCATCGGCAATCGATGTGCGGATGCACGTCCTCCAACGCGGCCCATGGTGGGCGGCGCTAACGAAATGGAGGATGACATGAACTTCAATCTGAACCGCAACGATCTTGCGACCAAATCCACCGCAGGGCTCGCGGCCTTGTTCCAAGATGCATCGCGCGCCGTCACGGCGAACAACGCGGCAATCGCATCGGCGCAATCGCTTCTCGCGATGATCGCTCAAGAACTTGGCCGCCGTGGTCCAGCGCCATAGCGACGCTGGCCACAAGCCCCGAAGGGGAGCGTTAGCTCCCCTTCTTTGCTGGCTTTTCCTCGTTGATCCGCATGACGATCCGGCCATTCACTGGGATCGCGTTGAGTGCGAGCGTGAAGCCTTTGCTGTCCTTGGTTGCCCATGCGACGCCGATGTCAGTCCAGCGGGCGTTGTCGCCGTCACCGGTCACATTGAACAAGCGGTGGCTCGGGCGGTTTGAGTTTGTGTCAGACATTTCAGTTCTCCTTGGTTTCCACCGGAGGACAATTCCCTCGGCTTCATGGGGAGACTCGTGACCTGACGATGGAGGCGAGGATCAAAGGCTGAGCGCAGCGAACATGCGCGCGGAGCTGCACAAACGAAGTGCGGAAGCGAGCGGCCTTGATCCGAGACGCGGCTGGTCAAAAACCCATGAATGAATGCCGCTGGGAATGTCCGCTGCTCGGTGGCAATTTTAGGAGAACATGATCTGACGCATCAAACTGCGCGCGCCATTCCCTCAAAACAATCGAGGCGAAGCCTAAAAGCCCAAATCTTCGTCGAGGCCTTCGATGCTAAGCGATCCGGCAATTTTAGGAAATGCGTGTCGCTGATATCGGTGCCGGTCAACGTCATAGGAATCCGTGGCAATGGTGACGCCTGAAACATGATGGACTTGTAGGCTCTTGGGGTCGAGTTGGAGCGTGGCGGCTCGTCCATCGTAATGCGAAACCAAGGCGTCGTCGTCAAAGGGCTCGAATTGATCCAAGCCGAATGGCCATTTGGGTTCGGCAGGCTTCGGCTCTTCGTCTGGTGGAAGCCATTCGATTACGGAGTAGTCGATGCTTCCCCCATCTTCATCCATCTCATAGGTGCGCGCATCGACCTCCGCGTTGGGCGGCACCTCCCATTCAAGGACACGCGATGCGTGGTTGAACATGACAACATTCTGGTGCTCGCCCGCGCTCTGCACTGATCCGTAGAGCATGCCATCGATTGGCGGCTCACCGACCTGCGCGACAAAGTCGGCGATCATCTGCGTGATCAGATATTCCTTTGGCTCATCGTCCGGCATCACCGGCATCGTCATGCGTTCGCTTAATCGACCGAGAAACTGAGCCAGTTCTAGATGGCCGATATAATCGGGGTCGAAAATGCTGCCCTCGATGAAAACAGAGCGCAGCGCCTCAACGTCGAGCAAGCGTGCAGTTCGCACTAAGTCGAATCTACCCAAGAGAACACGACTTCCGACTGGTGGTCGGATTTCAGCAAGAGCGGTTTCAGGATCGCTCGCGCCATAAAAGACCGAGATACCTTGCGCATTCATGCGCCCAGCGCGCGCAAAACGCGGCGGCGGCGGACCAATTTCGCGGTCAGGCCTTTTCAGTGCGCGTACGATCTCGTCGTCGTCGCCACTATGAAAGGCTCTTGCCCGATAAAACGATTTGATCTCGTGATCTGGTCCTGCATTCACGACGACGGATTGGCCTTGGCGGTTGGCTAGCTGGTTGAGATTTCCGAACAGGCGGGTTAAGAACGCATCGGCGTCACGATTGAAAAATCTGGTACGTTCTTTGATCGAGCGCTCGATTGCATCCCACTCCATGCGGAAATTATAATCGTTTGCACCCTTCTCCTCGTAGTAGCTGTCAGAATCGAACTCTTCCTCCTCACCGACATAATCGCTTCCGGCAACCGCATGTCGTTCTTCAAGAATTTCCAGCACGTCTTGAGCAACTACTTCATTGACGCTTGCGGCATTCGCGATAGCCCAAACCACCTGCTCGCCTTCGCGCCACCAGTCGTAATCGAGTTCCTTGTCGCGAAGCATCGCTGATTGGAAATCGTCGGGATCGGGAGATGTACGTTCGTAGTGTCGCTCAAATGCACATTCGCCT
>JBBTFY010000018.1:0-9106 GCA_038041635.1 Pseudomonadota bacterium
GGCAAACAGCATCGTCGCAATCATCACAAAGGTCGCCGCTAACCACCTCACCGCTGCATCCCCTGCAATTTGGCGATTATACCGGGCACATCCTCAGCCGTAATCACGCCTTGAATCTGTTCGCGGATGATGCCGCCGCCATCGACTAGAAAGCTCTCTGGCACGCCGGATGACCCCAGCGCAATTTGCACCTGCCCGCGCTCATCGCCGCCAATTCTGGCATAGGGATTGCCATTTTCGGCGAGATAGCGCGCCAAATCCACTGTGCGGTCGCGCACCGCCACCCCTTCGATAATCACACCGCGCGCACGCAATTCCTCCAATTGCGGGGCCTCAATACGGCACGGAATGCACCAACTGGCAAAGACGTTGACGATGCGCGGGTGCCCATCCGACAGTGTTGCGCTCGACAGACCGGGGCGATCAGCCGATGCGGCTGGCAACATGAATGTCGGCATCGGCTTGTTAATCCAGTGCGAAGCAATCAGCCGGTCCCCGCCACGATTGAGTCCCCACACAAACAGCAGCCCGAGCAGCCCGACAAACGCCAGCGGCGCCCAAGCGATCCAATGCGTGCGCCGCGTCATGCCGCGTACCGCCCATTAGGATATTTACGTTTCTCGCGGCGCGCCAGCCACCGCCGCCACAAATGCAGTGGGTTGATCCGCCCGATCAGCGCCAGCAATCCACCAAGCGCAATCAGGCCGCCACCCGCCCATATCCACCACACCAGCGGTTTCCACCACAGTCGCAATTGCCACCTATTGTCGCCCGCCGATTGCCCCATCACCGCATAAAGCTGCCCGTCCCATGTGGTCAGCAACGCCGCTTCGTTGGTTTCGGTCGGTGGCTGGGTAAAGGCACGCGCTTGCGGCCGCATGATGTGTGGCTCGCCGCGCTCGCTTGCGAGTGGGAAAGGCCAGATAGAACTCCCCCCACGCTGCACCAGCAACACGCCCTCCAGCGCGGTCCAATTTGGCCCGACCACAGGTTTGATGTCCGACAGGGTGACGCGCCATTCGCCCACGGTCGTGCTCTCACCAACCGCAACCGCGATCAACCGCTCCTTGATAAAGCTGCTCTCGGTCGCCATCCCGGCCAGCGCCACGGCAATACCGAAATGCGCGATGACCATGCCATATACGGGCAATGGCGTGCGGCGCAGGTTGCGCCCAACCAGCGGCACAAAGCTGAGCACCGCCACCGCGACGCTGAGCGCGAGGCCGAGCATCGGTAACAGCCGCATTTCCGGCGCAAGCAACGCCAGCGCGACAATCGCCGCCGCCATGATCCCCAACAGTATCGGTGCCCAGCGGCGCAAGCGTCCGCCATCGTCTTTGCGCCACCGCAACAGCGGCCCCACCGCCATCACCGCCACAAGGGGGAGCGCGAACATCCCCGTCCACGGGTTGAAATAGGGCGGGCCGACAGAGATTTGTGACCCCATCGCCTCCGCGACAATCGGCGACAATGTACCGACCAGCACCACCACCAGGATGACCGAGAGCAGCAAATTGTTGACCACCAGCGCGCCTTCGCGGCTGAGCAACGCAAAATGCTTGCCCTCGGCCATGCTGCCAACCCGCAGGCCGAAAAGCGTCAGCGCCCCGCCAATATAAATAGCGAGCAGCGCAAGGATGAAACTGCCGCGTTCGGGGTCAACGGCAAAGGCATGGACGCTGGTCAACAGCCCCGACCGGACGATGAATGTCCCGACCATCGACATCGAAAAGGCGACGACGGCCAACATCACCGTCCACGCGCGCAGCGCATCGCGGGTTGCGGTGACGCTGACCGAATGGAGTAGCGCGGTCGCCGCGAGCCACGGCATCAGCGAGGCGTTTTCAACCGGATCCCAAAACCACCAGCCGCCCCAGCCCAGTTCATAATAGGCCCAATAACTCCCCGCCGTGATCCCCAGCGTCAGGAATATCCACGACCCCAGCACCCATGGTCGCATCGCGCGGGCGAACGCAGGGCCGATGTCCCCGGTTATCAACGCGCCGACCGCGAAACTGAACGCGACGGACAGGCAAACATAGCCAAAATAGAGCGTCGGCGGATGGAACGCGAGGCCGGGGTCTTGCAACAGCGGATTCAGCCCCTGCCCCTCCGCCGCCGCTGGCACCAACCTCGTGAACGGGTTCGATACGAACAACAGGAATGCGAAAAAACCAAGCGCCAGCCCCGCCTGTGCCACCAATGTCGCCGCCAGCGTCCGTGCATTCAATCGCCGTTCAAACAGCGCCACGCCCGCGCCCGCAACCCCCAATATCGACAGCCAAAGCAACATCGACCCTTCGTGATTGCCCCACGCGCCGCTGATTTTATACAACATTGGTTTGGCCGAATGGCTGTTGCGTGCGACCAGCTCGACCGACATGTCGGACCGTGCAAACAACCAGATGAGCAGGCCAAACGCTCCAATCGTCAAAGCGCCTTGCGCCACCGCCAATGGCCGCACAGGAACAAAGGCTCGCCCGCGCAGTTCAGCGCTTCCGGCAATAATCTGAAGCAACGCCAGCGCCAATGCGATCCACAGCATCGCATGGCCAATTTCAGCAATCACACTCCATTGCCCCTCATTTACGCGCCGCCCTTTACCAGACTGTCGGCCGCATTAGCCGGCATTTGTCCCATCTGTGGTGGCATATAGCGTTCGTCATGTTTGGCAAGGATTCGGTCGGCAACGAATACGCCGCCGCTCTCGAACCGCCCATCGGCGACGGCGCCCGACCCTTCGGCAAACAAGTCTGGTGCAATGCCGGTAAAGCGCACGGGCACCGTGGCGCGGCCATCGGTCATGCGAAAACTGATCGTTACACCATCGGCGGCGCGAACGATGCTATCGCGCTGGACCATCCCGCCTAGGCGCACCGCATCGCCCGGCGTGATCGTCGCCGCGCGCGCCTCGCTTGGCGTATAGAAATAGGCGGCTTGGTCTTTAAGCGCCAGTGTCGCCAGCAACCCTGCGCCGACCACCGCCACCACGGCCACGCCCGCCAATATCAGGCGCTGTTTTTTGGGCTTCATCTCAAATATCCAGTGATTTGGTTAGGTCATCGACGCGGCGTTCAGCAGCCCGCATAGCGCGCCAGCTTTGCAGCAACACCGCCGCCGTGCCGCACGCCGTCACCGCATAGGCCGCAACAACAAAGCCCCACTGATACGTCATGCTGCCATCCTCCGCATCCGTGCCTCGACCTTTGCGGTGGCGAGCAGCGCGCGCATCCGCATCAACACGATGCCGCCAAACAGCAGCGAAAAGCCGAGCACCGTCAGGCCGAGCGGCCACAGCAATTCACCCGAAATCGCGCTGCCCCCGCTGGTGATGCTCGCGGGTTGATGCAGGCTGTTCCACCACACCACGCTGCGGTTGATGATCGGCAGATTGATCGCGCCGATGAGCGCGTAAATCGCGGCGCTACGGCTGATGCTGCTCTTGTCCTCGTCGGCATTGGTAAAGGCGATGAACCCCGCATAGAGGAACAATAGTATGAGCATCGAGGTCATCCGCCCGTCCCATTCCCACCATGTGCCCCATGTCGGGCGGCCCCAGATCGACCCGCTCGCCAAGCATATCGCGGTGAACAGCGCGCCCGGCACCGCAATTGCCCGCGCCGACACACCGGCCAGCGGGTGCCGCCACACCAGCTGCGCCAGCGCCGCCACGGCCAGTGCGCTCCACCCGCCCATGCCCAGCCACGCGGCGGGGACGTGGATATAGAGGATGCGCGCGCTGTTCCCCTGCCGTGCGTCGGGCGGGACGATGGCAAGGCCGGCATAACTGCCGGCAAAAATCAGTAACAACCCAAGGCCAATCAGCCACGGCGTCAGCGGACGGGCGATCGACAAAAAACGTTGGGGATTGGCGAAACGATGCATCGGCGATGTCCTTAATCCAGGCTTTGGTTAAGGTCCAACGATTCGCGAAGCGCTATAGTCCATCAACGCCATTTCGCCGTTCATCCATGTGCGCTTTGAGCAGCGCGACACCCGGCGCGGCGGTGAGCAGCGCCGCCACATCTATCCCCGCCAGTTCGCGCGCCATTGCGACGCCCAGCGCGCCTTCCGCCGCCGCGTGCGCCGCGCGGCCCGCCTCGGTCACATAAACACGCTTTGAGCGCGCATCATCGGCATCGGCACAAAGCTCGACAAAGCCTTTGCGTTCCAGCTTGGTGATAATCGCAGTCATCGACGGCTTGCTAAGTTGGAACAGCCGCGCCAGCTTTGTCGGAGTTTCACCGTCGCCGATGCGGATGCTGCGGCCCAGCACCGACAACTCTGACGTCCCCATATTTGCGCCCCCCGCACTTCCTGAGCCAAGCGCACGCCGCGCTACTGCCCCAGACAGCTGGTTGATGATACCGATGTTCTGGAACAGCGTGCGGATCGCGCTAGAATCTGGTGGCGTGGTCATCCACCCTGATTAGCAAGGTGCGAGCGCATCGGCCAGCGCGGCGTGGGCTCTGGGAAATCGGCATAGCCAATCCGGGCGAGCATCTGCACCACTTCGCCCGCGCCCGCGCCCAGTGCGTCATGCACGGCGGCATAATGCGCCGCCATTTCGGGGAACTCCTGTAACGCTTGGCTCAGCGGATGGATGGCAAGGCCCATGCTTTGCGCCATCAGGTTCACCCGCACCCATTTCCGCCCGGCCTCCAGCTGCTCCGCGCGGCTGGAAGATAGCGAAATGATCCACACATGTCCCTGTGCCGATTTTATGATCGGTTCGAACCGCGCCGCGCTCTGTGCAAAGGCGCTGCTATCTGGGTCGTCGAGCGTCTCGCGACTGACAATACCCACCAGTCCGCCCAGCCCCATCACCGTCCCGCCCAGCGATATGCCGTCGGGGTTGGCGGCAATTTCCGCATTGCCGATCCGCATCAGGTTGATCGATTCGGCCCTCGTCCGCGCGGTCTCCCACTCCACCCGCCACGCCGCCCACGTCAGGTCGCGCAATCGTGCCACGTTCCCCACCTCAACCGACCCACCACCGCCCACGGCCAGCAATCTGGCCAATGTTGCCGCCGCAACCGGCCGCGCCGCATCATAGGGTGTCTTGGTTGATCGCCGCTCAAGGATATGCCCCGCCAGCGGGTCGCGCGCCCCAACCCCATCGAGCGCAGCATCGGCGACAAAGCGCACAGTTGCGACGCGTTTTTCATCGAGCCTTGGCGTCGGCTCACCATCGGGAAAAGCCACAATATCGGCGCGATAGCCGCGTGAAGCTGCCGCCATCCGCAACAGTTCAAGCATGCAGCCAAAGCCGATGGTGATTTGGCGGTCATAGGGGTCGGTTTCGGGAAGCCGCCTGTCGAGGTCGCACGTAACATCAACCTGATCCGCGCCGACCAGCGTATAACGCCACGGCTGGCGGTTGTGCGGGTTGGGCGCAAGGATGGCGTAGCTCAGCGCATCGAGCCGCACGTCGCCAAAGCCTTGCCCCGCCGTTCGCCACGGCTCGCTCGCGCTTGCCTCGCCCGGCCACCATGCCGTGCCGCCAAGCACCGCCCCAGCCGCGACCGTCACCAGCACCGCCGCGCCGCCGGTGCGCAATATCATCCGCCGTGTTGGCCCCTGTTGTACTGGGTTCGCCATGAACGCTCCCCTGACTCATTAGTTAGCTATCTAACTAATGAGTCAGGAGGATGTGTCAAGGGTGGATGGTGAATATAGAGATACAGCCCCCCTCTCGGTCACGAAAGGAGGGCTGGACTGGACTGGACTGGAAATCCTCCTCCTGCTTGCGGGAGGGGTTGGGAGTGACCCTTAAAACTCGCCAGCCACCCCGACGCGGACCGCCGTGCTGCGCCCGCCCGCATAGGAAGCACCAGCGGTCAGCGCGAACGGCGTGTCGGAACCGAAACGATGCGCCAGCGACAGTCCCATTGCCTGTTGACCCCGGAAATTGGCGAGGTTGAAGGTGTAACTGGTCTTGCCGGGCTCCGATGGGAATGGCGCAGGGACTTCGGCAATCGCCGCCGCCGTGCCGCGCCGCGCATCACGCCGATCGAGGTTGGTCACGCTGAACAGCGTGGCAATCTGCGACGTATGGGTCGCCGTCAAGGATTGCAGCGCCGCAATTTGCGACGATTGCGTCAGGTTGAGCACATCAATCGCGTTCAGGCGGGTATCATGCACCGCTAGGCGTCCGTCCTGCGTCAGGTTGACCGCGATGATCGCATTGTCGACACTGAGACGCGTCGCCGCCTCGGTATCGATGTTGCTCTGCAACCCGACATCCGCCATCGCCCGTGTCAGCGCCTCGGTGTCGATATTGGCCTGCAACGTCGTATCGGATGCCAAACGAGTTGCCGCTTCGGTATCGATGTTCGCCTGCAGCGTCGTATCCGCTGCAAGACGGGTCGCTGCCTCGGTGTCGATATTGGCCTGCAACGTCGTGTCGGCCGCAGCGCGCGCTGCTGCTTCGGCAGTGAGCTGTGCGACGTTCACCGCATCGGTATCCGCCGTGCCCGCTGCGACATTGGTGAGCTGGCGTTCCGTGCCCGCTACGCCAAACGACACGCTGTTGGCACGATCGGCAATCGACCCTGCACCGATGGCGATGCTGCCATCGGCTAATGCCTGGGCTTCAGAGCCTAACGCCACACTGCCCGCGCCGCTGGCGTTGCTGTTCGACCCGATAGCAGTGCCCGCATCGCCTGTGGCCACGCTGAACGCGCCGACGGCGGTGCTGTTGGTGCCCAGAACAGTGCTGAAGTTACCCACGGCAATGCTGTTGGCGCCCGAAGCATTGCTGAAGTTACCCACGGCGATGCTGGTGTCACCGTTTGCGGCACTGCCGGACCCGATCGCGGTGGCGGCCAGACCCGAAGCGTTCGCACTTGCGCCATAAGCAGAGGAACTGAGGTTCGACGCGATGCTGCCAAAACCGGTAGCGGTGCTGTTGTCGCCCGAAGCCGCGCTGCTCACTCCGGTCGCCGTGCTGGCGATGCCCGAAGCAGTGCTGTTTCCCCCAGTCGCCGTGCTGCTCACCGCCGATGCATCGCTGTTGTCCCCGGTCGCCGTGCTGCCTGCTCCGGTCGCCGTACTGGCTCGGCCTGTGGCGGTGCTGAAATCTGCGCTGGCGAGGCTTTCTGCCCCGGTTGCAGTGCTGTTGGCCCCCGATGCCTCGCCACCAAAACCAGTGGCGGTGCTATTAAAGCCTGTTGCAGCGCTGGCTCCGCCAGTTGCGGTGCTGCCTTCATCCGATGCCACGCTGTTCTCGCCGGTTGCGGTGCTGTTATCGCCCGATGCGAAGCTGCCGACACCGGTAGCGGTACTGGCCGGTCCTGATGCGCTGCTCGCCAAGCCAGTGGCTGTACTGGCCGATCCTGATGCGGTGCTGCTTGTACCGATGGCGGTGCTGCCCGCACCCCCTGCGCTGCTGGCCACCCCGCATTCGGTTGAATTCACACCGGTGCCAACGTTGCATTCGGCGGTCGCGTCGGCCCATGCCGGGGCGGAGAAACTAAGCGCAGCAATACTTGCGGTTGCAGCCAGTGCTGCCCGCTTCGCAGTAGATTTTGTCATTATTAAATTCCTTTGAAGATGAATATAGTCACCGTTTTTGACGGCACCCGCTTGGTGCGACCCGAAGTGGCTCTGGATCCGGTGTTGCGACCCGATCTCGCCCTGAGTAATGCCGCGACGGATGCAGATGATCTATTGGCCATATGGCCTAACCCGATGGCCTAGTGGCTTGTGTCGCGACGGGAAAAAGCCAAAGTAGGCGGCATCAGCCGGGGAATGATCTGACATGAAACCTGACATCAGAATCAATGTCCTGATACTCATCTTCTACATCATTGGCGTGATGGCGTGTCTTTGGTATCTCTATGGTGTTGCGCCGCTGCTCAACTGGGGCATAGTTGCCGCTCTGTTTGCAATATCGGTTGTCGAAGCGGCCATAGTTTTGGCCCTGTTCCACATGGGAAAAATGCCATTCCGCGCCCATGGCAATGGCGACATCATCCTTAATAATCGTACTATATGGTTGGCGAACATCCCAATCATCAGCGCGCTGTGGCTGCTGTTCCCCTACGCACCCCTCACTTTGCTGATGGTCTATACCATCCTGTCGCTGGCAGCTACGTCAGATTTCATGATCCGTTCGATCACACGGCCACCGTCACGGCAATTCACCTGTGCGGGGCCATCAATGATCCTGCTGTCCAATGCGCTCTATGCCGTCACCCACTCCATGCCGTTTGCGGCCATCATTGCGGTCACCAACCTTATATTATGTGCCACATTCCTGTTGATGAAATGGCAGGTGCAATCCGTGCTCTATGATCTCTATTTGACGCGGATCGCAGCGGAAACGGCACGAGACGAGGCCGAACAATCCCGTGATGCTAGGATGCGTTTCCTCGCCGCCGCCTCGCACGATCTGGCACAGCCGCTCCAGGCCGCGCGGATGTTCGCCGACACCCTTATCCGCCAACCAGCCGGAGCCAAACGTGACAAGGCAATCACCAATCTCGGTTGGGCATTTGATTCAACGCAATCCCTGCTCGACCAGATGCTCGATCATCTGCGCACCAGTGGCGGGACAAGTGAAATCCATATGGGCCACGTCGCCATTGGCTCGCTGATCGCACAGATCGCGGCGATGCACGAACCGCATGCGGCCGCCATCGGGGCCAGCATCAACGCCTTGCCCTCGTCGCTTATCGCCCGTGCCGATGCCAGGCTGGTCGAGCGCACGATCAGCAATTTCACCGCCAACGCGCTGCGCCATGCCCACGCACGGCGCATCTTGGTCGGTGCGCGCCGCCATGGCCCTCGCCTGCGCATCTGGGTGATTGACGATGGTGTTGGCATAACCAAAGCGGACGCGGCGCAGCTGTTCGACGACTATGTTCAAGGATCGGACCATGGTGATGAAGTGCGCGGCGGCTTTGGCCTTGGCCTTAGCTCGGCCCGCCGGGCGGCGGAACTGATGGGTGGAACTGTGGGCTTTGACCAGCGGTGGAAAGGCGGCGCTGCATTTACCCTTGAATTGAGCCGTGTAAGCGCCGTAAACCCCCTAGGTGAAAACCTGCTTGATCTGTGATGACCACGCAATGATGCGCGAAGCTCTTGCGGGCGTAGTGGATTA
>JBBTFY010000019.1:0-37800 GCA_038041635.1 Pseudomonadota bacterium
CGCCCGCGCGGCCCGAAACTGGCGCGCCTCTGGGCGCGGGCCTGATGGGGCATCATGACGCCTTTGTTGCGCCCGCGACGACGACGGGAAAGAACATCGCGCCGCGCGTCGCCGCGCTTCTCGACGTCATGCAGATCAGCGAGATAATCTCGGTCGAGGGGCCAAAGACCTTCACCCGCCCCATTTACGCGGGCAACGCGATTGCGACGGTCGAGAGCAAGGACGCCAAGCTGGTCATCACGGTGCGCGGCACCGCGTTCGACAAGGCCGAGCGTAGCGGTGGCAGCGCGAGCGTTGAGGCGGGGGCGAGCACCGGCGAAACTGGCCTTGCGACTTTTGTCGGCGAAGAAATCGCCAAGTCCGAACGCCCCGAACTGACGTCGGCCAAAATCATCGTATCGGGTGGCCGCGCGCTGGGCAGCGCCGAAAAGTTCCACGAGGTTATCGACCCGCTGGCCGACAAACTCGGTGCGGGCGTCGGCGCGTCGCGCGCTGCGGTTGATGCGGGCTATGCCCCCAATGACTATCAGGTCGGGCAAACGGGAAAGATCGTCGCCCCCGAAGTCTATATCGCCATCGGTATATCGGGCGCGATCCAGCATCTGGCGGGGATGAAGGACAGCAAGACGATCATCGCCATCAACAAAGATGAAGACGCACCGATATTCTCCGTCGCGGACTATGGCCTGGTCGCCGATTTGTTTGTCGCAGTGCCGGAGCTGACGGGGAAGCTGTAAAAAGCCTCGAACTTCTGCTACTAAAGGTCAGGGAAATTCGCCTGCTTTGGCGAAGGGATGTGCTGTTCGACTTTTTCCACAGTGTACTCCGTTTTCAGCCCATTTGGCGAAAACCACTGGTCCATCCTTACAACACAAACTAGATAATCTTCCTTTGCAAAGGCCATCTGCGATGATTCTACCTTGTGCCAGAATTGCTCATCTTCTATTTCCGCTGTTATAGTCTGCGCTCCGCTGGACAGTCGCCACTTTCGCCCGCGCTCAAAAAACAGGCGCTTTATCTGGTACGTGGCTCTAAAAGTATCAGATGAGGTGGGGTCGGACCCCGCATTTGCAGCGAAATTATCGGCCTCAGCTGCAAGTATCTTCTCGACATAATCGCCTGATATGTCTTCGAAACGGATTTCCTCGACGCCGTCCTCGCGGAGGGGTTCAGTAAATTTTTCGAGAGGTTGGCGAATAGTCGGTTCGTCAACCAGTTGTGCCACCACAGTGTCAACTGTCAGCATGTCACCATCATCAGTGACCAACTCAGTATTACCATCAATAAGCACTGTTTTTTGAGCGATGCGTCTCCCCTTTAACCATCGCACTGTTTGCAAGACACCCTTGCCGCCAAAAACCGCTACATCTTTCACGTTGAGTCCGAGAAAACCCAGCAGCGCTAGTGTTCCAGCCCCTTCAGGAGTGAGAGCCCAAGCGATTGTAGCGTCTTTAAGGCTCTCTAGCCAATGGACAGCAATGCCAACATCAAAACTGCCGCGCTTCAAATCCGATCGAACGCGAACTTTCACTCGACCCGCTTCACCTGTTCGAATTGAATCTGCGTTTTCAATCAGCTTTCCGAGAGCAAGTAGCGAAGATGCAAATTGTGAAACATCCATCTCGCCATCTTCGACGGCGGGGCCAGCATACACAACGCGGATGTGTGTTGGAGTCATGCTGTGTGCTAACGCATGCTGATTCCGCTGTCTAGCCACCCTCGCGTCGCGACTGGACTGTGTGCAACACCGTTCGCCCTTAGGCTGTCGAAGGGTTGCTTTTGTTAGTCTCGGAAATGCGAAAGGACGGTGCTTCGACAAGCTCAGCACGAACGGAAAACGAAATGTAGGGGGTCTAGGTTAACGCCGCTGCCATCTGCTCTAGGCACCCGGCCTCGTTCCATGCGGCGAAGGACAGCCGCATGATGTTCCCTCGAAAATCGGCACGGATCCCGCGCGCGTCGAATGTGGCGGCAATCGCATCGCGCTCATCACCGACGTCGATGCACAGCGTCCCGCCAACCTCGCCGACTGGCCAGCGCCAATCGGGGCGCAGCGGTGTCAGCTCCTCTCGCGCCAGCACCTGCAACGCCTGACCATGCGCGCGGATGGCGGTGATGCCAATGGTGCTGATTGTCTCGATCCCCGCCGACGCCAGCACGAACGGCGCGATGTCTGGGGTGCCACCCCAAAGGCGCAGCGCATCGGCTGCGGGCCGAAAATCACGGATGTTCATTTCGAACGGGGCTTCGTGGCTCCACCAGCCAGGGTCCATAGGGGCCAAATTGACGATGTCGGCAGGGTCAAGCGCGATGAACCCCGCACCCGGCCCGCCGCACAGCCATTTGAGGCACGAGCCGACCACTGCATGCGCACCCCATTCCCCCGCAGGCGTTGGCACAACCCCCACCGATTGGGCAATATCGACACAGGCGCGTGCGCCGATTGCGCGGGCGCGGGCAACGATGTCCGCTACCGGGGCCACTGCGCCGCTGTTCGACGTGACGTGCATGACAAGGACGACGGCGGTGTGATCGTCCATCGCGCTGCGCCACCTATCGGCATCGCGCACGTCTGTATTGTCGGGCAAGAAGCGCAGGCGGTATCCCAGCCGTTCCATCCCGCCCGCAACAAAGCCAAGGGAGGGAAAGCTGTCGGCGCTCATCACCACGTCGCGGCGCTCGCCCTTGGGCGGCGGCAGTGCGCCGAGCCAGCGGGCGAACCCTGCCGAAACATTGGGCTGTGGACAGATCATCGCGGCCTCCACACCCAGCAACGCCGCTACGCCCGCGCGAAACACGTCAATTGCGTCCAGCCACGCACCCCACGCGTCATTGGCCCCCGCCGCCCATGGGCTCAGCAGCGCCGCCTCCAGCCGTTCACGTGCGATGACGGGCAGGCACCCCGCCGCGTGCGCCGCCATATAGGGACCGGGGCCAGGAACGTGAAAGCGCTGCGCGGTGGCGGCGGGTAAAAACGTCACGATTTGTCGCCGCTGATGCTGTCGCGTTTGCGGCCATATTCGCCGCCCCAACGGTCGGTCATCTGCCAACGTATATCCCACAGTTCGGGGAAAAAGCGGTGGCGGGTTCCGGCATTGAGCAGATCAACCGGACGCCCTTTGAGCGACTGTGCGCCCATGCCGATCGAACGGTGGATGAGGTAGATGTGGTTCGCGCGGAACTTTTGGAACAGCTCATCAAACTCGACCATCGCTTCGGCCACGGCATAGGCATCGTCATGCACATAGCCGCTGTCATAGATGTCGGCGATGCTGCGCCCCGCGCCTTCGCCATAGCTTGCGACAAAGCTTTTCCACAGCGGCGCAGGCAGTTCGAGCAACAGGCGAAAGCCGGGGCTTTCCTGACCCGATCCATTGCCCAATTGCAGGCGGATTGCCTGATAATCCGACGGGCTCATCGTTTCCAATATGTCGAGCTGCGCGGTCATCAATCGCATCAGCCGATTGACGCGCTCGAACAGCGACAGGACACGGAACGTCTCGCGGCGCTGGATATGGCCGTCAATCTCGCCGAGCGTATAGCTGATCAGCTTCATCCACAGCTCTTCGACCTGGTGGATGATCTGAAATTGCAGCTCGTCGGCATTGGCCATGGCGCTGAGCGGTTTTTGGCAATCCAGCAGGCGATCTACAGAAAGATAGACGCCATAGTCGAGCATCTCGGGGGATTCGATGCGCGCGTGCAGCGCGGTGCGGTCGATGGGCATAGGTGGTTCCTTTGCAAGCAGAATGAAGGGGTCGCGCGGTTGCGCATTCCTCACTCAATCCCGTGGCACCATCCCCGCAGGTGGTCGGCGCGGATTACCCGCTTGGCCAAGCCACTTGTTAGTGATGTGCGCGTTGTTCACGCATCCCCCATATCCGCAATATCCCCGTCGGCGGCAATTTCCGCCTCCTGTTCCGCTTCCTCGCGGCCATGGTCGCGGTGAAGCGGAGCTGTCCGCAACAGAGCATAACCGATTATCGCCGCGAGGAGCGAGCCCATCAGCGTGCCTATCTTGGCCTCATCGACCAGCACAGGGAATGCAAACGCCAGGCCGCCGATGAACAGGCTCATCGTAAAACCAATGCCGCACAGCACCGAGATACCATAGATTTGCGCCCATGTGCTGCCGCGCGGCTTGGTGGCAAAGCCCGTTTTCACCGCGAGCCAGACGGCGGCAAATATCCCTAATTGCTTGCCCAGAAAAAGCCCAAGCGCGATGCCGAGCGGGAGCGGAGAGAGGATTTCGTCTGCGGTCAACCCGCTCACATCCACCCCTGCATTGGCAAAGCCGAACAGCGGGACAATGAAGAACGCCACAGGTGCGCTTAGATAATGTTCGAGCTGGTGCAGCGGCGAATCCTCGGCATCCGGGTGACCGGGCGTTTTGATGATCGGCACCACCATGGCCGCCAGCACGCCAGCGATAGTCGCGTGCACGCCAGAGAGCAGCACCGCATACCAAAGCAGGCCAAAGCCAAGCATATAGGCGCCAAGCGTGCGCACGCCGCTGCGGTTCATCAGCATCATCGCGCCAAGGATGACTGCTGCACCGCCCAGCGCCAGCAGGTTGAGTTTGGCGGTGTAAAATAGGGCGATAATCGCGACCGCGCCCATATCATCGACGATAGCGACGGTGACGAGGAACAGTTTGAGCGCAGTCGGCGCGCGGCTGCCCAGCAGCGCCAGCACCCCCATTGCAAAGGCGATATCGGTGGCGGCGGGGATAGCCCAGCCGCTTGCCAGATCGGGTCGCTCGCGGGTCACGAACAGATAGATGAGCGCGGGCACCGCCATTCCCGCTGCGGCGGCGAGCACAGGCAAGCGGCGTTGCGGCCAAGTCGCCAGCCGCCCGTCGACAAGCTCGCGCTTGATTTCCAACCCGACTAGCAGGAAAAACACCGCCATCAACGCGTCGTTGATCCACAGATGCGCGGTCATTGGCCCCAATTTGGCCGACAGCGTCGGCCCGAACGGCATATGCAGCGCGTGCGTATAAATATCGCCCAGCGGCGAGTTGGCAACCAGCATGGCGAGCGCCGCCGCAGCCATCAATATGATGCCGCCCGCTGCCTCTCCCGACAGGAATGCGCGCAATGCGGATTGTGGCTTTGGCGCGGACTGATTTTCCATCGTGTGTGTCTATCAATCTAGCGCAAAAGGTAAAAGCAGCATTTCCTACATTCTGTCCCATTGGGCATTGCTATACTGTTTGCTTATGCCTTCTTTGATGGCACAAGCTTCGGAACACGCGTCGCTGAGGGACCAACAGAACGTGGCAATATTGCTCCCATGGGTTATGGCTGTTGCCGTTGAACTCGCGCTGTTTGCGGCGGTCGTGTTTGCGATTTTTGGCATCGAAGACATTCTGCTCGACGCTCTGCGGGTAAGCAGTATCTCAAAATGGCGGCAGCCTCCCGTTTACGCCCACACGCTGATCCGGCGGCACTTTGCCATATTTGTCCCGGCGTGGCGAGAAAGTGGTGTCGTTGGTGCGATGTTACAGTCATTGAGCCGCGCTTGGCAGGGTCATGATATTCGTATTTATGTGGGCATCTACCCCAACGATCTGGCGACGGCACTTGCGGTGCGGGCGGCGGCGGGCCGCGATGATCGCATCCATATTGTCGTCAATCATGAAGCGGGGCCGACAACCAAGGGTGCTTGCCTGAACCGATTATGGCGGGCGTGCAGGGCAGATCAAAAGGCGGGAGCATTTTTGCCGGACGCCGTGTTGTTGCACGATGCCGAGGATGTCGTTGACTCCAGCGAACTGGCCGTTTTGTCTGAAGCGCTGGAAACCCATGATTATGCGCAAATCCCGGTCGAACCGATTGTTGACACGCAATCTTGGTGGATCAGCGGGCATTATTGCGACGAATTTGCCGAAGCGCATAGCAAGGACTTGCCCGTGCGTTCAATGCTTGGACTGGCATTACCGCTTGCCGGGGTGGGCTGTGCTTTCCGGATGGATGCATTAGCCAATATGGCGGATCGTGATGGTCCGTTCCGTGCCGACAGTCTGACCGAAGATTATGAATTGGGGTTGCGGCTGGGGGCGGCGGGTGCGCGCGGTATTTTCACTTGCCGCAGGACCATTGATGGTCGGCGCGTCGCGTCACGCGGCTATTTTCCCGATACAATCGACCAGGCCGTTCGTCAGAAAACGCGCTGGCTGCGCGGGATCAGCTTCGACGCGTGGGACAGGCTGGGATGGGAAAACGGGCCATGCCGCACGCGTTGGCAAGCACTTGCTGGTCACTGGATGTTGTGGCGCGACAGACGCGCCGTGGTGGCCGCACTTGCCATATTATGCGGTTATTGCGCACTCATCCTGACGGTTTTTGTGCAATTGCAATCGGCACCCCTGCTGCGTGATGCCGTGCTGGCACATCCGGCCATATCGACTCTATTCACGTTCAATCTGACGTTGATGATATGGCGCGTGGCTGTCCGGACCCTATGCGTTGCCAGCGTATATGGTTGGTCGCACGTGCCGATATCGGTGCTTCGCATTCCTGTCGGGAACATCATATTGGTGATGACGGCGTGGCGGGCTTTGCTGGGCTATGTGCGTGGACGTGGTGGTGTGGTGGCCGTGTGGGATAAAACCGATCATCGATTCCCCGCTCCGTCGCGCATGACGGCGAAGGAAATGGTGCGATGAGCCGCACCTCCGGCCCGTTGATGCTGATTGCACTGGTGGTTGGCGGCTGGACCATTGGCCGTGTAACTTATGTCTCCTTGAGCAGCGCGGTGCCGCCAATCAATACCCATCCATCCATGTCACCGCTGACATGGCCTTTTGCGCCATTAGCCCCGCCAGTTGCAGGCGGCAGTGCGGACATATCCGCGCTGCAATCGCACGCCCCGAACATTCGTTTGGCGAATGGCGTTCACTCGCCGCCCCGCATCGCCGCTGGGAACAATGGCGGCGGCGATGCCCTTGGCAGGGGCAGTTCAATCTATGTTCGCCAGCAACTTGCGTTGCTGCATATGATGTTACAACCAAGTCCGAACGCAAACGCGCCTATGTTGCGGGCTATGCCCTTGGCCGGTTCTGGCCCATGGGCGGCTGAGATACCCCCCGCTGCATCCGCCAGTTTTGCTCTCGCATCCGGCACGCCTGACCGTTGGGCTTTATCCGCATGGGCGTTTCATCGTTCTGGCTCCGCTGCGCCGTCGCTGGGTGGGCAGGGGCAGTTGGGCGGGTCGCAAGCGGGCGCGCGATTGAGCTATCGGCTCGATGGCGCTGGGCGCGCAACCCTGTTCGCGCGGGTTAGTGCGACGCCTCAGGGTGCTGGCCAGGGTGCAGGCGTGGCCGAGGGCGCGGTCGGCGTCACGCTCCGCCCTGTGCGCTCTCTCCCGCTATCCCTTGTTGTTGAGCGCCGACAGAGGCTGACTGGCAGAGACGGGCGGGGTGCAATGGCCGCCTATATCACGGGCGGGGTTAGCGATGCACCGCTTGTGGCAGGGTTCACGCTTGATGCTTATGGTGCGGCGGGCGTTGTCGGCGCGCGCCGCCGCGATGCTTTTGCTGAGGGGCAATTGCGTGCGACACATGCTCTGACGCGAGCCGGTGCGGCGCGCATCAGGGTCGGCGCAGGTGCATGGGGCGCAACGCAGCCCGGCGTATCGCGTGTCGATATTGGCCCCAGTCTTGTGATACGGGTGGAACGGGCCAGCGCACCCTCCCCGCGCCTCTCTGTGGATTACCGCCAGCGTGTGGCGGGCGACGCGGTTCCCAGTTCTGGGGTTGCTCTCACACTTGCTGCGGATTTTTAACTGGATAGTGCACCGAATTGCAGGTTGGCGAGCCGCGCATATAGCCCGCCCTTGGCCACCAAGCTGTCGTGTGTTCCCTGTTCGACGATGCGTCCATCGTCCATCACGATGATGCGGTCGGCTGCGCGGACCGTGGCCAGGCGGTGCGCGATGACGATGGTTGTGCGTTGATGCATCAGACGGTCGAGCGCGTCCTGAACCAATTTCTCGCTCTCGGCGTCGAGCGCCGAGGTCGCTTCATCAAGCAGCAATATCGGTGCCCGCCGCAACAATGCGCGGGCGATGGCGATGCGTTGCCGCTGTCCGCCCGATAGCCGCGTTCCCGCTTCGCCCATGAAGGTATCGAGGCCTTCGGGCAGTTTTTTCAGGAACTCCGATGCGTTGGCGGCATCGGCTGCCTCCCATATCTCGGCGTCGCTCGCGTCCCAATTGCCGTAACGCAGATTGTCGCGTGCGGAGGATGCAAACACAACGGTTTCCTGCGGCACCACCGCAATCCGCGCGCGGACATCGGCTGGGTCAGCGTCACGAATGTCAATGCCATCGAGCGTGATGCGTCCTCTCTGCGGATCGTAAAAACGCTGTGCCAGTTGGAACAATGTCGTTTTTCCCGCGCCCGACGGGCCAACCACCGCAACGGTTTCATTGGGTGCAATGCTAAGTGTAAAGTCATGCAGCGCCGCCGTGTCTGGCCGCGTGGGGTAGTGAAACTCGACACTCTCAAAGGCCAATGCTCCTTGTCCGGGGTCTGGCAGCACGCGCGGGTTTGCTGGCGCTTTAATCGACGGTTCGGCGTGGAGCAATTCGGCGAGTCTGCTGGCCGCGCCAGCACCACGCACCAAATCGCCATAGACTTCGGTCAATGCGCCGAACGCGCCCGCCACAAACCCGCCCGTCAGCACGAATGCCGCCAGTGTGCCGACGCTGATATGGTGCTGCACCACCTGCCACGCGCCATACCATAGCAAACAGACGATGCCGCCGAATATCAGCCCGATCACCGATGCGGTCATCAATGATCGGATGGTGATCCGCCGCCGTGCAGTGGCAAATGTCTGCTCAACCGCATCGGCAAAGCGCTGCCCTTCGCGTGCTTCCTGCCCGAATCCCTGGACGATTTTCATCGCGCCCAACACTTCGGTGGTCATCGACCCGACATTGGCCACGCTATCCTGGCTGGCGCGCGACAATTTCTGCAAGCGACGGCCAACGATGACAATCGGCAAGATAACCAGCGGTATGCCGATAATGATGAACCCCGCCATAGTCGGCGACAAATAGAAGAGATAGGCAAGCCCGCCCAATCCGGTGAAGCAGTTACGCAGCGCGACCGAAATGGTCGTCCCCACCACCATTTCGATAACGGCGGTGTCCGATGTCATCCGGCTGGCGATTTCCGATGGGCGATTTTCCTCGAAAAAGGCGGGTGGCTGGCGCAGCAAATTGCGCTGCACCGCGCGGCGCACATCGGCAACGGTGCGCTCGCCCAACCATGAAACGAAGAAGAACCGCACCGTCGTCGCCAGCGCCAACACCAGCACAATACCCAGAAGATAGAGGAAATAGCGGTCGATGTTATCGGTGTTGCCGGTTGCAAAACCACGGTCGATGACCAGTTTGAACCCTGCTGGAATCGCCAGTGTCGCGCTCGACGAGCCGATCAGGCCGATAATCGCGGCGGTGATGTGCCACGGATATGCCTTCGCATAATGCCACACCATGCCAAGGCTGGCGAGGCGGCGCTGCGCGACTGCGGGAGTTGTTGACGGCTCAGGGGAGGGCGCTGGCGCGGCGGGTGTTTCGCTCATCCGCCGTCCCTAAAGCATTTTCCGCCGATGTGTGAAGCGATTTTGCGCTTAGCCGTTCTGCAACAAGCCCATGATCGCCATCGACTGTTCCGCGCCGGTTTGCGGCACGCTTTCTCCAGTGCGGTCGGTGATTTCGGCGATGCGTTTGGCAACGCCTTCGGGGGTACGCTCATCCTCGCCCAGCTTGACGCCGTGGGTCATGGTGACGTTGGCGGCATGAACCGCGCCCGCGCCCGCACCCAGCGTCATATTGGTCGGCGCATCTTCGCTGACGAGATAGAGCGATGCCGGCACGACAAGCTCAGGAGAGAACATAGCGAACGCGGCTTCGGGGAAAATATCCTCGGTCATCCGCGTTGCGGCGACGGGGGCGATATTGTTGACGCGGATATTATTTTTAGCGCCCTCAATCGCCAGCGTTTTGGTCAGGCCGACCAAGCCCAGCTTGGCCGCGCCATAATTGGCCTGTCCGAAATTGCCGTACAGTCCGGTTGACGACGCAGTCATAAGGATGCGTCCGTAATTTTGCTCGCGCATTGTGTCCCACACCGCCTTGGTCGCAAAGGCGCTGCCGATCAGGTGGACTTTGACCACCAGTTCAAAATCGGCAGGCTCCATCTTGGTGAAGCTCTTGTCACGCAAAATGCCGGCATTGTTGATCAGGATGTCGATGCGGCCCCATGCTTCTTTGGCCTTGGCGACCATTTCGGCCATTTGGTCATATTCGGTGACGCTGCCGCCGTTCGACATTGCGGTGCCGCCAGCCGCTGTGATTTCTTCGACCACTTTGAGCGCCGCATCGCTGTGTCCAGTGCCGTCGCGCGCCCCGCCAAGGTCATTGACCACGACCTTGGCCCCGCGCCGAGCCAGTTCAAGCGCATAAGCGCGGCCAATGCCGCCGCCTGCGCCCGTGACAATGGCAACGCGATCGGTGAAATTGATGGTCATGACAGGCTCCCATAACAGTGGACCGCGCAGGCGGCGGAATATGCGCCTTCCCTTACGCGCTTCACCGTTGCTGACAAGGGTGTAGATTCAAAAGTTCGGCTCTTGTCATCAAGTTGCAACATTAAAGACGCAAAAGAGCAATGAGAATGTCATGGTGACGCAACGATTATGTCACAACCGGAGAAGAATGATGGTCAAGTCTTGGCTCCTATGCACTGTTTCCGCACTGGGCCTCGCCGCTGCCCCGGTCGCTGCCCAAGTCGCTGCACAGCCGATTTCTGATCAGGAAGCGGCGGTTTTGCGTGCGCAGGTGGCGGCGCTGCGGGCGCAAGTGACGGCGCTGGAAGCACGGCTCGACGCGGCTAGCCCCGCTCCTGTTGCAGTAGCAGCGCCTGCGCCCACACCGCCGGTTGCTCCGGCAACCGAGATCGCATGGCGCGGCGCGCCCGAACTGCGTTCCGCTGGCGGGTGGAGCTTCAAACCGCGCGGGCGATTACAGATTGATGTTGGCGGGGTTGATGCCCCCGATGCGATTGGCGACCGTGGACTTGGCTATGCCACCGAAGTTCGCCGGATGCAGGTTGGGGTTGATGGCACCATCCCCGGCGGTTTTGCCTATCGCTTCGAAGCAGATTTGGCCGACAATGCGCTGACGCTGACCGATGCCTATCTCACTTATACCAACGGTGCGATACAGGTGACGGCGGGGCATCAAAAACCACCCTTGTCGCTCGACGAGGCGACCAGCGATTTATTCACCAGCTTTAACGAGCGCGCGGCCTTTACCCAGGCGTTCGGTTTTGAACGGCGTCTCGGGGTGTCGGGAGCATGGACGCACGGGCCATTCATCGTTCAGGGTGGGGTGTTCGCCGACGATGTGTCGGCGCTGACCAATGCCGCTAATAATAGCTGGAGCATCAATGGCCGCATCGTGTTTGCGCCGCGCCTAGGCGCCACGCAACTGCACCTTGCCGCGTCTGCGCATAGCCGTGATTTGGGCGATGCGACCGCCACCGCGCGGTACCGCACCCGCCCCTTTTTCCACGGCACCGATACGCGGCTCGTCGATACATTGGCCTTTGCCGCGTCGGGTGAGAATAATTACGGAGTCGAGTTTGCCGCCATTCGCGGGCGCTTTCACGCGGCGGGGGAACTGGCGTGGATGCAGGCGCGCCGACCCGCCCTTATCGACCCGACATTTGGTGGTGGCTATGCCGAGATCGGGATGTTCTTGACCGACGACAGCCGCAATTACCGCAAGGGGGCGTTCGACCGGGTCAGCCCGCGCCATGCTGTCGGCAGTGGTGGCCAGAATGGGGGCGGCATGGGCGCGGTGGAGCTTAACCTGCGCTATGACTGGGTGGATTTGAACGATGCGTCGGCCGGCATCATCGGCGGTGGGCAGACAAGCTATTTGGGGTCGTTGACGTGGATCGCGACGCCCTATGTCCGTGTTATCGCCAGCTATGGCCACATCAGCCTTAGCGACGCACGCATCGCGGCGGGGAGCGAGCGTGATTACAGCGCCGATGCGGTGGCGCTGCGCGCACAGGTGGATTTCTAACCCGCCAGATCCATATCGAGCGAATAGCCTGCCGAACGCACGGTGCGGATGATGTCGGGCAGCTCATCGCCTCCGCCGCCGTCGTTGATCGCCTTGCGCAACCGGCGGATGTGGACATCGACGGTGCGCAGTTCATTGTCGCTGTCATGGCCCCATACGCTGTCGAGCAGGTGCTCGCGCGAAAATACGCGGCCCGGATGTTCCAGAAAATGGCGCAGCAGGCGATATTCGGTGGGCCCGAGCGCAACATTTTTACCAGCGCGTTTCACCTTGTGGCCAACGATGTCCATTTCAATGTCGGCATAGGTGATGGCCGCCCCCGCCAATGCCGGGCGCACGCGGCGCAGCACAGCGGCGACCCGCGCCACCAGTTCGCGGGGGCTGAACGGTTTGGTGACATAATCATCGGCCCCGGTTTGCAGGCCGCGCACGCGGTCTTCCTCCTCGCCGCGCGCGGTCAGCATGATGATCGGCACATTGGCGGTGGCGGCTGCACGGCGCAGCTGGCGGCATATTTCGATTCCCGACAGCCCTTCGACCATCCAGTCGAGCAGGACGATGTCGGGCAAGCGTTCGCGGACCATCACCATCGCCTCTTCGCCATTGCCGGTTTGACGGACGCTATAGCCTTCGCGGGTGAAATGCCAGGTGACGAGCTCGGCCAGCGCGGCGTCGTCCTCGACCAACAGCATGTCGGGCTGGGCCATCGGATTACGCCTTGCCCGGCGCGGTGATGTCCACGCCCTTTTCGCGCTCGGCCATATGCTGTCCGGTCGCGGTGTAATAAACCATCTCCGCGACGTTGGTGGCATGGTCGCCTGCGCGTTCGAGGTTTTTGGCGATAAACAGCAAATGTGCGGACTCGCTGATGCTGCGGGGGTTTTCCATCATGTAAGTGATCGACGCACGGAATATGGCGTTATAGAAATCATCGACCGCCTTGTCGCGCTGCGTCACTTCCTCCGCCAGCGTGGCATCGCGCGCCGCATAGGCAGACAGCACGTCGCGCAGCATCTCGCAGACAATCTCGGACATCGACGTCAACAGCGGTATCGCCTCTATCGTGCGGGCTTCGGCCAATATCGGCACGCGCTTGGCGATGCTTTTGGCATAGTCGCCAACGCGCTCCAGCACCGCCGCGATTTTCAGCGCGGCAATCATCGCCCGCAGATCGTCGGCCATCGGTGCCCGCAGCGCGATGGTGGTGACGACCAGTTTCTCGACTTCCATCTCCAGATCGTCGATGCGCTTGTCATCGGCAACGATATGTTTTGCCGCCTCTAGGTCGCGCTGCCCGAGTGCGCGGATCGCCTGTTCGATGGCGATGGCAGCGCGGCTGCCCATTTCGGACACAAGCCCGCGCAGGCGGTTGAGATCGTCATCAAAGGCTTTGACTATATGGTCGTTCATGATCGTGCGCCTTGTGGTCTGTTTAGCCGTAACGGCCGGTGATATAATCTTTGGTGCGGTCTTCACGCGGGTTGGTGAAAATGTCGCTGGTCGCGCCATATTCGACCACTTTGCCCATATGGAAAAAGGCGGTGCGCTGTGACACACGCGCCGCCTGCTGCATATTATGGGTGACGATGACGATGGCAAAACGCCCGCGCAGTTCGTGGATCAACTCTTCGATTTTCGCGGTGGCGATGGGATCCAGCGCCGAACAAGGCTCGTCCATCAACACCACTTCGGGGCCAACCGCGATGGCGCGCGCAATGCATAGCCGCTGTTGCTGCCCGCCCGACAAAGCGGTGCCGCTGTCGCTTAAGCGGTCCTTGACCTCGGCCCACAGCCCGGCGCGGGTCAGCGCCTTTTCCACCACGCCGTCCATATCGGCCTTGGCCGGGGCCAGGCCGTGGATGCGCGGGCCGTATGCGACATTATCGTAAATCGACTTGGGAAAGGGATTGGGCTTTTGAAACACCATGCCGACGCGCGCGCGCAGCTGCACCACGTCCATTTGGGGCGCATAAATATCGTCGGCATCGAGGCGGATGTCGCCCGTCACCCGCGCACCGGGAACGGTATCGTTCATCCGGTTGAGCGTGCGCAGAAAGGTTGATTTGCCGCAACCCGATGGGCCGATGAGCGCGGTCACATCGTCGCGGAACACGTCAATCGAGACGCCGTCAATCGCCTGTTTGTCGCCATAATAGACGTTGACGTCGCGCGCTGTCATCTTGGGAATTGGCATCTTGGGAATTGGCATTTTTGGGGTTGGGGCGGGCTCGCTCACTCTAATTACCACCTTTGTTCAAACTTGTTACGCAGGGTTATGGCGATGGCGTTCATCGACAATAGCACGATCAACAGCACGATGATCGCCGCCGATGTATTCTCGACAAAGCCTTTGTCCACCTCGTCCGACCATAGGAAAATCTGCATCGGCAAAACGGTTGCGCGGTCGCACAGTCCGGCGGGTGCATCACCGACAAAGGCACGCATTCCGATGAGCAACAGCGGCGCGGTTTCGCCCAGCGCGCGCGCCATACCGATGATCGCGCCCGTCAATATGCCGGGCAAAGCGAGGGGGAGGACATGGTGGAACACCACCTGCACCTTTGATGCGCCGACCGCCAGTGCGGCATCGCGGATCGACGGTGGCACCGCTTTAATGGCGTTGCGCGCGGCGATGACAATCACCGGCATTGTCATCAGCGCCAGCGTCATCCCGCCGACCAGTGGACTGCCGCCGCACAGGCCGAACATGTTGATGAACAGCGCCAGCGCGAGCAGGCCAAAGATGATCGACGGCACGGCGGCCAGATTGTTAATCGACACTTCGATGATGTCGGTCAGGCGGTTTTTGGGCGCATATTCTTCCAAATAAACGGCGGTGAAAGTGCCGATAGGAAAGGCGAACAGCATCGTCACCAGCATCGTCAGCAACGATCCTTTCAGCGCGCCCCATACTCCGGCCAGCGTCGGGTCGGTCGCGTCGGCACCCGACAGGAACAGCGTATCAAATCCGCTCGACAATTTACCCTGCGCGTCTAACCGCGCGACGGCCGCTTCGGATACTGCATCGCCCGCGCCCTTAGCCGCCACGTCGATGGCGGATGCGGCGGGCAGGTCGATTATGACCTGACGCGACAGCATCGACGGATCGCCCAGAATCGCATCGCGCGCTACGGCCCCAGCGGCGGCCCCCAGATAGTGCTCGCCTTCTGGCCCAAAAGCAGCCGTGGCCGATAGGGTCAGCAGGTCGGGCAACCCTTGCTGGGCCAGCGTGCTTTGCGCCTGTTCGCGCGTCATCCGGTCCAAATTGATCGACAGGCCGCTCCCGCGAAAATCAACCGGAACCGCGATGCGTGTCTGGCTGAACCCGCTCAGGCCCGCCGCCGCCATGTTGACCAGCAGGAACAGCAGGAATCCGACCGACAGCGCCACTGCGCCAAATCCGAACCAGCGAAATCGACGTTCGGCGGCGTAGCGACGGCGCAGCCGCGCCTGCATCGCATCGCCCGCCCATTTCGATGTGGGGGGTGCGGGGCTATTCATAGCTTTCCCGATAGCGTTTGACGATGCGCAGCGCGACGATGTTGAGCAGCAAGGTGACGATGAACAATATGAGGCCGAGCGCGAAGGCCGCGAGCGTCTTGGCGCTTTCAAACTCCTGATCGCCGGTCATCAGCTTGACGATCTGCACCGTCACCGTGGTGATGCTGGCAAAGACATTGCCCGTCATGTTTGCCGATTGCCCCGCCGCCATGACCACAATCATCGTCTCGCCGATCGCGCGGCTGACGGCTAGGAGCACCCCGCCCATCACGCCGGGCAGCGCTGCGGGGATCAGCACCTGGCGGATGGTTTCGGATGGTGTCGCGCCCAGCGCTAGGCTGCCGTCGCGCATCGCGCGCGGCACCGCCGTGATGCTGTCATCGGCCATCGAGGAGACGAGAGGAATGATCATGATCCCCATGACGATGCCCGCCGACAGCGCCGAATCCGAACTAGCGCCGCCGATGCCGAGCGCCACCGCCGCATCGCGCAGCGCGGGGCCGATGGTCAGTGCGGCGAAATAGCCATAAACTACGGTGGGCACGCCGGCGAGGATTTCGATAGTCGGCTTGAGCCAACGGCGGACGCGCTCGTGCGCATATTGCGTCAGGTATATTGCGGTCATCAGCCCCAGCGGAATCGCGACAATCATCGCGATCACCGCGCCGATGACGATGGTTCCCCAGAACAGCGGGATGGCACCGAATGTGTCGGGCCTAACATCGCCGGACTGCGGCGCCCATGTTGTGCCAAACAGAAACTCGACCAGCGGCACTTTGCCAAAAAAGCGCAGCGATTCAAATAACAGGCTGAACACAATGCCAAAAGTCGTCAATATCGCGGCTAGCGACGCCGCCATCAGCACCAGCATGACCACGCGCTCGACGCGGGTGCGTGCACGGAAATGGTGGCTCACCTTTGTATATCCGAACGCTCCGCCAGCAAAGGTTAGCAGCAATGTCAGGATGATACCGATGCTTGAAAACCGCGCCATCGCGGCGCGATAGGGCTCGACCAGCGCCGCCGACGCGGGGTTAAATCCTTGACCAATCGTGCCGCTCGCCAGCCCGCGCGCTTCGCCCAATATGGCGGAGCGGATGAAGGCGTCGGCTGGCAGCGCGCTTGCCGCCGGATCGGACAGCACAGCGCCCGTGACCAGACCGGGGGAAATGGCGGCCCATAGCGCCAGAAAGCCAAGCGCAGGCAGCGCGGCCCACAGCGCGACATACCAACCATGATATTGGGGGCGCGAATGTGGGCGGGTGTCGGTGTCGGTGGTCAGGCGCATCGCCTTGGCACGCCCCGTCAGCCACGCGACTAGCGCGAGGCCCAGCACCAACATCATGATCGCGCCAGATGACACGGCCCTTTACGCCCCTCCCGTTCGCCTTAATGCAATTGCGCTGCGGTCAACAATGGCAAGTCGGTTCCCGCGCGCAGTGAGGTCGCATAAAGGTCGGATCCCAGCGGGATGAGGCCATGTTCGCTGAGTGGCCCACCAGCGGCAGCAGCGGTCAGGAACGCCTGCACATATTGCTGCAATCCCGGGATGACACCGATATGCGCGCGCTTGACATAGATGAACAGCGGCCGCGATCCGGGATAGCTGCCATCGGCCACCGTCGCCACCGTCGCGGTGATACCATTGATCGGCACGTCGCGGATCTGGGCACGGTTGGCGTCGAGATAGGAATAGCCAAAGATACCAAGGCTGGTCGGGTTACGCACCAGTTTCTGGATGATGAGGTTGTCATTCTCGCCCTGTTCGACATATTCGGGGGCACCGCGCAATGTGTGGCAGGTCGCTTCGAACTGGTCCTTGTTGCTCTCTTTCAGCGCCGCCATTGCGGGGTTGGTCAAACAGCCTTTGCCCAATATCAGCTCCTTGAACGCATCATAAGTGCCCGATGTTGACGGCGGGCCATAAACCGAAATCGCCACATCGGGCAGCGCCGGATTGACGTCGTGCCAAGTGTGCGCGCTATTGGGCTGGCCAAAGGGATTGGCGGCGAGCGCGGCGTATATATCGGCCTGGGTCAACGCCATTTGCGGGCCCGTGTTTGATTGACCCAGCGCGAGGCCGTCGATGCCGATCTGGATCTCGACAATGTCGGTGACGCCGTGGCTACGGCATGTTTCAAATTCGCTTGCCTTCATCCGGCGCGATGCGTTGGCGATGTCGGGCGTGCCCGCGCCGACACCTGCGCAAAAACGCTCGATCCCGCCGCCGGTTCCGGTCGATTCGATGTTGGGCGCTTTCATCCCTGCATTGGCCGCCTGAAACTGCTCGGCAGCGATTGTCGCAAAGGGATAAACGGTCGATGATCCGACGGCGGAAACATAATCGCGCGCGCCCGATGCAGTGCCAGCCTGGTCACCGCATGCGCTGAGCGCGAGGAGCGGAAGCGCCAGCAGCGCGGCCTTGGTGAAACTCTTGACGATCATCATATCACTATCCCTCATGCTCTCATCATGATGCTGTCATGATGGTTGGCCGATTCGGCCCTGCTGCCCCATTTCTTACATTTTGGTGACAGTTTGATGACAGTCGCTGCGGGCGCGGTTTTCTAGGGATTCGCCAGCGGCAACCTAACCCGCACCGTCGTTCCTTTGCCGACCACGCTGTCGATGTCGAGCCGCCCACGGTGGCGATTGACAACATGTTTGACGATAGCGAGGCCAAGGCCAGTCCCGCCCAATGCTCGGCTGCGTGCGCTATCGACACGGTAAAATCGCTCGGTCAGTCGCGGCAGATGTTCGCTCGATATGCCATCACCCTGATCGGCGACTGTCAGTTCGGCCATGGCATTGGCGGCGGATATTGTGACCATAATCGGTGTTCCGTTGCGGCCATATTTCATCGCATTGGAAATGAGATTGTGGGTCATTTGCGATAATTGCGCGCGATCACCGCGAACCATGGCGCTGCTCGCCGACAGCGTGACCGCTTTGGCGCGCGGATCGCCGCCCGCGACCAGCTCGTCGATGACGATGCGCGCGCACTGCGCCAGATCAATCTCTTCGCTCGGGCCGTCGCCCTTGCTTGCCTCGATGCGCGAAATCGACATCAAATCGGCGATCAGTTGCAGCATCCGACGCGCTTCGACATCGACGATCGACAGGAAACGTTGGCGGAGTGCGGCATCATCGCCCGCATCCGCATCGCGCAATGTCTCGACATAACCGATGATGGCGGCGAGCGGCGTGCGCAGTTCGTGGCTGGCATTGGCGACAAAATCGGCGCGCATCCGCTCCACCGCGTCGCGGCTCGTCTGGTTGGCGAGCGCCACGAGCACGCTGCCGTCTGCCATCGGCATGGTCTGCATTTCCCATCGCTCTCCCGGATGGCCGATGCCGGTCAGGTCGATCGCCTCTGCGCTCATATGCGCCCCTGGATTGTCGAGGCGGTCGGCGGCCGCCGGGTGGCGGATGGCAGCGCGAACATCGGCGCCGACGATAAAGGAACCGAGCAGCTCTTTCGCGGCGCGGTTGGCGGCGACAATATTCATGACATTGACTGTCATGAATGGGGATGGCAGCGCGTCAAACAGGTCGTAAAAGCCGGGGTGGAGGTGCAACGGAAGTCCTTGTAAAACGGGCATATTTTTTGCGATTGGCTCCGCTTTGCGGCTGTCTGGTCGGCCCAGCGTAGCGCCAAGTACAGCGCCAACTCCGCTGGCCAGAAAAACCGCGATTCCGGCTGTCGAAGTGCCCAGCATCCACGCGGCCAGAGCACCGCAAAACAGCATTATAGCGGCGGCAAGGAACGAGGTGAAGGACGGTGGCATCACGGCGCATCTAGCACGCCTGCGCTTTGGAACAAATATGATGGTTAGCATGCTTGCCAAAACTGCTGAAATGCGCGATTCTAGGGTGGAGGTGCCACTATTCGGGAAAAATCAATGAGCGACGACAGCCAGCCAACACCAGAGGAATCACAGGATGGTTCTAGCCACAATGCGGCGCGGCGCGGTGTGTTGATGGTCGGTGCGGCGGGGGTTGCGGCGGCGGTGACGGTGCGCCCCGCCTTTGCGCAAACAGCGGCGTCGGTGTTTAATTGCGAGATTCCTGTGCCTGAACCCGTTTACGGCGGCCAATATATCGCGCTTGACGGCACCTTGGTTCCGGCTGGAACACAAGGGGCATTCCCCGGTGCCGGCCGTCCGTTCACGGGCGAAGAAGTGCGTCAAGCGTTGCAAGGGCGTTCGCTGCCCGGAACGACCGCCGAACAGGGCAGCGCCTATATGAATTATATCCGCCGCTTGCGTGCGGGGCAGAGCGGGTTCACCTGTTACGCATCGATCCAAGTACCGCGTTAAGGCGCTCCATGCCAGCCACCCCCCCGTTATGGCTGGCGCCGCACGCCGACAGGCTCTCCATCTTCACGCTCGATACGCTGACGGCAGTTTATGATCGCGCTTCGGGACAAACGCATATACTCGCCCAGCCTTTGCCGGAGATTTTGGCGGCGCTACGCGATAGCGGTGCAAACGCACAGGCAATCGCTGATAGGCTTTCCGCCACATTCGACATAGCCGACAGCGGCGATTTGCACGCGCGCATAGCCGAATGTTTGAACGAACTGGCCGCACTTGGGCTGGTCGAGCGCGCATGAGCCATAGGCATCACTTCCGCGTTGGCCCCGTGGGATTTCGTGTTGCGTCCGACTGGGCAGGGCCGATTGCCGACCTCAAGCGCCTCTACGCCGACTACCCAACGCTGGAAGGATGCGCGGCCACCGCGACGGCGCGGATAGAGGCGGCGCGCCCATGGCGGCGCTGGGTCCGCCCTGCGGTGCACATCGGCGGCGATTACACCATTCCCGACGCACTGCCGCTGCCGCTGTCCCAAGGGCTGCTCGCGGCGGAAATGGCGATGAACCTGCAAGTCGCGCTTGGCTGGCGGCAACATCTGTTGCTCCACGCCAGCGCGGTAGAGCGTGATGGCCGCGCTATCATCATGGTCGGTGCATCGGGTTCGGGCAAATCGACTTTGGCCGCCATGTTGGGCGAAGGCGACTGGCGGTTGCTGGGGGACGAGTTTGCGATGCTCGGCCTTGATGACGAGCAATTGTCGCCCTTTCCGCGCCTCATCAGTCTGAAAAATGAGTCGATAGCCGCGATGGTCGCATGTGTTCCGCCCGAACGCCTTGGCCCTATCATAACGGGCACGCCAAAGGGGATAATCAGACACTTGGTGCCGCGCGCCGACGCCATCGCACGGATGGATGAGAGGGCCACGCCTGCATTGTTGTTGTTCCCGACCTTTGGCGGCGAGGCGGGTCTGCGTCCCGTGCCGCCGAGCGAAGCCTTCATGCGCTTGACCGACAGCTCAACCAACTATGTCGCGCTGGGCGAACCGGGTTTTGCTGCACTTACGCGGTTGGTGCGCGATGTCCCCGCCGTCGCCATCGGCTATGCCAGCAGCGATCAGGGCGTGGCGGCAGTCGAGGCCTTATGGGCGGAGCTGGAAGCATGACCGCGATGGCGCATCTCGTCGCCGCGTTACGCAATCCTGCCAGCGTCGCCGCGCTCGATAGCGACCAATGGAGTGCGTTGATCTCTGTCGCCCGCGCCGAAGTGTTGCTCGGCACGCTCGCTACCCGAGTAGCCGAACAGCCGCTACCGCCCGAAGTCATGGCGCTGCTGGGTGCTGCGCGCATTGCCGCCGATCAGGCGCAGGTGCAGGCGCTGTGGGAAGCGGAAATGTGTGCCCGCGCGCTAGAGCGATTTGCAGTCGAATGGACTCATTCGACGACTCGAAAATCGCGGTCGACAGAAAAACCTCTCCCGCTTGGTCTGCGCTTTGTGCTGCTCAAGGGCACGGCCTATGCTGCGGCTGGGCTGTCATGTGCAGCGGGGCGGCAGATTGGTGACCTCGACATATTGGTGTCGCGCGACAGGCTCGATGCGGTGGAGGCGGCGTTGCGCGATGCGGGCTGGGAATGGGTCAAGGACGACCCCTATGACCAAGCCTATTACCGCCAATATATGCACGAATTGCCGCCGCTCATCCATTCGACCCGCGACAGAATGATCGATGTTCACCACACCATATTGCCGCTGACCGCGCGGGTGACGCCGGACGCCACATCGATGTTGGTGGACGCAGTGGTGCTGGGAAATGGGCTTGCAATCCTCTCCCCCACCGACATGGTCATCCATAGCGCCGCGCATATGTTTGCCGATGGAGATTTGGCGGGGGGATTGCGCAACCTGTGGGACATGCACTTCTTGCTCAGTGATTTTGCGTCGCGCGACACGGGCTTCTGGCTCGCGCTGACCCTGCAAGCGCAGCGCCATGGCTTATGGTCGGCGGTGCACCGTGCGGCGCGATTGGCGCACGATATTTACGGGTGCGACATTCCCAGCGATTGGGTGGCCCGCACCATTAGCCATGAGCGGGGCGACGCAGTGTTCGTCGCGCGGATATTGGCGCGTGATGACTGGGGGCGAGAGACGCGGCCCTTCATCCGCCTCGTCTTCTATATCCGCTCGCACATGCTGCGAATGCCGCCGTTCATGCTGGCAAAGCATTTATGGACCAAATGGCGTGCGCGTTAGTGGAATTGGCAAGGAATTGATGGCAAAGCGCATCACATGACCACGAAACATAACAGACCGCTCGCCGCCATCATCCTCGCCGCTGGACAGGGCACGCGGATGAAATCTGTCCTGCACAAGGTGCTGCACCCGATTGCGGGCAAACCGATGCTGCATCATTTGCTCGACAGTGTGGCGGCGCTGGGCGTGGAGCGGACGGTAGTGGTTGTCGGCGCGGGCGGTGAGCAGGTCGAGGCGAGCGTCGCCGGGCGCGATGTCAGCATAGCATGGCAACGCGAACAGCTCGGCACCGGGCACGCGGTGGCACAGGCGAAAGATGCGCTTGGCGGTTTCGCGGGCGATGTGCTCATCCTTTATGGCGATGTCCCGCTGGTCAGCGCCGCCACGCTTCAGCGCATGGTTGATCGGCTGAACTTTGGCATCGAACCACGCTGCGTCGTGCTGGGGTTCCGCCCCGATGATGCGGGCGCCTATGGACGAATACTCGCTGGAAACGACGGCGCCATCGTCAAAATGGTCGAATATAAGGACGCAGACGAGGCCGAACGCGCGGCCCCCCTGTGCAACTCCGGCCTGATGGCGGCGCGCGCATCCGACCTGTTCGTGCTGCTCGACAGCATCGGCAACGACAATGCGGCGGGCGAATATTATTTGCCCGACATCGTCATGCTGCCCGGCCAATCCTCTGCGGTGATAGAGGTGGAGGATGCGAGCGAGGTTGCCGGCGTCAACTCTCGCGCCGAACTCGCAGGCCTAGAGGGGGTGTGGCAGGCAAAGCGCCGCACCGCCGCGATGGCCGATGGCGTCACGCTGATCGCGCCCGAAACCGTGTGGTTCAGCCACGACACCGCCATCGCCCGCGACGTGACGGTCGAACCCAATGTGTGGTTCGGTCCCGGCGTGAGTATCGCCAGCGGTGCAACCATCCACGCGTTCAGCCATATCGAGGGCGCGAGCATCGGCGCACACTGCGAGGTCGGCCCCTTTGCGCGGCTCCGCCCCGGCACCGTGCTGGAGGAAAAAGCCAAGATCGGCAATTTCGTCGAAACCAAGAAAGCGCATCTCGGCAAAGGCGCTAAGGCCAACCATTTGAGCTATATTGGCGACGCATATGTCGGCGCGGGCGCGAACATTGGCGCGGGCACAATCACCTGCAATTATGACGGCTATTTCAAATATCAGACGGTGATTGGCGAGGGGGCGTTTATCGGGTCTAATACTGCGCTGGTTGCCCCCGTCACCATCGGCGCGGGCGCGATTGTCGGCGCGGGCAGCACTATCACCGCTGACGTGGAACCAGACGCGCTCGCGCTCGTCCGCCCACCGCAACAGGCCAAACTCGGCTGGGCCGCACGGTTTCGCGCGGTGATGGGGGCGAAGAAGGCGGCGGGGAAGTGACGTAACTTGCGGATTTCGGGTTATTGTGGCATAAAATGAATATGAGTAAACGGGCTCTTGTTCTCGGTCGAACGGCAATGGCGGCGATCAGCGCTGTCGAAGGCCTGACCTTGTCGAATGCGGCCCGGAAACGGCAGGCAGAAGCTGACCGGTTGGGCTTGACCTCTGCGGAACGACAAGCCTTAATCGCCAAGGCCTATCGCGCCGCTGTCAGATGAGCCTTGGTTCGCCGTACGACAGCTTTGACGATCCTTATTGCTACCCCGGAACTTCCGTTCTCAAGAACAATCTGGATTTACGCGACTATGCCGAATTAGAGGCCTTCGAGCATGAATCGGCAAGCGCGAAGGGCGACGATGGCTTGCCTGCCGGGTTGTTTGATTCCGCTCATTATTGTGCGATTCATCGGCACCTGTTTGGCGAGGTTTACGATTGGGCAGGCGAATATCGCACTGTGCGAACGGCCAAGGGCGGAGATATGTTCTGCTATCCAGAATATATCGCAGATCAGATGGCGTTGCTGTTAACTGCGCTGGCGGTCGGTCCGTTGGCGGGTGGCGGAACCCGCACAGAGTTCATTGCGGCCTCAACCCAGTTTCTCTCAGACCTTAACGCCATCCACCCTTTTCGTGACGGCAATGGCCGCACCCAACTAACCTTCCTCTTCCTGCTTGGTGAACGGGCAGGGCATAGGCTGGATATGGCGCGGATCAGGCCGGAGGCAATGCTCTCCGCAATGGTGGAGAGTTTCCACGGACGAATTGAGGCGTTACGGGGGGAGATGGGGTGGATATGTGGGTGAGGGCCGCGCGGTTTCATGCGGCGATGAAGGCGAAGAAGGCGGGGAAGTAGGCGCAAATGTCAGGTGGGGCGTTCCAGATTAAGCTGATCCGGCGAGACATTAGGGATGAGGAGATACTGGAGGACATCCGCCAAGTAGCTAAGGAAGTCGGGACTCTGTCATTGACGCGACTACAATACGACGAACGGGGTCAATTTGGCGCAACGACGGTAATTCGCCGGTTCAAAAAATGGAATCTCGCCTTGGATTTAGCCGGTCTCGATATCGGTCATCGACAGGATCTTACAAACGAAGAGCTTTTTGAAAATCTGGCCGATGTCTGGTCTCACTTGGGCCGACAACCTTTTGGCCGAGAGATTTCTGACAAAAATACCGGTTCACAATTTTCTACAGGGACATACGAGAAGCGCTTTGGTTCCTGGAACAGGGCGTTAATAGCGTTCTCCGACTACATTTCGGACACATCAACCGACGATACTTCGAGTTCTAAATCTGACGTGCCAAGCAATGTTCGACCGAGCGCCAGTCGCAGGACGAAGAGGGACATAAATTGGCGGTTACGGGCTAAAATCCTTATTCGCGACTATTGTATCTGCAAAATGTGCGGTGCCAGCCCAGCTAAAAATTCGGACACCATTCTCCATGTTGACCACATTTTGGCTTGGGATCTTGGCGGAGAAACGTTGGAGGAAAATCTCCAAACTCTTTGCGAGCCATGCAATATAGGAAAATCCAACATGGACATTCGCGCACTTCAAAACCCTTGACATGATATCATGATATGATATCTATATATCATTATGGCGCGCATCCTTGCTGACATCCCCGACGAAGACGTCAAATGGCTTGACCAACTTGCCGCTGAGCAGGGCAAGTCGCGCGATGATGTTTTGAGCATGATCGTCCGCTGGTATCACGCGGAACTGGAAGGCAACCCATGAGAACGCTGGTCGATATCCCCGATGAAGACATCGAAAAACTCGATGCTTTGGCATCAAAAGCTAAACGCTCGCGCGCATCGGCTATTCGTGAGGCGGTGAAGCTTTACCTAGTGCAGAATAATAGCAATGACTGGATCGAGCGCGGCTATGGCTATTGGGCTGACCGTGAAGACATCAAGGACGGTCTGGAATATCAACTTGCAATCCGTGAAGACCGCACGCCCTATGAAGACCTCTGATCTGTGTCAGACCCGTTTTTCGATTCCAACATAGTCATTGACTGGCTCAAGCGACGCCCGCAGGCGAAAGCTGAATTGTCGCGATATTCGGGCCATCGGATCAGCCGGATTGTCTGGACCGAAGTGCTGGCGGGAGAGCCGCTGGAAAACCGCGATGTTGTGCAGCAACTGATTGCTCCATTTGAGGTTGTCGAAATTGATTCGCGCATTGCGTTAGCGGCGGCGGACATCCGTTATCGCATGCGAATCAAATTGCTTGATGCCTATATTCTTGCCACCGCGCAGGTGAACGGCGCAATCCTTATTACACGAAATACAAAGGATTTTCCGGCAGAGATGCCGGGGATTCGCGTTCCCTATACCATCGAGACGAAAGCTTAGAGCCATGTGCGGAATTATTGGAATTGTTGGCAAATCCCCCGTCGCGGACCGCTTGGTTGATGGGCTCCGTCGCATGGAATATCGCGGTTATGACAGCGCGGGTGTGTGCACCATCGATGGCGGGCAGCTGGTGCGCCGCCGCGCACAGGGCAAGCTGGCGAACCTCGTCACCGAACTTGTCGGCAACCCCGCGCCCGGCACTATCGGCATCGCGCACACCCGCTGGGCGACGCACGGTGCGCCAACGACGAGCAACGCGCATCCGCACGCGACGGGCGAAGTAGCGCTCGTCCACAATGGCATTATCGAGAATTTCAAAACGTTGCGCGATGGCCTGATCGCGCGTGGCCGGACGTTTGAGAGCGAGACAGATACAGAGGTTGTCGCGCATCTGCTGAGCGAACAGGTTGAGGCTGGCCTGTCGCCCGCCGACGCGGTCAAGGCGGTGCTGCCGACACTGCGCGGGGCTTTCGCGCTGGCCATCGCCTTTCGCTCGCACCCCGATATGTTGATCGGGGCACGGCTCGGTTCGCCCTTGGTGGTTGGTTATGGCGAGGGTGAAACCTATCTCGGGTCGGACGCGCTCGCGCTCGCGCCGCTGACGCAACAGATCGCCTATCTTGAGGAGGGCGACTGGGTCGTCATCACCCGCGAGGGAGCCGATATTTTCGACAAGGACAACAACCCCGTCACCCGCGAAGTGACGACATCGGGCGTGTCAGCGGCAACCATCGAAAAGGGCAATTACCGCCATTTCATGCAGAAAGAGATTTTCGAGCAGCCCACCGTGGTCGCACAGACGCTATCCTCCTACATCCGCCCACTCGAACAACAGGTTGCCCTGCCGCAGATGGACTTTGACCTGTCCACGATCAACCGCGTCACCATCGTCGCGTGCGGCACGAGCTATTATGCCGGGATGGTCGCCAAATATTGGTTTGAACAGTTCGCCCGCGTCCCCGTCGATCTCGATTTCGCGTCCGAATTCCGCTACCGCGATCCGGTGCTGGAGGCGGGCGGGCTGGCCCTCTTCATCTCGCAGTCGGGCGAAACGGCGGACACGCTCGCTGCGCTGCGCCACGCCAAATCGGCGGGGCAGAAAATTGCCGTCGTTGTCAACGTTCCTACCAGTTCGATGGCGCGCGAAGCCGACCTTTTGCTCCCCACTCATGCCGGGCCGGAGATTGGCGTCGCCAGCACCAAGGCGTTCAGCTGCCAACTCGCAGTCCTCGCCGCGCTCGCCGCGCATTTGGCGGTCGTCAAGGGCAAAATGACCCGCGATGAGGAGCGCGAAGTCGTCAAGCATCTGACCGAAGCCCCCGCCGCGATCAACGCCGCGCTGGCGCATGATGATGACATCGCTGCGATGGCCCACTTGATCGCCCCCGCCCGCGACGTGCTCTATCTGGGGCGTGGGCCCGATTATCCGCTGGCATTGGAAGGGGCGCTCAAGCTCAAGGAAATCAGCTATATCCACGCCGAGGGCTACGCGAGCGGCGAAATGAAACACGGGCCGATTGCGCTGATTGACGAGGCGGTGCCCGTCATCGTCCTCGCGCCCAGCGGGCCTCTGTTCGAAAAAACCGTCAGCAACATGCAGGAGGTCCGCGCACGCGGCGGCAAGGTCGTTTTGATAAGTGATGCGGAGGGCATCGCTGAGGCCGGCGAGGGCTGTATGGCGACGATAGAAATGCCGTCGGTCCATCCGCTGATCGCGCCGTTGGTCTATGCTGTGCCGGTGCAATTGCTGGCCTACCATGTGGCCTGCGCCAAGGGCACCGATGTGGACCAGCCGCGCAATCTGGCGAAGTCGGTCACGGTGGAGTGAGGGCATAGTGCAATATGCCTATTGACACTTAACACATAAATGATTATTTGTCACCCGTGAAAATTGTCTCGATCCGTCACAAGGGGCTCGCTCGCTTTGTCGAGAAGGGGGATGTGTCGAAACTCGACAGGCGGGTTGTTGGCAAGATCAGGATACAACTGACCTTTTTGACGGGAATGACACATAGTGACGAGTTCAGAAATCTGGCGTTTTGGAAAGCCCACCAATTAAGCGATGATCGCTGGAGTTTTCACGTAACGGCTAATTATCGGCTGACCTTTGCGGTCGATGATGCTTCCCAAGAAATTACGATTCTTGATTTAGAGGATTATCACTAATGAAGACTATGGAGATAGTGATGCACAGCCCCAGCCATATTGGCGAGTTCGTCCGCGAAATTGTTTCGGGGCACGACCTGAACGTGTCGGCGGCGGCGCGCGTCCTTGGTGTGACGCGGCAAACGCTGTCGATCCTGCTCAACTGCCACGGCGGCCTCTCGCCCGACATGGCGCTGCGCATCGAAAAGGCATTCGGGGTGCGGATGGATACGCTGCTCAAAATGCAAACGGCGTGGGAAATTGCCGAGGCCCGCAAGCGTGAAGGAGCGTTTGATATCCCAAGGTATCTGGCGGCGTGACTATGGTGGACCACGAAGTCGATCAGCGGCGTACCATGGCGAAGAGTGTGACGGTGGAGTGAGGGGCGCATGATGCTAAGAGGGTTGTTCGCTTGTCTGGGGCTGTTGGCGCTGTTCGGTGCGAATGTCGATCCTAGCTGGGCCTCGCCAAACGCGCCAATTGCTTGGCAGATAGCGGCCGCTCCGGATGACGAAGCAGCGCTTGCGACCGCCACCTCTCAGCTATGTAACAGGCAGGTCGCTATGCTGGGTGAAGCGTCGCATGGCGACGGTCATACCGACGCCTTCAAAGTGGCGTTGATTGAACGACTGGTGCGCCGATGCGGCTATCGCGCTGTCTTCTTTGAAGCCAGCTTCTACGAGTTTGTGCCCATCGCACGCGCAAGACGCCAAGGCGCGCCTGTCACGCCGGGCATGATCGCCACGGCAATCGGCGGCCTGTGGAAGTTCGATCGCGAGTTTCAAGCGCTGCTACCCTTCCTTGCCCAAGGGGTGAATGATGGCCGACTGACGGTGGGAGGGATCGACTTTCAAACTGGTGGCCTGGATCAGGATTATTCCAATGAGGGGTTTGTAAACGAGCTCACCGCTGGACTTGATCCTGTTCAAGCCGAATCCTGTAAATCGCTGGCGCGTGACCGTTTATATACCGGGCTTGCGCCCGAACGACAGCAGGAAGCGGCACGATGCCTTGCCGCCATTGCGCGCAATCTGCCGCCCGGAAACAGGCAGGAAGCCGACGAACGGCGCCTGATGCTGGCCAATCTTGAAATGGCCTTTGCAACCGATCCTGCTAATCGGCGGGCAGACTATATCGCAGACCGCGACCGCCAGATGTATGTCAATTTTCAGCGGCTAAAGCAGCGAATGGCACCTGACACCAAGATTATCGTCTGGTCCGCGACCGCGCATATCGCGAACGGGGCCGATGAATTGCCGGACTTCGCCGGGATTGGCAATTTCGGGAGCTATATCCATCGGCGTTATGGCAACCGTGTTTTTGCGCTTGGTTTCAGCGCCCTAGCCGGGAACCAGCGTTGGGGCCGCACTGTGCGTGTGTTGCCCGATGCCCCATCGGATTCGCTGGAGACTCTTGCGATGTCTGGCACGGCGGCGAATGCGGTCTTTCTCGATCAAGGCGACTTGCGG
Organism: Pseudomonadota bacterium; assembly: GCA_038041635.1. Taxonomy (GTDB): domain Bacteria; phylum Pseudomonadota; class Alphaproteobacteria; order Sphingomonadales; family Sphingomonadaceae; genus Sphingopyxis. The sequence goes on from JBBTFY010000019.1 coordinate 29,548, forward strand.
CGTGCTGGCGCGGCACCTGCCGCCGCGTTCAATCACCTTTACCATCGCGCCCGGTGGGGAGAACGGCTTGATGGCATGATAGTATTCCGCGAAGAGCATGCCGCCGAGAGTTTGAGGCATTAGGTAACTGGCCTAAGGAGCATGATATGAGCAAAGACCATACTGCCACCGCTATCGTTCCGAGCAGCAATTTGGATGCCAGCGAGGCTTTTTACAAACGGCTCGGATTTGCGGTGGTCAGCGATTATGGCGATTATCGCATCCTCGCCGATGGGCGCGGCTGGTATCTGCACTTGACCAAAGTCGCTGGTTGGCCCAAAAACATAGAGGATAATCCGTTTGGCCTTTACCTTTATGTCGATGATGTCGATGGCGTTGCGGATCGGGTTCGTGAGTTGATTATCGAACCGGGCGCACCGCATAAAAAGCCGTGGGGGACCTATGAGTTTTCGCTGAGCGACCCCAGCGGCGTCCTTGTGCGGGTTGGCTGCGTGGTGGATTAGGGCGTTAGCCATGACCCACACCACCAACACCGCCTCCACCCTCATCACCATCGCGCCGGACAGCGCGGCGACGGGCGGCATCGTTCCGCCAAAGCCCGATAGCATCGCCGGGCGGCAGCACGCTTTGCTGGTTGCCAACCCCTATGCCATGACCAGCGACGATTTGCTGTTCGCGGTCTATGCCGCCAAGAGCGGCCTCGCCGACACCGCCGAGGGCCGCGCCGCGTTTTTCGCCAAGCCACAGGCGTGCCTGCGCGCTTCGCCATTACCCAAACAATATGGCTGGGGCGTCCACCATGATGCGGCGGGGCGGATTGCCATTCACGCGGTTGGTTCGGCCGACTATGATAGTTTGATGAATGACGCGGCTGTCAAAAAAGTCGCGGCGATGCGCAGTAAGCGCGCGCCATAGGTAAGACGTTACAGTCACCTATCACAGGCCTTTCCTACAGTGTGCGATCTATGCCATGCTGATATTATCGCTCACGCACATTTCTGCGCCCCGATGGCGGCGGGTGAGGCTAGGTGCTTGCGCACTTGGTGCGGAGCACAAGAAGCGAGGGGAGAATGCTGGAGGTGTATTAAGTTGACACCACAGTCGGAGAGAAATCAAAAAACTACGCAAAATCGCGATTTACAAATCGATTCACCCCCTGTTTCGTGTCAACCGTATTAGTGTAATACCGCACCATCACAACCCCGTTCTTGGTGTCAACTTTGGACTATTTTAGGTCAGCAAAGGAATGGCCATTTTGAGGAATGAAACTATGCGTGCGCCTTCGTTCTCGATCCTGACGCTGCCCGCGCTTGTCGCCTGCGCCACCCCGCATGTGCCGCACAGCGCTGCCGTGCCGCCGGGCTATGCGATGCTGTGGCATGACGAGTTTGCGCATGATGGCGCGCCCGACGCGCGATACTGGGCCTATGATATTGCGCAAAATCGCACCGGATGGTTCAACAATGAATTGCAATATTATGATGGCGGGATCGGCGGCAACGCGACCCAAGCGAACGGCATATTGCGGCTAACCGCGCGGGCAGAGGATTTAAGCGCGCGCGCCGATTTTGGTGGACAGCGCTACAGCTCGGGCAAGCTGGTGACGCGCGGGCGGGTTGAATGGACCTATGGCTATATGGATGTGCGTGCAAAAATGCCGTGCGGCGCGGGGACTTGGCCCGCCATCTGGATGCTGGGCACCACGGGTGAATGGCCGGCAAACGGAGAGATTGACATCATGGAACAGGTGGGCAGCGACCCCGGCGACATATTCGGCACCGTCCACAACATCGCCACCCGATCCCGCGCATTGCCTAGCCAAAGCAACCATATCGCGGTGCCCGACGCCTGCACCGCATTCCACAATTATCAGGCCGAATGGACGCCAGACAGCATCCGTTTCATGCTCGATGGCCGCGAATATGGCCGCTACGACCGCGCGGGCAAGGGGCCAGATGGCTGGCCGTTTGACCGCCCCAATTACATGATCCTCAACCTCGCTATCGGCGGCGATCTGGGCGGTGCGGTCGATGACGCGATCTTCCCCGTGACGTTCGAAATTGACTATGTTCGCGTCTATCAGCGGCAATAAGGGTATAGGTTTACTTCATCGGGCCAAAACGCTTGCCGTCGGTTGCGGTAAGGTTGCCGACCAAATCGGCGCGCAGCCGTTCCACATCTTCGGGGCTAAACGCCCCCAGCACCCCGCGCGCGTCGGCGGGCAAATGCGCGCCCGCGTCGCCGCACATCAGGAACGCATAATGGTCGAACGCGGCGCGCCATGCGCGGCGGCGATCGGCGGGAAGCTCGCGGATGGCAATCATCGCATGCATCAACGCATCCCATGGCGAGCCCAGATCTTGACGGGCATCATCCCACCAATAATTGACGAGGATGTTGATGGGGCCTGTCGCCGCGACATGGTGAAACCATTGATAGGGCACATACAGCGCGTCGCCCGGTTCCAGCTCCGCGACCAATGCGGTGGCCAGCGCATCGGCAAAACGCGGATAATGCTCCATATCGGGTGCATCGAGATGGACCATAGAAATGGGTGTGCCGCCGGGCGTCAACTCGAACGGGCCGGGGTAAAGATTACCGATCTGTTCGGGCGGAAACAGCGTGAAGCGCCGATGCCCAGCCGCGCATACCGCGATGTTTTCGAGCTCATCATTGTGGGTAGCAACCTTGGCGGCATTGCAAATCCACATGCGTGGCGGCACCGATGGCGGCAGGATCGGCATGGGGTGCGTTGCTACAAAGGCGGGCAAATGGGTGCGGGCATTGAGGCTCTGCCCCGCTATCGCGGACGGTGCCGCAACGTCCGTTTCGGCCAGCAACCGCGCAAGCAAAGCCTTGAGCGGCATGTCCTCCAGCGCATAATTCAGGTGCCGCGCATCAGGGGTATAGTGAAACTGCCCCATCACCTCTGGCGGTGCGATGGCGACACTGATCGTGCTGGTGGTGGCCTTGGCGGACAGGAAATCTACTAGGGCCTGGTCCCCCTGTCGTGCTGCCGCGACGATGGGCCAGTCGCTGGCCAGCCCTTTGATGATTGCGGGTTCACCAGCGGGGCGGATGTCCGCATTAAATTGCTCAATTGACACATCGTGCCAGATGGTAACGTCTTTCATAGGCCTAGCTCTATCACAGCCTGGGTGGCGTTTCATCTGTGTATCTGACGGCCGCTATATCCATTTTGGACCGCTGCTTATCGCTGCGATTACCAAAGCCTGCCCATTCCATTGCCAGCGCGATCGGAAAGGCGAGCGATGGCATATGCAAAGCAACAATTGTTGGAACCTCGGTTCGCTGGCCATAGGCGTGCCATGCCCAGTCAACAAACCGGGCAAGAGCAATTGATATATTCGCACATGGCGTTGGTGCGCCGCATCGCATCACATATGCGGCCCATGTTGCCAAACAGCATAGCCATCGAAGACATCATTCAGACGGGAATGGTCGCTTTGACCGAAGCGTCCCGAGCCTATGAAGATAGGGGCCACGCATTTTCCACCTATGCGAGCATGCGTATCCGTGGCGCAATGGTCGATTTGATCCGCAAAAATGTCAACGCTACCCGGCACGTCCTTGTCAGCCGTAAAATATTGCAACGAACGCGGACTAAGCTGGAGCAATTGCTCCACCGTGCACCCGCTCCGCGCGAAATGGCTGCTGCGCTTAAGCTCGATGAACAGCAATATGCTGCACTGGCGGCCAAGTGCGAGCCTGTGCGGCTGGAACCTATCGACAATAGCAGCAATAGCAGCTCATGCGCCTTGCCATGGTTCGCCAGCAATGATGAGCGCGCGGACGAAAAGCTGGATCATGAGAACATCCACAAGCTATTATTGGCCGCCATCGACTCGTTGAATGAGAGAGAGGCGCGCATTCTTCGGCTGTTTTTCATGGATGAGAAAAGCCTAGAGGAAATCGGCTGCGCGATGGATATTGGCGCAGCGCGCGTTTGCCAAATTAAAAAACAAGCTCTTGGGCGGCTGCGTTCACATCTAGCCCAATACAGGCCCTAGCTATCGGGCCTTCATCGTCTTATACTGGTGTCCTGCACGTGGCGGCCCATTCGGGGGTCGCCATTTTGCTTTTGATTAATGCCATAGGAGAATCCGATGTCTATTACCCCTCTCATGCCCGTTTACCCACGGTGTGGGTTTCGCCCGGTGCGAGGGGAGGGGGCTTATCTGATCTCCGAAGATGGCCGCCGTGCGCTCGATTTCGCCAGTGGCATTGCGGTCAACCTGCTCGGCCACGGTCATCCGCACCTTACCAAGGCGATTCAGGGTCAGGCGGCGACATTGATGCACGTCTCGAACCTTTATGGCAGCCCGCAGGGCGAGGCGTTCGCGCAACGTCTTATTGACACCACTTTTGCCGACACCGTGTTTTTTACCAACTCAGGGGCTGAGGCGGTCGAGTGCGCAATTAAGACAGCACGCGCTTACCATCAATCGGCGGGTAACGATCACCGCTTTGAGTTGATAACGTTCAAAAATGCCTTCCACGGCCGGACGATGGCGACCATCTCTGCATCGAATCAGGAAAAGATGCACAAGGGATTCCTGCCGCTGCTTGCCGGGTTCAAATATGTCGAGTTTGACGATCTGGAGGCGGCAAAGGCTGCGATTGGCCCCAACACCGCTGGGTTCCTGGTCGAACCGGTTCAGGGCGAGGGTGGCGTCCGTCCCGCGTCCGACGCCTTCATGCAGGGTTTGCGCGCGCTGTGCGACGAACATGACCTGATGCTGGTGCTTGACGAAGTGCAAAGCGGTGTTGCGCGCACGGGCAAACTTTATGCGCACGAACATTATGGTATTACGCCTGATATTATGGCGAGCGCCAAGGGCATCGGCGGCGGCTTTCCGATGGGCGCATGCCTTGCCACCGAAAAGGCTGCGCGCGGCATGGTGGTTGGCACCCATGGTTCGACCTATGGCGGTGGGCCATTGGCGATGGCGGCGGGGCAAGCGGTGTGGGATGTCGTTACCGCAGAAGGCTTTTTGGACAATGTCACTGCAACGGGGGAACGCATCCGTGCCGCGCTCGAGCAATTTATCGGCAACTACCCGAACCTGTTCACCGGTGTGCGTGGCAAGGGGATGATGCTGGGGCTGATGATGACGCACGAAACCCGCGCGTTTGTGGCGCATTTGCGCGACAATCACGGGCTGCTCACCGTGGCGGCGGGCGATAATACGCTGCGTATCTATGCTCCGCTCAACATCGAGCAAAGTCATATTGACGAGTTTGTCGAGAAATTATCGGCTGGTGCGGCGAGCTATACGCCGCCCGTGACGTAGCGACTTGTCATGACCCGTCATTTTCTCAATCTTACCGATGCGGGCGGCGATGCGATTGCCGCGATGATTGGCGACGCCTTGACCCGCAAGGCCGCACGAGGGGGATTGCCGCGCGGTGCGGCGGATGCAGACGCTCCGCTCGCCGGGCATACGCTCGGCATGATATTCGAGAAAAACTCGACCCGCACCCGAACCTCGTTCGAAATGGCGATGAAACAGCTTGGCGGCGACAGCATATTCATGGCGGCGGGGCAAATGCAGCTGGGTCGCGGCGAAAGCGTGGCCGATACCGCGCGCGTGCTGTCGCGCTATGTCGATGCGATCATGATCCGCACCGACGACCATGCCAAGATAGAGGAAATGGCTGCGCATGCCACCGTCCCCGTCATCAACGGGCTGACCGATCTGTCGCACCCGTGCCAGGTCATTGCCGATCTGTTGACGATTATCGAATCGGGCAAGGCATTGCCGGGGCTGACCGTGGCGTGGCTGGGTGATGGCAACAATGTTCTGAACTCGATCATCGAAGCGGCGGGCATTATGCATTTCAACGTCCGTTTCGGGGTGCCTCAGGGTTATGAACCTGATGCGGATTTCATCGCGCGGGCGCGGGCGGCGGGGTCGGCGATTACTTTGACCCGCGAAGCACGCGAAGCGGTGGCGGGGGCCGACATCGTCGTCACCGACACATGGGTGTCGATGGGGCAGGAGCATGCGCATAACAAGCTGGCGGCGATGGCACCCTATCAGGTGAATGACGCGCTGATGGCGGCGGCAAAGCCCGATGCCAAGTTCCTGCACTGCCTGCCCGCGCATCGCGGCGAGGAAGCCACCGATGCGGTGCTCGACGGCCCACAATCGCTGATCTGGGAAGAGGCGGAAAACCGCCTGCATGCGCAAAAATCAGTGCTGCTATGGGCATTTGGCAAACTGTGAGCGCGGCTGACAACGAAACGGGGTTCGACCAGACACTGGTGTTCACGCTACCCACACAGGATGCGCGCGGGCGCGTCGTGCGTTTGGGGCCGGTGCTGGACACTATATTGTCCGCGCACCAATATCCGCCCGTTGCCGAGCGATTGCTAGCAGAGGCGCTGGTGCTGACTGCATTGCTCGGTTCAACACTCAAGGAACCGACCAGCCAGTTGACGATTCAGGCACAGACAGACAATGGCGCGATCACCCTGTTGGTGTGTGATTATCTGGCCGGGCAATTGCGTGGTTATGTCGCTTTTGATGCTGATCGATTGGCCGAAGCGGGCGCGGACCCCAGCCTGTTTGCGCTGTTCGGCAAGGGGTTTTTGGGCATCACCTTTGACCAAGGCGATACCAAACAGCGCTACCAAGGGATCGTCCCGCTTGAGGGGCATAGTCTTGCCGACGCGGCGCAGACTTATTTTCGCCAATCTGAACAATTGCCAACTTTCGCGCGCATAGCGGTGGAGCATGGCGCGGCAGGATGCATCGCTGGCGGAGTATTAGTGCAACAACTTGCTACTGGCGAAGCGGGGAATGAACGGCTCAATGTGCGTAGTGAACTGCGCGATGATGAGAGTCGTTGGGATCATGTCCGTGCGCTTGCCGAAACGCTGGGCTCGACCGAGCTTACCGACCCGGCCTTGTCGCTCGAAGCGTTGGTGTGGCGGCTGTTTCATGACGAGGATGAAGTGCGCGTGGCCCGCGATGTTTTGTTGTCGCGCGGTTGCCGCTGCGACCCCGCTTACCTCGCCACCGTCATCGCGCGCTTCCCAACCGATGATCGCGCCGACATGGCGGGCGACGACGGCATAATAAGCGTTGATTGCGCCTTTTGCTCGCGCACATTCGCAATTGACCCGACTGGCCTTCCTGCAAGTCATTAAACCTATTGCCTTTTTGTAAAGGCTCTGTTCAACTTACCGCCCTATTATTGTCACATATGGTGCCTAGGTTCGTGGGGGCGAACCGAAGCGCTGCACTATGGGGTGATGACGCGTTGAAACATATTTTTGGAATGACACTTGCCGCTTTGGCGCTGGGCGTTCCCGTGGCCGCACAAGCACCCAGCCTTGCCATGCTCGACCAGTTGGAACAGGGGCAATGGCAGTTGGTGGACCGCGACGGCATGGTTCCTATGCGATCAATCTGCCTTGGCGATGCGCGGCAATTGATCCAGTTGCGCCACGAACGCGCGCAATGCCAACGCTTTGTTGTCGAAGATTCTCCGCAATCGGTGACTATCAGCTATAGCTGTCCCGGCACAGGCAATGGCCGCACCACCATTCGCCGCGAAACCGATCGCCTCGTGCAAATTGAAACGCAGGGGATCGCGCGCGGTGCGCCGTTCAGCATGGCGTTCGAAGCGCGCCGCACGGGTGTGTGCACTCCATAATTTACTGACTGCTCGCTAACCAATTCTTAACCATCTTGTGCGACATGGGTGGTCTGTGAACCTCTTCTCGTGGCTCACTTCCTCCCTAGCAGGTCTTCGGATCTTCCTAGACTCTGTTTCGTTTCACTTCGATCGAAACAGAGTCTATTTTTTAGGGCCCTGATCCTAATAATCATCGCTGGCCCAGATGATGGCCTGTGCGACAATCGGATATTCGCCATTGTGGGTAATCGCGGGCGACCCATAGAGCTGATAGCCTAAGTCCAGCGCTTCTGACACGCGGCGGCAAAACTGGTCATCGTCGCGCCCGGTCAACAGACGGTATCGCAATTTTCCTTCGGGTGGATTGGCGGGTAGATTGGTCAATGTTGCCTCCTTGCTAGTTAGGGCCAGGACCCTAGGGTCGACGCATGGTTAGCCGTCAATGCCGACTATATATGAAATACTCGGTCCGCCAAAGCCCCCCAAAGTTGACAAAGTTGACACCAAGGAACGGCTTATTTCGGCGATTTCTTAAAAATCCTCCATCGTCATTGCGAGCCGCCGACAGGCGGCGCGGCAATCCAG
>JBBTFY010000020.1:0-7085 GCA_038041635.1 Pseudomonadota bacterium
ATCCCTCTTCGAATGAGAGGATCGAGATAAGCCTCTGGCCGACGCCAATAGGCATACAGGAAACCATCGGAGCAATCGTGAGGGATAGGAACAGGCGATATGTCAACCGTTCCAAGCCATTTCGAGTAAGCATCCATCCGTGGCATCTGCCCGTCGTCCAGCGTAACCAGCTCCGGAAAATAATCGTTCAACCAAGCCCCGCGATGCGCCGGGTCGAAGGTCAGCAGAACAATCGGTCCACGCGTCACACGGCGCATTTCTGACAGCCCTTTGGCTTTGTCCGTCCAATGATGGATCGTAAGAACGGCCATCGCAGCATCGAAACTTTTGTCGTCAAAAGGCAGTTCTTCGGCGGCACCCTGAATTGCTGGGGCTGCCGAGGCACCCCGTTGACGGATCATCTCCGCTGAAGGTTCAATGGCAGTAACGTTCCGGTCAGCGGGTTCATATGATCCCGTGCCGGCACCAACATTCAATACGGTTTGTGCGTTTCCCAAAGCTTGCCATATCTGCGCCGCAATGCGCGCATCCGGCTTTCGCAGATTGGAATAGTGGATCCCGATTGTGTCATAGATAGCTGTCATGAAGTTGGGGTAACGGATGGGGAAAGCTAATTCAACCTTCCCCCTCAATACGCCACCCAGCAATCAAGCAACGCCTTGGCCAGGCCTTTGTCGATGGCCTCAGCGGCTTCTTCGACGCCATCGCGCCAACCCTGCGCTTCGCCCGCAACCATCAGCGCGGCGGCACTATTCAGCAGCACGGCGTCGCGGTATGCCCCTGCTTCACCCATCAGCAATGCACGTAGCGCAGCGGCGTTGTAGGCGGCGTCTCCGCCCCGCAGGGCTGCGATGGGGTGGCGGGGCAGGCCTGCGGTTTCTGGGGTGATGCGTTTCACCCTCTCCACTAAACCCGTTCGTGCTGAGCTAGTCGAAGCACTATTCTTCTCTACGCTTCCAGAAAAATACAGCCCTTCGACAGGCTCAGGGCGAACGGTTTGGTTAATTGTACGGTCAATTTTAATATAACTGCTCCCCCCCGAAATCGACAGTTCGTCGAGCCCCTCCTGCCCCGAAACGATCATCGCGCGTGTCGCTCCAAGCTGGTGCATCGCGCCCGCATAAACGGGCAGGAGCGCAGGGCTGGCGACGCCGATCAATTGCCGCGTCACCCCCGCCGGATTGCACAGCGGGCCAAGCAGGTTGAAGATGGTCCGCCGCCCCAATGCTTTGCGGATCGGCGCGAGCTTGACCAGCGCGGGGTGGTGGAGCTGTGCGAACAGGAACGCGATGCCAAGGTCTTTGAGCGTCGCTTCCGCCGTTTCGGATGCGCGGTCGAGATTGAGCCCGAGTGCTTCGAGTGTATCGGCGCCGCCCGCTTTGGACGACGCGGCGCGGTTGCCATGCTTGGCGACGGGCACCCCGCATGCCGCAACCACCAACGCGACGGCGGTGGAGACGTTGAGGCTGTGCTGACCATCGCCGCCGGTCCCGCACACGTCGATGGCGTTTTCTGGCGCGGTGACGCGGATCATCCGTGCGCGCATTGCGCGGGCTGCGGCGGCTATTTCATCCGTTGTCTCCCCGCGATCGGCCATGGCGACAAGCGTTTCGGCAATTGCGGTGTCAGGCATTTCGCCGTCCAGCATTTGCCCGAACAGCGCTTCGGCGTCGGCGGCATTCACGCCCGTTCCTTCGTGTCGAGTTCGGCCTTCGCTTCGATCCCACAGATGCCCAAGAAATTGGTGAGCAGCGCGTGGCCATGCTCGGTGGCGATGCTTTCGGGGTGGAATTGCACGCCGTGGATGGGCAGGGTGGCGTGGCTGATTCCCATCACCGCAATCCCATGTTCGCCATCGTCGCTGGTCGCGGTGATGCGTAGTGCCTCGGGCAAGTCCTCAACCACCAGGCTGTGATAGCGGGTCGCGGTGAACGGACTGGGCAGTCCTGCAAAAATGCCCCTGCCGTCGTGACTGACCGGGGCCGTCTTACCATGCATCAAATGGCCGCGCACCACCCGCCCACCGAACGCTTGGCCGATGGCTTGGTGACCGAGGCAGACACCGAGCAGCGGGCGTGATGCAGCGGCACAGGCGGCGATAAGCTCAAGGCTGATGCCCGCATCGTCGGGGGTGCCGGGGCCGGGCGAGATAAGGAACCCCGCCGCGCCGCTCGTCATCGCTTGGGTGGCGGTGATCGCGTCGTTGCGGACCACGTCAACCTCGGCCCCCAGCTCCATCAGATAATGGACGAGGTTGAAGGTGAAGCTGTCATAATTGTCGATGACGAGAATGTGGTTGTTGTTGCTCATTGCCCATAGCCCACTTCGCTGGCGACCCGCACCGCCTCGCGCGCGGCGGCGATCAACGCGCCGGCCTTTGCCTCGCACTCGCGCTGTTCATAATCGGGGTCGCTGTCGGCGACGATGCCAGCGCCAGCGGTGACGTGGAGTATGCCGTCTTTGACGATGCCGGTGCGCAGCACGATACAGCTATCCATGCCGCCGTCGGGCCCAAAATAGCCGATGCCACCTGCATATATCCCGCGCGTCTCGCCCTCCAACTCGGCGATGATTTGCGCGGCGCGGACCTTTGGTGCGCCCGAAACCGTGCCCGCTGGAAAGCCCGCGAACAGCGCGTCGAGCGCGTCCTTGCCCGCCGATAACCGTCCGGTGACGTTGGAGACGATGTGCATCACATGGCTGTATTTTTCGACCATGAAGCTGTCGGTGACGCACACACTGCCCGGCGTGGCGGCGCGCCCGACATCGTTACGGCCAAGGTCGAGCAGCATCAGATGCTCGGCGCATTCCTTTGGATCAGCGAGCAGCGCGTCGCGGTTGGCCAAATCTTGGGCGGCGTTGGCACCGCGCGGCCTTGTGCCCGCAATTGGCCGGATCGTCACTTCGTCATCGCGCACGCGGACGAGGATTTCGGGGCTGGAGCCAACCACGGCAAAGCCCGGCAGGTCGAGATAATAGAGAAAGGGTGATGGGTTGATGCGGCGAAGCGCGCGATACAATTGGAATGGCGGCAATGTGAATGGCGCGGTGAACCGCTGGGCCAGCACCACCTGGAATATATCGCCAGCAGTGATATGCTCCTTCGCCGCCATGACCATCTTGGCGTAAGCGCCATCGGACAGGGTGGGCGTGAGCGTTGTCACCGGTTTTTCTAACCCGTTCGTGCTGAGCTTGTCGAAGCACTGTTCTTTGCTTGAACGTGAGAAAGACAGCCCTTCGACAGGCTCAGGGCGAACGGTGCTTGTTGGGATTGGCAAGGCCAAACGCGATATCGCCGTCTCGATCCGCTCGCTCGCCGCCTCAACCGCGCGCTTCGGCGTGGTTTGCGAAGGCCATAGCGGCGCGACAAACCACAGCTCATCGGCCAGTCGGTCGAATATCAGGATCAGGCTGGGGCGTACAAACACCATGTCTGGCACGGCGATGGGGTTCGCGTTCGGACGCGGGATTGCCTCGACCAGGCCATAGCTTTCATAGGCAAAATAGCCGACGAGGCAGGCTAGCGCGGACGGCAGGCCGTTGGGTAGCGGGTCGATCCGGCATTCCGCAACCAGCGTTCGCAGCGCGCTTAGCGGGTCGGCCTCAATCGGCTCAAAGGCTGTGCGGTCAAGCGCCCACGCGCGGTTAATCGCGCAAACAGAGCCTTGCGCGCGGAACATCAGGTCGGGGGCGAGGCCAATGAGGCTGTAGCGTCCGCGCGTTTCGCCGCCTTCAACCGATTCGAGCAACCAGTCGCCGCGCTCTGGCTCGATCAGCTTGAGCGCGGCCGAAACGGGGGTTTCGGTGTCGGCAATGCACTTGGCCCACAGCAAAGCGGGCTTGCTTTGAGCAAGAGAAGCAAGCGCTTCGGCAGTGCCTTTAATAGTGTTTGTCAATTGCCAGACGGGTTGCCGCGACCCGCCATCTGGTCGCGCAGCGTGCGCACCGCCGCTTCGTCAATCACAACGGGGAATTCAGCGCGCGCAGCGGCGATGAGGATATCGACATATTCCGCGCCCAGCGCATTGACAAATTGTCCCTGAACCGCCTGCAATAATTGTTGATTGGTCGATGCATCACCGCGCACCACCCGGTCGAGGCGGATAACCATCCAGCCTACATTGCCCGGCAATTCAAGCGTCTTGGCAGACCCTTGCGCCATCGAAAACAGCAAGGCGATCTCTGGCGGGACACCCTGTTCACGGTTGGTCAGGTTGATGCGGCGCCCACCAATCGCCTGCACGGGCGCAGGGTTGCCATTGGCCGTGGATGCTGCGCCCAGCGCAGTGCCGCGTTCAACCGCTGCCAAAATGGCGCGCGCGCGGTCACGGGCGATACGAGCCCCCTGTGCCTGACGCCAATCGGAAACGACAGCTGCCCGCACGTTGGCGAGCGGCGGCGGCGCAGCGGCGGCAATGCTGGCGACCTCGACCAGTGCGAACACCCGGTTTTCCTGCAATGTGATGACTTGACCGGAACTGCCCTCAACCGCTTGAAAGGCTGCGGCGATGATGGGTTGCAGCAGCGGCTCCGGCCGGAAAGCCGGTTGATCGGGCGCGGTGCCATTGGCAAGTAGCGCGGGCGTGGTGTTGACCACTAACCCTTTGTCGGTCGCGACCTCGGCCAGCGCAGCGCCGCCATTGAGTGCGTCCTGAACGCTGTTATACAGATCAACCATCGCTTCCTGGCGGCGGCGACCCATCAACCGTTCGGTCAGTTGCGGCGTGACTTGCGCCAGGGTGCGTGCAGGCGTGCTATCAACATTTTCGACACTCAAAACGACCCAGCCAAGCGGAACCTGTATCGGCCCCACCAAAGCACCGCGCTCGGCAGCAAAGGCTGCTGCGGCTGTTTGGGTGCTTGTCCCGGCGGCGAATTGCTCGCGGCTGGCGGCGTCGACGGGTGAGGCGGAGAGGTCCGCCGACGTTGCCGCCGCTGCTAATGTTGCCCCGCCGCGAACGCTGGCGACAATGCGGTCCGCGATCGCCTTGCTGCTGGCAATGACTTGGTTGAACCGCCGCGATTCGCGCGCGGCAAACTCGGCGGCGCTGGTGGTATATTCGGCTTGGAGTTCGGCTGCGGTGACGAGAGGCAGTGTGCCGACCTTGCCCTCATCAAGGATGGCATAGCGAATAACGCGGCGTTCGGGGATGGTGTAGCGCGCGGCCTGACTGCGATAATAGCCGCTCAATTGACGTTCAGTCGGCGCAGCCGTCGGGGCAAAGCGCGATGATGGCACAAAGGTCGCCTGACCGTGCCGCTCCTCTAGCAACAGTGACGCATAGGGCAGCGCAACCCCGCGCGGAACCAGTCCAATCTGGCCGAATGGCGCAACCAATTGCCGAACGATATTCTCGCTCTCCAAGTCGCCGCGCAGGCGATCAGCGGTAATCCCTTCGGTACGCAATCTTTGTTGCAAAATATCTTCACTAAAGCTGCCATTGACGCCCGCAAAGGCTGGATTGCGGGCAATGATGGCGTCGATGCTGGCCTTGTCAATGCCAATGCCATGCGCGCGGGCATATTGCTCAAGCGCATAAATATCCGCCGTTTCCTTGATCATCCGGTCAACCGCACCATCGGACAGATATTGTTGCAATGTCAGGCCGGGGCGTTCGCGCGCCGCCGCTTCATAGGTGCGTTGAATACGTTGACGCAGGTCAAGCGTGCTGATTTGCCGTTCGCCCACGCGCGCAACATTGCCGCCGGAAACCCCGCCGCCCGATACATTGCTGACATCTCCCAGCGCAAAGGCAAAGCCTATGAAAACGAGGAAGACGAGCGCTATTCCAGCGCCAATTTTCGAGGTTAATATACTGCGGAAAAAGGTAATCATGCGGGTGAGGCCGTTTCAGTTGTTGGCTGGTTGGTCTTCGCGCTTTAGGGAAGGCAGCCAAAGCCATCAAGCTATAGATAGGATGAAATGATGCGCCGCAAAACCATCGTCGGCAACTGGAAGATGAACGGGACGCATGAATCGCTTGATGAAGCGCGTGCCATCGCATCGGTGGCGCGCGAATACCCCGGCGTTGATGTAGCTATCTGCCCCCCCTTTACGCTGATTACAGCCATGGCCACCGCGTGCCCCAGCATGACGATAGGTGGGCAGGATTGTCACGGCGCGGCTTCGGGCGCGTTTACGGGCAGCGTTTCCGCAGAAATGCTGCGCGACGCCGGGGCCAGCCTCGTCATCCTGGGGCATAGCGAACGGCGCGAAGCATTGGGAGAGACGAGCGCAATCGTTCAGTACAAAGCCATGGCCGCGCTTTCCGCCGGGCTTGATGTCATCTTGTGTGTCGGCGAGTCGCTGGCGGTGCGGGAGGGCGGGCGCGCCACCGACCATGTAACACAGCAAGTATTGCAATCGCTGCCGGACATGGCGGGCCATGGCCATGCGCGGCTCATCATTGCCTATGAACCAATTTGGGCGATTGGCACAGGCCGCACGGCTGGGCTTGGTGACATCGCCGAAATGCACGGCGCCATTCGCCGGGCACTTGGCGATGCGGGGCGCGATGTGGCTATTCTTTACGGCGGGTCAGTCAACGGCGACAATGCGGGCGCGATCATGGCGCTGGACGATGTCGATGGCGCTTTGGTTGGCGGAGCCAGTCTGACGGCGGATAAGTTCGCACCGATCATCACGGCAGCGGCATGATTTGCAGTTGATTCAATGCCGCTTTCCTACAGGGTTTTGACCATGGTAATGTGCGCGCGGGATTTTTTTACCGCCCGTGGCTCTTTGAACATGTTGATCGACACATATATTCCCTTCTCCGCGCCTTTGCGCCTCTGCGCGCACCCTCTTCTTCGTCATTGCGAGGGGCGTAGCCCCGTGGCAATCCAGTCTATGCCCGCCGCTTCTGGATTGCCGCGCTCCCTTATGCTCGCTCGCAATGACGAGCGCAGATAGAGCGAGGTGTGTATCGTTGATACCACAGCTCTGTAACCCGCAGGCGGCCGTTGTTTCCCCGCTGCATCGTGTCAACCACCTCGGATTTGCCTGCAAAGACGAGCAACAAAAAAACCACTAGCGGGAGCTAGGGAAAGGGCAAAGTAAACCCCCGACGCACCTTCACACACGC
>JBBTFY010000021.1:0-9106 GCA_038041635.1 Pseudomonadota bacterium
GACCACGGCCTCGGGCAACCCGGCCCGGGCTTCCGCGGGCAAGGCCGCCGCCAGATCCTGTACCCACCACGCGCCCTCAGCATAACCGTCGTATTTGCTAACATCGCCGCCGCGAGCGAGCCGGACATGACCGGGCATCAGCGATGTGCCTCCCAGCCGCTCGGCCCACTCCGCCGTTTGCGCTGGGTCGGCGAGCGTCAGGTCAAGCGGCGGCGGGGCGGCGAGTGCGGCGCTGGCCCCTGCCACCATTGCCTCGCCCCACGCCGTGCGCCAACGTTCCACGACTGGCAAGGGTAGGCTGGGCGTAGCGGGCAGCGACGCATGATCGCGCATCAAGGTGCCAAAGACACCGTGCACCAGACGGCGCGGCCCGCCGCTAACCAGCGGAAGCGCGGTGGCTATGGCAGCGTGCGGCGGTGTTTTGAGTATGAGCGCTTGTACCAAAGCGATCCGCAGCACCATCCGCGCCTTGAGGTCAGGGGCGAGCTGCAATGTGGTGGCGCTGTCTATTAACAGATCGAGATCGACGACATGGCGGCAGACCTCATTGGCGATGGCAATGCTGAGCGCACGGTCAGGCGGCGAAAGTCCGCGCGTCGCATTGGGCGCGACCACGTCCATCACTTCGCCGCGCCGCATTACCGCATCAAGCAATTTGAGCGCGGCGGTGCGAGCGGCCAATCCCGGGACGGTTTGTGGGCTTGGTGTTTGAGTCATCGCGTGCGGTTAGGCGGTGCGAGCCGTTTGAGCAATGGATTGCGAATATGCGAAGTGCAGCTATCATAACGCGATGACGGACATACGCACCACGCCGCGCGCAACGCGCCGCCCGAAGGATGTGCACGCGCCAAGCCATTGGCAAAAAGACAATGGCCCGCCAGTGCCAGAAGCGGTGCCGTTCACTCCGCGTGAGGAAAAAGGGATGCCCGATCCGGTGCGTTACGGCGATTGGGAACGCAAAGGAATTGCGGTAGATTTTTGACCCCAAAGAAAACCCCCGACAGTCGAAACTATCGAGGGCTTTCCATTTTTTGTGCCGTGATTTCCGAGTCGTTTAATGTTCCATCAAACTCGAAATCACTCTTGCGGCTCACCCCGCAATTCGTGCGTCAGGTAATCAGAAGTGGAAACCCACCGCGATGCCGTAGCGGCGCGGGTCGAGTGTGAAGATGTTGGTCGTCACGCCCTGTGACTGGTCGGTCACATAGAGGCCAGTGATAGATGCGCTGTCAAAGATGTTCTGGACAAAGGCGCGGGCGAACCAGCGATTGTCCGGGCCATTGACCTGGATCTGGGCATTGGCCTGTGTAAAGCCGTTGACCCGATTAATGTTGGAGTTGAAGATGCTGCCATAGCTGTCACCGGTATAGGTCAGATCGAAACGCGGGACGATGGAAATGTCGCTGCTGGTTTCGATCGTATACTGAACGCCCATCGATGCCTTGACATTGGGCGCCTGTGGCAACTGGGCACCACGGATGTTTACGGGGATACCCGACGAGAAAACTTCGACCCCGCCGAACGCCGCGCCGACGGTCGAGGCGGTCGCCGCAAGCGCCGCACAGACGCTGAACGCACCGGTTGAGGCGATGCCGCTGTCCGCGCCAAAGGCCGCCGTTGGCCGTAGCCCTGCGCCCGCTGCCAGTCCGGGAATAAACCCGCCGTTGATCAATGCATTGATCTGGTTGACGAAGCCGTTGGCCCCGGCGGCATTGCCCGCCGTGGTCGGGGCAACCGCACAGTTAGCGCCGTTGGTGATGTCCTTGATGATGACAGCATCGGAGCGGCCGGCACCAAAGTCACGCGGGTTGGCAAGCAGTTTGTCGCTCGACACCTCTGTGTGCAGATAGCTGAAGCCCATGTTGATCGCCAGTTCGCGGCTTGGGCGGATGATCGCTTCGACTTCGACCCCGTAGATGTCGGCATCGACATTGTCGTTGACCGCCGTGCGGGCGACGATGCGCGAAAGCTGCAAATCCTGATACTGGTAATAGAAGGCGGTCAGGTTGAGTTGCAGCGCGCCGAACTGGTTTTTTGACCCGATTTCAAACGAGTTGATAAACTCTGCATCAAAAGTGTCGGACACTGCGAATACCGGTTGCAGCGGCGGGTTGATGCCGCCCGATTTATAGCCGCGTGAGTATGAGGCATAGAGCAGATTGTCCGGCGTGACTTGCCAGTCGACAACCGCCCGGCCCGTCCATTCACCCGACGAGGTGCTGCGCACCTGGAACAGCTGGTTGCCCGTGGTGCCGGGGTCGGCGTCAAACGTGCCGACAAAGGGCGAGCTGAACGCACTTGTCGATGTGAATGGCACTAGGAAACTGGCCAGTGTCGAACGCGCGCTGATTGATTTCTGGTCGTTATTATAGCGAATGCCAAGCGTGACTTTCAGATCGTCGCTCAGGTTATAATAGGCTTCCCCGAAAAGGCCGTATGATTTCAAGCGGAAATCGTCGGTATTGTTGCGAAAGAATGGCGTGCCGAGATAGGATGGCGGCAGGCCGCGACCAAGCGAGGTAAATGTCCCCAAGATGCCGGTCAGATAGTCGATGCCAAAGCTGTTCACATAATAGCTGTTTTCAGCAAAATGGTTGTTGGCATAGATGCCGCCGAGCAGGAAGTTGAACGGACCGTCCCAGTCCGAACTGACGATCCCTTCGACAGACCAACTGGTTGTGTCCTGCACCGAACGGTCGAATGTTAGCGGGGTCGTGCCACAGATGCTGTGCCCGCCAAAGGACCCAGTGCCGGTTTCTTCGGCCTGCGATGTGCACAACACGCCCGCCGCCCCGTTAGGGATGAGCGCGGCGGCGACTGGACCAAGATAGGTTTGCAGACCCGCCCCCAGCAGTCCGGCACCCGCTGCCTGTAGCGCGCCGAGCGCAGGAGCAAATCCCGCACGGTTGGTCTGCGCGAGATAGGTGTCCTGAGTTGAATCAACCTCGACATGCGCATAATTGCCGGACAGATTGACGGTAATGCCGTTGTCGAATTCATGTTCGATGCGCAATTGTCCGATATATTCCTCGGCGAAATAATTGACGGGCGCCGCCGTGTCGACGACGCGTGCGTCGGGAGAGTTGGTCGTGCCCGCAAACGCATCTGGCCCGTAAATGCTGCCCAGAGCAAAGGAGGTGGGAAGTCCCTGTGTTGCAAAGAATTCGCGTGACGTCAGCACGCCGATGAAATTGGCATTGAAATTGGGGTTGCTGTCATCAAGTCGGTTGTTGAGGCAACCCAGCACACCGCTGTCATCGCGTTGGCATTTTTGTTTCTGGCTGCGCAGGCGGTCATCATTTTCGTGGAAATAATAGCCCATCAGATCGACGGTGGTGTTGTCCGACGGTTCCCAGCGCAATGAGGCGCGGATGCCATAGAGGTCGCGGCCGTCCAGCCGCCCGCCGCTGAGGTTACGGGTATAGCCATCGCGGTTGAGATAGGTGCCGGCAACGCGCAGGCCAAGCGTTTCACCAAGCGGTAGGTTGATCATCCCCTTGGCTTTGATGCTGTTATAATTGCCATATTCAACTTCGCCCGATGCGGCAAAGCCGGACAGATCAGGGGTGGCGGTGCGGAAATTGACAACGCCCGATGTCGCGTTGCGACCGAACAAGGTGCCTTGCGGCCCGCGCAGCACTTCGACCTGTGCCAGATCGAAAAACTCGGTTTCGAACAACCGCGTGTTGAACAGGGGGGCGTCGTTGAGATGGATCGCGGTTGCGCTGTCGCACGACACGCCGACGCATAGATCGCCGATACCGCGAATGGTAAAGCTGGACGACGTGAACTGCGTCTTGGTGAAAACGACGTTGGGCAGGGTCAGTTGCAGGTCGGACGGGTTTTCGATTTGCTGTGCCTCAAGGCTTTCTGCAGAGAAAGCGCTGACCGCGATCGGCACGTCCTGCAAGCGCTGTGACGAGCGCTGTGCGGTGACGATGATGTCGTTGCTACCGGTGTCT
Source organism: Pseudomonadota bacterium (assembly GCA_038041635.1). Classification (GTDB taxonomy): domain Bacteria; phylum Pseudomonadota; class Alphaproteobacteria; order Sphingomonadales; family Sphingomonadaceae; genus Sphingopyxis. Next base: position 3,963 of record JBBTFY010000021.1, read on the forward strand.
TCTTCGGCTTGCGGCGTTTCTTGCGACCAAGCCGGTGTCGCGACTGCCATCGCCAATAGCGATGCCCCGAACAGATTGCGAATACGCATGTCTCTTTCTCCCTCTACTCACCAATTGCGCCGTCGGTCGTTGCCGGGGCGTCAAATACAAAACCGCTGTCACCAGCGGGTGGGAGGAGAAAGAAGGCTCACCAAATCAAGGCGGTCTTATGCCACCTGTCGCCCGCAAAATGTGCTATTTAATGGGGGTTTGGTCAACAGGATTTCGGCGAATCAGGTATAAAAACGTAACTTTGCAGACGATTAAGCCCTGACGTTCGGTTGCCGTAGCGTTTGCGCTGCATACGAATGCGTCTCGAAGTGGCAGATTGCGGGATTCTGCTGCGCGAAACAGCCTAACTGTTGCTTATTCGCCACTATTGTATGGGGCCGTAAAATTATTGCACACCCGCCCTGATGTTGCAGTTGACCCTCTGCCTATAACCAATCATGACCTCACCCAAGCGCGGGACCAATGGGTTGCTGCGCTATTCAGGCCGTTAGAGCTTTTATGATTGGGAGTGATTATATGCGTAAGGTTCGTTCTCTTTTGCTGTGCGCCACGATGTTTGGTGCCAGCACCGTTGCGTTCCCCGCCATGGCACAAGATGCCACGGCACCCGCTGAAGACGCCGCTGCCGAAGAAGAGGCGACCGGTAACGACATCATCGTGACAGCAAGCAAGCGCGAACAGACGCTGCAAGACACGCCAATCGCGGTTTCGGTGACAAGTGCCGAAACGATTGCGCAGGCGCAGGTCCGCGACCTCATCGACATTCAGTCGCTGGTGCCGTCATTGCGGGTCAGCCAGCTGCAAAGCTCGGCCAACACCAATTTCGTCATACGCGGCTTTGGTAATGGCGCGAATAATGCGGGTATCGAACCATCGGTCGGTGTGTTCATTGACGGTGTCTATCGTTCACGCTCCGCTGCACAAATCGGCGATTTGCCGAATCTTCGCCGTGTTGAAGTGCTTCGTGGGCCGCAATCGACGCTGTTCGGTAAAAACGCGTCGGCCGGCATCATTTCTGTCGTCACCGCCGAACCGCAGTTTGATTTTGATGCAGGCGGCGAGATTAGCTATGGCAATTATGGTGCGTTCATCGCCAAACTTGATGCCACTGGGCCGCTCAGCGACACTGTCGCGTTCAGCATCGCCGGCAATTACAACCGCCGCGATGGCTATGTTCGCGACTTGGCGCTTGGTCAGGATGTCAACGATCGCAGCCGCTACGGCTTTCGCGGGCAATTGCTGTTCGATGCGCATGACTCGGTCAAGATTCGCTTGATCGCTGATTATGACAATATCGATGAAATATGCTGCGCCGTGGCCAATATCGTCAACGGGCCGACGGGCGCCATTGTCAATGCGCTGGCGGGCGGGACCGGACTGGTTGCCGCCAGCCCATTCTCTTATACCGTGCGCAATAACCTCCCTTCGTCGAACCAGATCGACAATTATGGGGCATCGGCACAGGTGGACTATGAGTTTGGTGCGCTGTCGCTGACCTCGATCACAGCGTATCGTGAGGTTCGCGCCGACACCAATCAGGATTCGGACTTCACCAGCGCCGACCTGATCGGCAGGAATGCACAGCAGCTGGCGATTAACACCTTCACACAGGAAATACGCCTAGCGTCGGACTATGACGGTCCGTTCAACTTCCTGCTTGGCGGTTATTATTTCGACGAGAGCATCGATCAGCATAACCAGCTGCTCTACGGCACGCAGTTCCGCCCCTATGCCAATGCGCTTGTTGGTGCGGCATCGGGTGGTGCACTTAGCCTTGCGACACTGGAGAGCGTCTTTGGCGCATCCGAAGGGGCGCCGACGCGATATACCAACACATTCTTCGCCACCGGCCAAGGGTTCAACGAAAATTACACGCTGACCGATTCGGCCTATTCCTTCTTTGGCACGGTTGATTTTGAGATTACCGATCAGCTGACGATCAGCGGTGGTTTCAACTACACCCATGATAGCAAGGATTTCCGCACCAATAATATCAGCACTGACAGGTTCTCGGGCATCAACCTTGACAGCCCGCTCTATGCTGGGTTCCGCAACACATTGCTGTTTCAGGGTGCACTGGCGCAACAGGTTGGCGCGGCGCTCGCGCTTGGACGGTCGGCAACGGCAACTGAAATTGGCACCTTTGCCGGCGCGAATCCGGCAGCGTTTGCTGCAATCAGCGCTGGTTCAACGGCCTTTGCCAATGCCAACCAGAACAACCCGGCGGCCAATCCGCTGGGCGGTCTGCGTGCGCTGCAATTCCTGCCGCCCTTCCTCAACCTGCCCAATTCGGTTGAGCCAGGTCAGACGCGCGACAGCGACTGGTCATACAGTCTGCGGGCTTCGTATGAAATGTCGGATGCGATCAGCCTCTATGCAACCTATGCTACGGGGTTCAAGGCTAGCTCGATCAACCTGTCACGCGACAGCCGCCCGACGGCTGCTGACCGTGCACGGATAGTGACCGCTGGTTTTGCGACGACCAACCTTTCGACCGGCACACGCTTTGCCGGTCCTGAAAACTCGACAGTGATCGAGGTGGGGCTGAAGGCACAATTTGATGCAATAGCCTTTAACGTTGCGGTGTTCGACCAACAGGTGAAGGGGTTCCAGAACAACACCTTCATCGGCACTGGTTTCAGCCTCGTCAACGCGGGCTCGGAAACTGTGCGCGGGGTTGAGTTTGACACCTCGATCAATCCGATTGATCCGTTCACCTTTACGGCTGCCGTTACCTATCTCGACGCCACGTATGACAGTTTCGTCAATTCGGGCATTTTTGTGAACGGCGTTGAGCAAAACCTTACCGGAAGGACCCCTGTCGGCGTACCCGAATGGTCGGTTTCGCTAGGCGGTGCCTATGTTCATGAGTTTGATAGCGGCACAACTCTCTCTGCTCGTTTGGACTATCACTATGAAAGCAAGGTCCAGATCATCGAGACACAGCCGACGATCACGCGTGAGATTAATAATTTCAATGGCGCGCTGATCTTGAACCTCGAAAACGGGGTCGAACTCAGCATCTGGGGTCGTAACCTGACCAACAACCATTATCTGACGACCATTTTCCCGTCGGTCGCTCAGTCGGGCAGCATCAGCGGTTATCCCAGCCTGCCGCGCACTTACGGTGTGGCTGCGCGTTTCCGCTTCTGATCTATTGCCTAAGTCAAAATGCGGGGCTGGGTTTTCGAACCTGGCCCCTTTGCTTTTGGCCCGTTGCATTTTGCGCGCCGTGCCCTCACATCGTCATCCTACGAGGAGTTTGACAACGCTCGTTACGCCGCTAGCGCTTGCGCTAAGGGAAGGCAGCAAAGACGAGTGGGAAAGGCGAGAAGTGAATGAGCGTTGAAATTGGCCCTGACGGCAAAGCGATTGTCCCCGACCATGTCGCGGCGGCGGTGCGCACGCTCATCGAATGGGCGGGCGACGACCCCACGCGTGAGGGCCTGCTCGATACTCCAAGCCGCGTGGCGCGGGCGTGGCGCGAATATTGCTCGGGCTATGACGAAGACCCCGCGCTGCATTTGACGCGGACGTTCGAGGAGGTCGGTGGCTATGACGAACTGGTGCTGCTCAAGGACATCCCGTTTCAGTCGCACTGCGAGCATCATATGGCACCGATAACCGGCACTGCGTCGATCGCCTATATGCCGCGAGACCGCGTGGTCGGTATTTCCAAACTGGCGCGCGTGCTCGACGGCTTTGCACGGCGATTGCAAGTGCAGGAAAGGATGACCGCTGAAGTCGCTCAGTGCATCTGGGATAATCTCCATCCGCACGGCGTCGCGGTGGTGATCTGCGCCAGCCACGGTTGTATGACCGGGCGGGGTGTCCGCACGCCGGGCGTCCGCATGATGACGTCACGCCTGCTCGGCTGTTTCCTAGACGACCCGCGCAGCCGCAAGGAAGTGATGAGCCTGATGGGCTATTGAGGAAGGTGGCTACGCCACGCCCATTTGCGCAGGTCGATGTGTTTACGGCGCGCGGCCTCTTTGGCAATCCGGTTGCAGTCGTTCTCGATGGCAGCGGTCTCGACGATGAGGCGATGCAGCGCTTTGCCAATTGGACCAACCTGTCGGAAACGACATTCGTCCTGCCTGCATGCGACGATGCGAGGGCGCAGGGGGCAGATTACCATTTGCGCATTTTTACGCCGCAATGCGAACTGCCCTTCGCCGGACATCCGACCTTAGGATCGGCGCATGCGGTGCTGGAGGCAGGGCTGGTGAGCCCACGCGGCGGCAAATTGATTCAGCAATGCGGCGTTGGCCTTATCGAAATCACAGTGCCCGATAATATGCGTGAAGCAGGGCTTTCGTTCCGCCTGCCGCCGTACAATATGGCCCCTGCGCCAGAGCCTGAGCGCTTGATTGCCGCACTGGGTGTGACACCAAAGGGCGCGCCGATGGTCGTCAATGTCGGCCCGCTCTGGGTGATTACGGAGTTCTCCAGCGCTGCCGATGTGTTGGCATTAAACCCAGATTTGCCATCGCTTGCGGCCTATGATCGCCACCATGCCACAACGGGCCTGACGGTTTTCGCCGAAGATGCAAAGGGTGGCCTAGTCGTGCGCTCCTTTGCCCCCACCGACGGCATAGCCGAAGATCCGGTGTGCGGCAGCGGCAATGGTGCCGTCGCCGCCTATCGGCTGGAGCATGGAGCCGCCCGCGTGGGGGACAGCTATACCGCCAGCCAAGGGACGGTCATTGGCCGCGACGGCATAATCGCCGTGCGTTATGAAACCGACGGCATTCACATCGGCGGGCGATCCGTCACGGTGATACAAGGGCGTTGCGTGATATAGCGGCAATTATTGACAAGAATAGGCCGCGCACCTGTGCGTGTAGGTAAAGTGCAATAAAAAGCCGCACCCATTGCTGGGCACGGCTTTTTATGGTGTTCCATTTTAAGTAGTTGAAGGCTGCTTACGCGTCGTCGCTTTCTTCTGCTTTAGCTGGAGCAGGCGCGTCGTCGTCCATCGCGGCCGTCGCTTCGGCCTGTGTTTCAGCAAACTCGTCGGCGGCGGCTTCGGCTTCGGCTGCGTCATCGGCAAATTGCTGATCGATGACGTTGACGCCCTTGGCTTGCAATTC
>JBBTFY010000021.1:9116-15117 GCA_038041635.1 Pseudomonadota bacterium
CATCGGGTGAACGCGCGACATTGGCCTGAACCGTCACCGCGACTTCGGGGTGCAGGTTGATGCGGACATCAAACAGGCCCAGAGTTTTGATCGGCCGTTCGAGCACAACCATTGCCTTGGCCACATGGGTGTGACCAATATCGTGCAGTGCCTCGACGATGTCGCGGACGCTGACCGAACCATAGAGATGGCCGGCATTCGATGCCTGACGGATCAAGACGAACGTAGCACCTTCAACGTCCTTAGCATGTGTTTCAGCTTCGCCGCGTCGCGCCGCGTTGTCCGATTCGATTCTGGCGCGGTTAGCGTCAAAAACCTTACGGTTGGCTTCGTTGGAACGCAGTGCTTTTTTGCTGGGCAGCAAATAATTGCGGCCATAACCGTCTTTGACGGTCACGATGTCGCCGATATTGCCCAGTTTCTCGATGCGTTCGAGCAGGATGATCTGCATGGTCCTGCTCCCTTATTTCACGAGGTAAGGCAGCAAGCCGATGGTCCGTGCGCGTTTGATCGCCCGGGCCAGCTCACGCTGCTTTTTGTTGGAAACGGCGGTTATGCGTGCAGGCATAATCTTGCCGCGTTCGGACAGGAAGCCGGACAACAGCCGTGCGTCCTTATAATCTATCGCAGGGGCACCCTTGGCCGAAAATGGGCAAGTTTTGCGCCGACGGAAAAATGGTCGTGCCATGGTTATTCTCCCCGTCCTTCGTCGCCATCACGGTCGCGGCGCGGCGCGCGTGTTGGGCGATCACTCTTGCGCATCATCACCGATGGACCTTCTTCATGCGCATCAACGCGGATGGTCAGGTAACGAATGATATCTTCGTTGATCGACGCCTGACGCTCCAGCTCGGCAACGGTGTTGCCGGGGGCGTCGATGGCGAGCATCACGAAATGCGCTTTGCGGTTCTTTTCGATCTTGTAGGCGAGCTGTTTCAGCCCCCATGTTTCGGTCCGGATTATCGAACCGCTGTGGTCTTCCACGATCTTCGTCGCACCTTCGGCCAGGGCATCGACTTGTGCCTGGCTAAGGTCCTGACGCGCGAGGAAGACATGCTCATAATGAGCCATGTGCTTCGTCCTTCATATTGCCGATCGCTGATGCCAGCACCATGCAGGGCACCCCTCCGGCTTTCGTCTGTATTCGAGTTTCAACGTGGCGCGGGCGAGCCCGTGCGCGGTGAAGCGGCGGCCTATACAGGAAAGCGGCGTGAAGGCAAGGGGTGGGTTGCTCAACATATTCTCCTGTGATAGTTGGTCATGTAATTAGTCAGGAGATGGCGATGGAACGGATTAGCTTATCGGAGGCCAAGGCGCATTTCAGTGAGATCGTCGATCGCGTTGAGGCCGGTGAGACGGTAGAAATCATGCGGCGCGGCAAGCTGGCCGCGCGGATTGTGCCTGCCGAAAAGCCCAGAAAGCCGATTGATATAGCGACATTGCGCGCACTGACGGACTCGATGCGCAAGCCCGGCCCGCTTCACGAGAGCATAGTGCGGCAAATGCGTGACGAAAATCGTTACTGATGATCTATCTTGATACATCGCTGATCGTTGCGGCGATAACGCCCGAGGTTGGCACTGAAGCAGCACAGGCACTATTACGAAGCAAGGCGGGCGAGCAGCTATGTGTGAGCGATTGGGTCATGACCGAAGTCAGCGGTGCGCTCGCTTTTAAGGTGAGAACAAAACAGATTGAGGCGGCGCAGCGTATTCGCGCTTTGCTATCATGGCGTGATTTGCTCGACAGTAGCTTTAATAGGTTGCCGATTGATAGGCAGGCGTATGATCATGCAGCCAGCTATTTTGAACGAGACGACATCAATGTGCGCTCTAGCGACGCGCTTCACATTGCAATCGCTGATCTCAATGGGTGTCGCCTCGCAACGCTCGATAGGGTGATGGCGACAGCAGCACGGCATTTGGGGGTCGAAGTGGTGGGCGGGCTTATCTAAACCCAAAACTGACGTTCAAAGTCTCGCCAGCACTTCCCGTGCGAAATCGGACAGTGTGTCGTCGCGCGCGCCGAGGATGAGGATACGGTCGCCGCTGCGCGCTTCGTTGACGATGGCTTCTCCGCAACTCGCCCGCTCGGACATGTAAACGGCATAGCCGCCACCGGCGATAACATCGGCCACAAACGCTTTGCTGCCGACGCTACGGTCCACGGTGCCGCCAAAATAGACGGGGTCACAGACGAATAGCTTGTCAGACTCACGCATCCCGGCCGCGAAGGCGGCGGCGAGCTCAGCTCCCATCTGCCTGAGCGGGCCATAGCCGTGCGGTTGAAAGAAAATCAGCAAGCGCCCGCGCGGTTTGGTGCCAAATTGTTCAGTAAGCGTCGCAAGGGTCGCGGCCACTTTGTCGGGGTTATGCGCAAAATCGTCGATGACAGTGATGCCGTTTGCCGTGCCGACAATTTCGTGGCGGCGCGCTATCCCTTTGAACTGCGCCAGTGCCTCGACAGCTATTTCAGGGGAAATGCCAAGCGCGCGCGTTGCGGTAATGGCGGCTAATGCGTTGGAAACATTGTGCCTGCCTGGCATCGGTAATGTAGCGTCGAAACTGGTAATCCCGCTGACAACCGTGAAGCGCGATGACGTTTCGCCTGGCACATAATCGGTCGCGCGCAATTTGGCGTCTTCAGCAAAGCCATAACTGATAACGTCGAAGCCAAGTATCTCGTCAGCCGTCAAAATCATCGATTCTGGGTCATCGGCATTAATAATGCAGACGCGCGACAGCCGCAGATAATTGTAAAAGAGGTTATGGAGCTCGGATAGGCTTTTATGGTCGAGCGTGCAATTGGTGAGGATACCGATATAGGGGCGGTACAGGCCGATTGACCCGTCGCTTTCATCGACTTCGCTGACATAATAATGGCATCTGTCTTTTCTGGCATTGGCGCTGATCACGCTGTTGGCAAAGGGGTGGGCCGCATCGGCGAAATTGGGCATGATCGCACCGTTCATCACCGTCGGGTCGCCGCCGGCACAGTGCAAAATCCACGCGACCATCGCGGTGACGGTCGATTTACCGCTGGTGCCCGCTACGCCGACGGGTTCCTTCGCGGCGTTGAACATAGTGGAATTGAGGTCAGCGCGGGTAATCCGGCGACAGCCCAGTTCGCGAGCGGCGGCGATGTCCGGCACGCTGTCTTCAATCGCGCCAGATGCAACGATGACCTGTTCGGGTGCGGTTACGCCGCTGCCATCTTGTGGAAACAGCGTGATGCCTTGCGTTTCGAGCCAAGCGAATTTTTCTGTGGCAAGGCCCTGATCGCGGCTACGGTCGCTGCCCGACACATGATGGCCGCGTGCGCGGGCAATCAGTGCAAGCGGCAACATGCCCGACCCGCCGATGCCGCAAAAGAAATAGCGTTTGGTCTGTTCCATACTGCCCGTTATGGTGTTTTGGGTATGAGCGCAATAATCTGTTGCATATTCGCGGAGGAAATAGGTGGTCACACGTATCGGAATAGTCGCCCCTAGTGTCTATTTATTCCCGCGCCATGTCGAACGAGCCAACGCGCTGGTCGCCGCGCAATTTCCCGACGTTGAACTGGTGTGGCACCCGCAGGTCTATGCACGTTCCCCCAATGATGTAGGCGGAGAGACGGGATTTGTTCTGTCCGATGCGGAGCATGTTCCCGATGCGGCGATGCACGGCCATTTTGCGGGCAGCGATGAACAACGCGCGGCGGCGTTTGTTGAAATGGCGAATCGCGAGGATATCGACGCCATCTGGTTTGCGCGCGGTGGCTATGGCGCGGGGCGGATCGCGATGGACGTGCTCCCCCGGCTCGGCCCCGCAGCGCGCACCAAAACCTATATGGGCTATAGCGACGCCAGTTACATGCTCGCCATGCTGTATCGCGCCGGTTTCCCGCATTTGTGCCATGGCCCGATGGTTATTGACGGCAATGAGGACAGTTTGGGCCGCGCTTTGGGCTGGTTAGCGAATAAAGACACCCGCAGTCTGGAGCCGGGGTTGAAGGTCGGCGAACGCTATGCCGCGTTCAACCTGATCAGCGCGGCAATGATGGTCGGCACCCCTTTGTGGCCCGATTTGACGGGGCATGTGCTGATGCTGGAGGAGGTTGGCGAATATCTCTATTCGGTCGATCGCTGTTTCTTTGCCGTTACCAGCGCGATGTGGCGGCACCCGCCCGCCGAAATCCGCTTGGGACAAGTGACCGACATCAAGGAAAATGACCGCCCCTATGGCCGCGACGAAGTGGGGATTGCGCAAGATTGGTGTGCGCGCGGCAATATCCGCTATGGCGGCCGCGCCGAGATTGGGCATTATGCAGGGAATAAAGTGGTGCCGTTCGGGCTATTTGGGTAACAAGCCGCAGAAAGGGCAAAGACTTAATGCGCGCATTTATTTTTCCAGGGCAGGGCAGCCAATTTGTCGGCATGGGTGAAGACCTCGCCGATGCCAGCATCGTTGCCTATTCAACATTTCAACGGATCGAGGAAGCTATCGAACGGTCGGTGTTCACGATCATGTCAAAGGGGCCGCACGAACTGCTCCAGATGACCGAAATTGCCCAGCCCGCGATCATGGCCAACAGCATTGCGACGTTACGCGTGATCGAACTGGAGGGCGGGATGAACCTAGCCGACAAGGTCGATTTTGTCGCGGGGCATAGTCTGGGCGAATATAGCGCGCTGTGCGCCGCCAAAGCATTTGACATGGAAACGACGGCGCAGCTGCTGCAAATTCGCGGCAAGGCGATGCAGGCGGCTGTCCCCGTCGGCATTGGCGCGATGGCGGCGTTGCTGGGGGCCGATGTCGAGCGCGCGACCGCGTTGTGCGCTGCGGCGGCGCAAGGCGAAACTTGCACCGTCGCCAATGATAATGACCCCAGCCAAGTTGTTATCAGCGGGCACAAAGGGGCGATTGAACGCGCCGTCGCCTTGGTCAAGGATTTCGAGATTAAACGTGGCGTAATGCTCAACGTGTCGGCACCATTCCATTGCCCGTTAATGCAACCCGCCGCCGATGCGATGGCAGGGGCGCTCGCCGAAAACCCGCCCGCCGCGCCGATCATGCCGCTCTACGCCAATGTTACCGCCGCCCCGGTGATCGACCCTGCAACCATCGTAGTGCAGCTGGTGGAGCAAGTGACGGGGCGGGTGCGCTGGCGCGAAACTATCGCCAATATGGCAGCGGCGGGCGTCACCGAGTTTGTCGAGATCGGCGGTAAGGTGCTGACCCCGATGGTCAAACGCATCGCTCCCGATGCCAATGCGATCAGCGTGGTGACAATGGGCGATATTGAAGCATTGCTGAAGGGGGTTTGATGTTCGACCTTACTGGAATGACCGCACTGGTGACGGGCGCGAGCGGAGGGATAGGCAGCGCGATAGCCCGCGCGCTTGCTACGCAGGGTGCGCGCCTTGCGCTCAGCGGCTCTAATGCCGATAAATTGGCGGCGTTCGCGGCGGACCTTGGTGGCGATCATGTGACGCTGGTGTGCGACCTTGCCGATGCGGCCCAAGTCGATGCGCTCGTCGGTCAAGCCACAGAAGCACTTGGCGGCAAGCTCGACATCCTCGTCAACAATGCTGGCGTCACCCGCGACAACCTCGCCATGCGGATGAAGGATGACGAATGGTCGGAGGTGATCCGCATCAATTTGGAGGCCGCTTTCCGCCTGTCGCGCGCTGCGTGCCGTCCGATGATGAAGGCGCGGTTCGGCCGAATCATCTCGATCACCAGCGTTGTCGGCGTCACTGGCAATCCAGGGCAGGTCAATTATGCTGCGTCAAAGGCGGGGATAATCGGCATGTCAAAGGCGTTGGCACAGGAATTGGCGAGCCGTGGGATAACCGTGAATTGCGTCGCGCCGGGCTTCATTGCTTCCGCGATGACCGACGCACTGCCCGACGCACAAAAACAAGCGCTCAATGCCCGCATTCCGGCGGGGGCGATGGGGACGGGCGCGGACATCGGCGCGGCGGTGGCCTATCTGGCCAGCCGTGAGGCGGGCTATG
>JBBTFY010000022.1:0-6647 GCA_038041635.1 Pseudomonadota bacterium
ACAGGATCTGGCGGCGGCCTTGCCCGCGCGCTTGCTGGGCGCTGGCGAAGGGCGCAGCGTGCTCGACGTCGGCGCAGCGCCCGGCGGCAAAACGATGCAACTATCGGCTGCGGGCTGGGCTGTCACCGCGCTCGATATATCCGAACGCCGTTTGCAACGCCTAAGCGAAAACCTCGAACGCACACATTTGCCTGCTGAAACCCTGCGCAGCGATGCGCGCGCCCTGCCAGAGGGCCGCCAATGGGACGCGGTTCTGATCGATGCACCGTGCAGTGCGACGGGCATTTTCCGCCGTCACCCCGACGTGCTCCACCGCATTGGCGCAGGCGACATCCTCGACCGAGCAATGGTGCAGGCCGAACTGCTCGACGCGGCGGCGCTCGCGGTGCGCAGCGGCGGCACGATGGTTTATGCGGTCTGCTCGCTCGAACGCGAAGAGGGGGAGGATGCCGTTCTCGGCTTTCTCGACCGGAACATAGCTTGGCAGAGTGACCACGTCCGACCCAGCGAACTACCCATCGGTATCGCGCCGTCAGGCGAAGGCTGGGTGCGAACCGCCCCGCCGATGCTGGAGGGTGCAGGCGGGGTCGACGGATTTTTCATGGCGCGGCTCGTTAAGCGCTAATCGTCATCATCGCGGTAGCTGTCGTCGGCCAAATCGCTAAACTTGGTCAGCCGCGATTCAAAGTGCAACCGCACCTTGCCCGTCGAACCATGGCGTTGTTTGGCGACGATCAGTTCGGACAGACCCGCCACCCGTTCCAACTCCATTGCCCATTTGGCATGGTCATCGTGGATTTTAACATCATCGTCGGCCAGCGGTTTTTTGGGTTCGCGCGACAGGACATAATATTCCTCGCGGAACAGGAACAGGACAATGTCGGCGTCTTGCTCGATCGACCCGGATTCGCGCAGATCGGACAGCTGCGGGCGCTTATCATCGCGGCTTTCGACCGCACGACTCAGCTGTGACAACGCCAGCACGGGAACGTTCAATTCCTTGGCCAGCGTTTTAAGGCCGCGACTGATTTCCGATATTTCCTGTACGCGGTTGTCACCTGATTTGCTGCTGCCCTGTAGCAATTGCAGATAATCGACGATGACAAGGCCGATGTCGTGTCGCCGCTTGAGCCGCCTTGCCCGGGTGCGCAGCGCCGCGATGGTCAGCGCAGGCGTATCGTCGATATAGAGCGGCATGCTTTGCAGCCGCGCCGCCGCCGCCGATAGATTGTCGAAATCATGGTGGCTGATCCGTCCCATCCGCAGGTTTTCGGAACTGATGCCCGATTGTTCGGCCAGGATACGCGTCGCCAGCTGATCCGCCGACATTTCGAGGCTGAAAAATACGGCTTTTGCCCCCATATTCTTGTCGTCGGGGACACCGGCTTCCTTGTCGCGCATCCATCGTTCGGCAGCAGCAAAGGCGATATTGGTGGCGAGCGACGTCTTAGCCATGCCGGGCCGCCCACCCAATATCACAAGGTCGGATGCGTGCAGTCCGCCAATTTTGGCATTTACCGTGGCAAGGCCGGTGGTGACGCCGGATAAATGCCCGCCTGAATTGAGCGCCTTTTGCACGCCCGCAACAGCAAGCGTCGCGGCCTGACCTAGGGTTCGCGCCTGACCCAGTTCGGCGTCACCGCCCGAAACGCGGTAGAGCGCGGTTTCAGCCTCCTCAATCTGCGCCGATGGATCAAGCGTTTCGCTGGTGTCAGTCGCACGCTCGACCAGCGTCCGGCCCACCGAAACCAATTCGCGGAGCAGGGCAAGGTCGTGGATTTGACGAGCAAAATCGCGTGCGCCGATCAGGCTGGCCCCGCTGCCCGTTAGCTGCGCAAGATAGCCGGGGCCGCCCAGCGCCTTCATCGCTTCGTCGGCATCAAAATAGGGTTTGAGCGTCACCGGATTGGCGAGCATATTATTGCCCGTCACTTGGCAAATGCGTTCAAATATCCGGCCGTGCAGCGGTTCGTAAAAATGCTCGGGCGTCAGCGGAACGGGCAAATCTTCGAGCACGCGATTATCGAGCAGGCATGCGCCAAGAAAAGCTGCCTCTGCCTCGATATTGGCGGGAAGCCCTGCCGCGTCACGCGCATCTTGAGTCGTTTCGAAATCGAGTATCGTTGCCATTACGCATGCCCTTGCTGATAGCGTCACTTTCGACAAGCAAGACTTATCCACAGCCTCGAATTAACGGGGGACAATATACCCATCGCGGCGCTTGCGCGCTATGGCTTGCTTGGGCAAAGGGAATGCTCTCATGGCTGACCCGCGCATCATCGACATCACATTGGACGAAGCGACCATCATATGGCGCAATGCCGATATTGAGCAGGAACGCCGCGTCGCTATTTTCGACCTGCTTGAAACCAATCACTTCAAACCCTTGCGAGTCATGGATGGCGACGGCGCGGTCCCCTATGGCGGGCCATATCGCCTGACCATTTCGGTCGAGGAAGGGCGATTGGTCATGGCCATTGCGCGTGAGGATGGCACCCCGCACGAGGTCATCATTCTGGGACTGGGCCGATTCCGCCGCCCGATCCGCGATTATTTCGGCATTTGCGACAGCTATTTTCAGGCGGTGCGCAGCGCCACCGCCGACCAAATCGAAACCATCGACATGGCGCGGCGCGCAATCCATAATCAGGCATCCGAAATGTTGATGGAGCGGCTGGATGGCAAGGTAGAATTGGATTTCGACACCGCAAGGCGCCTGTTCACCTTGATATGCGTATTGCATATCAAAGGATGACCAATACACCGCCCCGCACTCGCTGGCGCAAACGCGCAAGACAAGCCGCCATGTTGCTAGCCATTGTCGCGGCCATCGTCCTCAGCTGGCGCTGGTGGAGCACATATTGGCGACCTGACCCGGCCGTCTGGTCGATGCAGGGCGTTGCCATCGGCGCAGACAATGCGCCGGTAAGCTGGCCTTCGCTAAGGTCGCAGGGCATTGGCTTTGCTTATGTCGATGCCACGCGCGGTAATGGTCAGTCGAACCCTAATTTCACGCGCGATCATGATGGCGCGCTTAGTGCCGGCTTGCGGGTTGGACCGATCCACCACTATCGGCTGTGCGTGACGGCGATGGATCAGGTTGCGGCCTTCGTCCGCTTGGTGCCGCGCGACGAAGCGGCTCTGCCACCACTGGTCATGCTCGACCTTGATGACACCTGCCCTCACCAACCGACAAAGGCGCTCCTGCTGAGTGATCTAAGCACATTCTTAACGCAGCTTGAAACGCATATGGGCAAACAGGCGGTCATTGCCCCCAGCGCTGCGTTTGAGGCGCGCTATTACGTTGCCTCCGCCATTAACCGTCCGCTGATGATTATAAGCCCGCGCGCCGAGCCCGCCCCAGGCAGCCCCGCATGGGTGCTGTGGCTCGCCAATGATCGCTTGGCGATTAGCGGTTCCACTGGGCCAACACGCTTGCTAGTGCTCGGTAATCAGGGGGTGCCGCAATGATAACGCGCAACGACTTAATCGACGCCGCCCGTGCTGCCGCGCGCTACGCCCATGCTCCCTATTCGCGCTTTGGCGTCGGCGCTGCGTTGCTGCTCGACGATGGCCGCATCGTTACGGGATGCAATTTCGAGAACGCTAGTTATGGCCTGACGCTCTGTGCCGAAACCGTCGCGCTCGCCACCGCCAACAGCATGGGTGATTTACGCCGCGTCGCCCAAGTGGCGATCATCGGCGGCGTGCTGGGCAAGAATGGCAACTTGTCGGGCAGCGATCCTGTGCGCCCGTGCGGCCGGTGCCGGCAAATGCTGAACGAGGCGGCAAGCCTAGCCAAGCGCGATATCACCGTGCATTGCAGCAGTGCTGACGGCACCGTTGTTGAAACACATACGCTATCGGCATTATTACCCTTTGCCTTTGGGCCGGGTGACTTGGGGATAAAATAATGAGCATCCTATCCGACAAATGGATACGCGAGGCGGCGACTACGCAGCGCATGATAGAGCCGTTCGTCGAGGCACAGCGCCGCGACGGCTGCATCAGCTATGGCCTGTCGTCTTATGGTTATGATGCGCGCGTTGCCGATGAGTTCAAGATTTTCACCAACGTCAATTCTTCGGTGGTTGATCCCAAAGATTTTGACCCCGCCAGCTTTGTTGACCGTAAAACCGATGTCTGCATCATCCCGCCCAACAGTTTCGCGCTCGCCCGCACCGTCGAATATTTCCGTGTGCCGCGTGATGTTCTGGTTATCTGCCTCGGCAAATCGACCTATGCGCGGTGCGGCATCATCGTCAATGTCACCCCGCTCGAACCGGGGTGGGAGGGGCATGTGACGCTGGAGTTTTCGAACACCACCCCGCTCCCCGCCAAGATTTACGCCAATGAAGGGGCGTGCCAGTTCCTGTTCCTAAAGGGCAATGAGCCGTGCGAGACCAGCTATGCCGACCGCGCCGGTAAATATATGGGGCAGCGTGGCGTCACGCTTCCTAAATTATGACGACCACGCTCGACGTGTTGGTCGCGGGCGCAAAGCAGCACGAAGGCAATTGGTGTTACCATATCGACAACGACTGGATGCAGGGACGCACCGCCTATGGCGGCATTTCCGCTGCCCTCGCGCTTGACGCGGCCCTCAGGAATCACCCCGGCAATGCACCGCTGCGGACTGCACAGATCAGCTTTGTCGGCCCCGTTGGCGGCGAATGCCAAGTGGCCACACGCTTGTTGCGCCAGTCAAAATCAAGCCGTTTTGTTGCGGTCGACCTCATGAGTGACCTTGGTTATGGCACGGGCGCTACCTTCAGCTTTATGAAGGGCCGCCCATCGCACATCGATCACCGCATCATCACCGCACCTGATGTGCCGCACCCCGATACGCTCGCGCCCATCCCCGACCATCCGGTGCGCCCCGCCTTTACCCGCCATTTCGAGATGCGGCCCATTCGCGGCCCCAGCTTTGGCCATGGGCTCGATGAAGGGCATATCCTCACTTGGGTGCGCTGGACTAAAGCCCCGCTCTGCGACCCGCACATCGCGATGCTGGCGCTCGCCGACGCCCTGCCTCCCGCAGCAATAACGCTTTTCACGCAGTTTGGCCCCGTCAGTTCGTCAACCTGGATCCAGCATTTCCTGACCGATCATCCCCGCAGCGACGATGGCTGGTGGCTGATGGAAACACGCACCCGCCATGTCGCGGGCGGGTTTTCGGCGCAAAGCTCATATATTTGGAACAGCGCAGGCGAACTGGTGTCACTTGGTGGACAGGGGGTCGCGCTTTACGTCTGAGGCGGCATGAGGCGGTGCGGCCAAAGTTGACAAAGGTGCACCAAGAACGGAGTTCGCGTTTTAGGCTTGGTTGACACGAAACAGGGGGGAAACAACGGCCGTCTGCGGGCTGTAGAGCTGTGGTGTCAACGATATACAGTCGTATGATACGCATAATACACCTCGTCATCCACTCTCGTCATTGCGAGGACCCTGAACTTGTTTCAGGGGACGCGGCAATCCAGAAGCGGGCCATAGACTGGATTGCCGCGTCGCTGCACTCCTCGCAATGACGAAAAGAGGATGCTCACGCGAAGACGCGGAGAGAGACTATCCCACTCCCACTCCCGCTTGCGGGAGGGGTTGGGGGTGGGGGTTCAACAGTGCAAAGAGCCGAGCGCGCATAATAGCACGGGCCAAAGGCTGTAGGAAAGCGGTGTCGCGATATTAGTTTAGGGGTTTACGCACCTGGTAGGGTAATTGTGAATTGTGGAGCTTCGGAAACACCGAATGAAACCCTACAGAGCGCCGTCCACAACATCACCGTAATGGCAGAACAAACATGTTCGGCTGATCAGCCACGCCAGATAACGAACCCTCATTAACAAGGGCCGTCAGCAACTCCCCAACCTCAACTCTGCTTCCCACAGGAAAATTGGTGCCGCCAGCTTCAACATTTTCTATATTAAGAGCTTCAAAAAACTGCATCAGTCTCCATGCATCTAAAGCCTGGGGCAGTGAGACAGGGCGTTCGTGTGCATCAATAATTCGAGAGTCAGACTGGCTGGAAAATAATACTCCCAAACCATGCCTTGCGAAGGACCAAAGCTGCCCTTCCAGAGTCAACTGGCCCTTTTTTGGAACCAAAGTTATCAGTTCCTCATCACTAGAAAGTCCATACTGCGCGACAAGCTCCCGACAAAGATCGGCCTGCGTTTCAGAGAACTCGATGATCATTTCTATTGCAGCTAGCGACATCTCAATTCCCCCTACGCATTGCTCGTAACGCGGCTGCCTCCGCTGCATCAAGGGCCATTTGTCTCGCAACTCCTGGCGATACGGGAACAACTCTTACCGGAACCTCAGTGATCCCCGCTCTGATCGCCGCTTCCGCTCTATGGTGGCCATCCCTTATAATCAATCGGCCATCGATGTTAACGGCCTCTATGGGAAATGCGTTGTCGTATCCATTCGCTCGCATATCACGGGAAAGGCTCCTCACCCGACTACCAGTCATTTCCGCTGGCCCCTGAATCGGTCGCAGGTTGCGAGGATTCACGAGTGTCAGCACTTCACTCTCTGCGGCTAGGCCCCGCGCCAAAGGAGCAAACCTAGCCCCTGCCGTCTCCATGATCGGCACCACACGGCCAAAGGTCGCAAAACGAGCTGCAGGCAACATTAAACTGGCAGCC
>JBBTFY010000023.1:0-42497 GCA_038041635.1 Pseudomonadota bacterium
TACGACTGTGTATCGTTGATACCACAGCTCTGTAACCCGCAGGCGGCCGTTGTTTCCCCCGTACATCGTATCAATCAAACCCCGCTAGGCTTGCCTAGGGGAAGGGCAAAGAAAGCCAAAATCCTCTCCCCCCTATTATAAGCAGGGGAGCGGAGCGCTGGCAGGCAGGCGCGGCCCCCTGATACCCACCGCTCCGCATCCAGTGCGGAGCACAACGGCCCCTTCCCCCGGCAAAGGAGGGTTTTTCAAGGAATGACGGAAATAAAGGCTTCCTTGGTGTCAACTTTGTCAACTTTGGGGATTTGGATCGAGCGCGACCCCCCTTGCACCCGCTAGTTACGCTTGATACTATCACGCACAGAGGCGGCCAAACCCGCGCCTCGCCCATATGGTATCCCCATGCAGCTTATAGATTATGGCATGTCCGCATCGCGCGGCTTTCTCTCGTCGTTTGAACTATCCGATGTCGCGCTCCCTTCCGAACTGGCTCCGGTGGTCGAGGTGGCGGTGAACCTATCGGCGCTGATAACGTCTGGCCGCGTCCAGCATTGGCTGCGGGCGATGCCATTGGTTGACCTTACCGGTTTCGCCGCCTCTGCGCCGGACGATCAAGTGCGTGCGGCGATGGTCCGCTACAGCTTTCTGGTTCAGGCCTATGTGTGGGGCGAGGCGGAAACGCCATCCGTGCTGCCCGCCAACCTTGCGGTGCCGATGGTGGCATTGGCTGATCGGCTGGGGCAGGCACCGCTGCTCCCCTATTCGGGCTATGTCCTCGACAATTGGGCGCGGATCGACTGTGATGGCCCCATCGCGCTAGACAATATCCAGATGATCCAGCATTTTGTCGGCGGCGATGATGAGAATTGGTTCGTGCTCATCCATGTGGCGATTGAGGCGGCTGCGGGTGAGGCGCTACAATATGCGTGCGAACTGGTTGAGTGTGCCAATGCTGGCGATGTGGCTGGCGCGACGCAGCGGCTACAGGCGATGGCGGGCGTGTGGGCGCGCATCAATGCGATATTCGATCGTATGCCCGAGCGCTGCGATCCCTATATCTACTACCAGCGGGTCCGCCCCTATATTCACGGCTGGGCGAATAATCCGGCGCTGCCCGATGGCTTGGTTTACGAAGGGGTGGCACGGTTCGGCGGCGTAGGGCAGGCCTATCGCGGGCAGACGGGGTCGCAGTCGAGCATCGTCCCCGCGATGGACGCGCTGTTTGGGGTTGATCACAGCAACGACCCGCTGCGGGCCTTTCTGGACGAACTGCACGCCTATCGTCCGATGCCGCACCGCGCCTTCATCGACGATTTGCGGGCGGCTTCGAGCCTGCGCGCCTTCGCGCTGGCGGCGGATGATGCGGCGCTCAGGCAAGCGTTCAACGCCATCGTGCTCGCGGTCGCTGCGTTCCGCACCCGCCACCTTGAATATGCCGCAAGCTATATCAACCGACAGGCATCTTCCGCGCCGGGCAATGATACCGAGGTCGGCACCGGTGGCACCCCGTTCATGAAATATCTCAAGAAACATCGCGATGAAAACCGCGCACAAGTGATTTAGCTCCTATCGTCATTGCGAAGAGGCGCGACGGAGCAAGCTATGGGGATTTTCAGTTCATAGGCTGCTTTGCTTTGCTCGCAATGACGTAACTGTTTGTTTGCATAGTGTGGGGTAACTTCGCTCGCATGAACGCTCCCACCAACATCGACATGTCATTCACCATGGATGAAGCGCATATCTTGCGCAGCAAGTTGATTGAGCGCTTCGCGCAGTTTGAAACGCTGTTGTTTCAGGTGATTGCGGCGGCGGGGATTCCGGTATCGGTCAAATCGCCAGTGGGCCAGCGCATCGACGCCATCAACAGCGCGCTGGCCGCAAAAGACAAATTGAACAAGCACGATAAACGCCTGTCAGCTATTCTCGATAAAGCTGGACCCGCTATGGCACTGCGCAACGAATTGGTTCACGGCACTATGGCTCTCGCCAAAATAGACAATTTGTCAGTATTATTGGTCAAAAATGCCAATTCCGCAACCCTGTTGGTAGATTCTCGGGTAGTGGTTAGGCAATCTGATTTTGATACGACATTATCGCAATTGGCTAACCTAACTAACCAATTGAAGCAGGTTCTCAACCCGCTTTCGCCACCCCAACCAGAGCCGGACGCAGCAGGCGGTCCTTGATCCGGTAACCCGCCTGTATTTCTTGAACGATGGTGCCTGGCTCGGCCTCATTGGTCGGGATTTCCATCATCGCCTGATGGGCATGGGGGTCGAGCGGCTGGCCGACGGTCTCAATACGCTTGATGCCGTGGCGTTCGAACACAGCGGCAAGCTCGCGGCTCGTGGCTTCGAGGCCGGTGACAAGGCCTTTCCACGCCTCATCCTCGCGCGCTTCGGCGGGAATGGTGTCGAGCGCGCGCGCCATATTATCGGCGACGGTCAATATGTCGCGGGCGAACTTGGTTGCCGAATAGGCATGGGCGTCGGCCACCTCTTTTTCGGCGCGGCGGCGGACATTTTGCACTTCGGCCTTGGCATAAAGCGCTTCGGCTTGGGCGGCGGCCAGCGCGTCCTCCATCGCGGCCCACGCGGCTGCAGCTTCGTCTGCGGCTTCGCTGATGGCTTCGGCAGCGGCTTCGTTGGCAATATCTTTCGCGTCAGTCACTTGTTTTTCTTCGCTTTCTTGTTCGTTCACCGCATCAGCCTTGAAAGGGCCTGCGCTGTAAAGTCGACCATCGGTACGATCCGCGCATAGTTGAGCCGCGTCGGGCCAATGACCCCGACGACGCCCACTACCCGCCCATCGGCCCCGCGCCAAGGGGCCGCTATCACCGACGAACCCGATAGCGCAAACAGCTTATTCTCTGCGCCGATAAAGATACGCGTCGATGCTCCCTCTCCGGCCGAGGACAGCAGATGGGCAATCTCCTCCTTGGTTTCAAGTTCATCGAGCAAATTACGGATGCGCTCTATGTCGCCGCTCGCGGCATCGTCGAGCAGATTGGCCTGTCCGCGCACGATCAGCACCGCGCGCTGTGCCCCATCGGCGCTCCACACCGCCAGCCCGCGCTCCACCAGCCGCGCCGCCGCGCGGTCCATCGCAATCTGGTGCCCCGCTATATCGGTGCGCAGCCGCGCCTGAGCCTGACCCAGCGTCATGCCCGACAGCGTGGCGGTGATGTAATTGCCCGCCTCAACCAATGCGCTCGGGTTCAGTCCGCGCGGTATGGCGATCACGCGGTTCTCGACGCTGCCGTCCTGCCCAACCAGCACCACCAGCGCCTGCGCCTCGCCCAGTGCGACAAAGGCGATTTGTTTGAGGATGCGCTCCTGCCCCGGCACCAGCACGAGGCCCGCACAAGCGGATAGCCCAGACAGCGCGGCCGTCGCGCTCGCCAGCGCGGCCTCAACTGGACCAGTGGTGCCGCCAATCAGGCTCGCCTCAATCTGTGCGCGATCTTCTGCGCTTGGCTCGGCCACCTGCATCATGCCATCGACGAACAGCCGCAAACCCTGCTCGGTCGGCACACGCCCCGCGCTGGTGTGCGGCGCGGCGAGCAGCCCGGCCTCCTCCAAATCCTGCATCACATTACGGATCGACGCGGGCGAGAGGTTGAGCGGCGAACGGCGCGAAATTGTGCGCGACCCAACGGGCTGCCCTTCGTCGATATAGGCCTCGACCACGAGGCGGAATATGTCGCGCGCGCGGATGGTGAGCTCGGTGATGGGCGTGGTGGTCATCACTTTTCCATACGGCCTTCCCCTAGCCAAGGCTAGCGGCAGCCAGTGTAACGATGATTGCGCGCCGCTCAAGTCATTGGCAACCCACTGGCGCATTGCATCGGCAATCGCTATCGCGCGCTTCACACACCAGCAGGAGAATCACCCATGCGTCCATCAGGCCGCGCCGCAGACGCCATGCGCGCCATCACTATCGAAACCGGCTATACGCGCCACGCAGAGGGCAGCGTGCTGATCGGCTTTGGCGATACCAAGGTTCTGGTCACCGCCAGCGTCGAGGAAAAGGTGCCGGGCTGGATGCGTGGCAAGGGCGCGGGCTGGGTCACGGCCGAATATGGCATGTTGCCCCGCGCCACCCACACACGCGGCAACCGCGAGGCCGCGCGCGGCAAGCAGTCGGGCCGAACCCAAGAGATTCAGCGGCTTATCGGGCGGTCATTGCGCGCCGTCACCGATATGAAGAAGCTGGGCGAGCGGCAGATCGTCCTCGATTGCGACGTGATACAGGCCGATGGCGGCACGCGGACGGCGGCGATTTCGGGCGCGTGGGTCGCGCTGCGCCTCGCCATCGACGGGCTGATGAGCAAGGGGCTGATCGCCGAAGATCCGATGGCCACGCAAATCGCGGCGGTCAGTTGCGGGATTTATGGCGGCACCCCTGTGCTCGACCTCGATTATGACGAGGATAGCAATGCCGAAGCCGACGCCAATTTCGTGCTGCTCGGTGACGGGCGGCTGGCCGAGGTGCAGGCTACGGCGGAAGGCGCACCCTATGACGAGGAGGCGCTGCTGCGCTTGCTCCGCCTAGCGCGGATTGGCTGCGGTGACATATTCGCGGCGCAGCGCGCGGCAACGGGGCGGTAAAACTCCTCCGCCACTGGAAGAGGAAGCTTCACTTATTCCCGTTCGTGCTGAGCCTGTCGAAGCACTGTCCTTAACTTTGTTTCAAACAAGAAAATACAGCCCCCTTCGACTGCCTTGCAGGCGCTCAGGACAGGCTTCGACAAGCTCAGGGCGAACGGAGATAAAAGAAAGTGTCGAGAAAACTGACCCCAGGCAAATTGGTCATCGCCAGCCATAATGCGGGCAAGCTGCGCGAGATTGCCGCGTTGCTTAGCCCCTATGGGATGGAGCCGATCGGCGCTGCCGATCTTGGCCTGCCCGAACCCGAGGAAACGGGTGTCACTTTCGCCGAAAATGCGTTGCTCAAGGCGCGCGCGGCGGCTGGTGCTGGCTACCCCGCACTCGCCGATGATAGCGGGCTGGAAGTCGCGGCGCTCAGTGGGCGGCCCGGCGTCTATACCGCCGACTGGGCCGAGCGTCAGGCATTCGAGGGGGATGCGGGCCGCGATTGGTATATGGCGATGGGCAAGGTCGAAGGATTATTAGCGCAGCAAGGGCCGGATGTGGATCGCAGCGCCGCCTTTGTCTGCACGCTGGCGCTGGTGTGGCCCGATGGTGAGGAACTGGTCGTCGAAGGCCGCGTGGAGGGTGGCTTGATTTGGCCGCCGCGCGGGGCGATGGGCTTTGGCTATGACCCGGTGTTTGTCCCTGCGGGAAGCGCGCAGACCTTCGCCGAAATTGCGCCAGAGGCCAAACACGCCATCAGCCACCGCGCCGATGCTTTTGCCAAATTGGTGAGGGAAGTGTTTTGAGGGTCGCGCGCGTCCAAAGCTGACAAAACTGACACCAAGGAAGCGCGCATTTCGGTGACTTTCTCTTTCGTCGTCATTGCGAGCGGAGCGAAGCAATCCAGTCTTGCGCGCGTCGACTCTGGATTGCCGCGTCAGCTGCGCTTCCTCGCAATGACGAAGGGTTTGGTTGACACGAAACAGGGGGTAAACAACGGCCGTCTGCGGGCTTGCGGGCTGTGGTGTCAACGATACACAGTCGTATTATACACATAATACACTTCGCCATCCACCCTCGTCATTGCGAGGGAGTAAAGCCGCCCGTGCTCCTGCGCAGGCAGGAGCGCTGCGTTGTCTGGCGCTTCCTCTCCACCGCTCCGGACTAAATCCGGAGCACAAGAAAGAGAGAAGATATTTCGCGCCAAGACGCCAAGGCGCGGAGAAGGAGAAGGAAACACCTCCCCGTATCGGGGAGGTATTGGATGATGCCGATTAACATGTTCAAAGAGCCGGAGTCGTGAAACAGCGATCATATTACCATGGTCAAATGGCTGTAGGAAAGCAGGTTGTCCGAGGCGAGTTTGGGCTTGTTCCGCATCCTGGCAATTGCAACCGTGGTTTCTAATGGATGCTGAATCAAGTTCAGCATGACGAAGAGGGTGGTTCAGGATGACGAGTGAGGGGGTGATACTGCCGCCCCGCTACCATTCCCCGCGCCGCGCGCTATACCGCGCGCCATGACCGCCCCTATCGCCCTTTACATCCACTGGCCGTTTTGCGTTTCGAAATGCCCCTATTGCGATTTTAACAGCCATGTCCGTGGGCAAGTGGATCAGGCGGCGTGGCGCGCGGCGTTGCTAAGCGATATGGCGCATGAGGCGGCTCTGACATCTGGCCGAAAAGTCAGTTCAATCTTCTTTGGTGGTGGCACGCCGAGCCTGATGCCCCCCGCGACCGTTGCGGCGCTGATCGAGGGTGCGGAGCGGCACTGGGGCTTTGCCGAGGGCATAGAAATCACGCTGGAGGCCAACCCAAACTCGGTCGAGGTCGCCAATTTTGCGGCGCTGGCCAGCGCGGGGGTCAACCGTGTTTCGCTGGGGATACAGGCGCTTGATAACGTAACTTTGCATTTTCTGGGAAGGGCGCACAGCGCCCCCGAAGCGCTGGCGGGACTGGACGCGGCGCAGGCCCATTTCGCGCGCGTGTCGTTCGACCTCATCACCGCGCGACCGGGGCAGACATTGGCGCTTTGGGAGGCGGAACTGGCGCGGGCGCTGGGCTTTGGCACGGGGCATTTGTCGCTGTATCAACTGACCATCGAGCCGGGCACGCGCTTTCAGACGCTGCATGCCAAGGGTGAGCTTATCCTGCCCGACGAAGATTTGAGCGCCGATCTGTTTGCTGCGACGGCGGCGATGACGGCTGCGGCGGGCATGCCCGCTTATGAGATTAGCAACCATGCGAAGGCGGGGCAGGAGAGCCGCCATAACCTGACCTATTGGCGTTATGGCGATTATATCGGCATTGGACCGGGCGCGCATGGGCGGCGGTGTGGCGCGGCGAGCGAGCGGCACCGCAAACCCGAAAACTGGCTGTCGGCGGTGGCAAGCCAAGGCCATGGCATCAAGGCACAGCGCGCTCTGACGCCCGCAACCCGCGCGGTCGAGGCATTGTTGATGGGGTTGCGGCTCGCCGAAGGGGTGGACTTGGCGCACATTGCGGCGCTGAGTGGGGTGCGTGAGGATGCGCTGGTTGATGGCCAAGCGGTTGCGCGGCTGACCTCGCTGGGGTTGGTCGCGCGTGAGGGTTCGCGCCTGACGGTACTGCCCGCCGGGATGATCTTGCTCGATGCGATATTGCCGCAAGTGGTGGCTGTCGCATAAGGTGGCCGGATGATTGCCGATACGCCCGTCCACCCGCTGGTCGCTGCATGGCGCGACAAGTTGGCTTTTGAACAGCGGCGCAGCGTGCACACCGTCCGCGCCTATGTCGCGACGGCGCAGCGGCTGTGTGATTTCCTGTCCGACTATCGCGGGGAGGCGGTCGATGCGGCGATGCTCTGCGCGCTGGCCCCCGTTGATTTGCGGAGTTTTTTGAGCGCGCGGCGCGGCGATGGCCTGACCAACGCATCGGCGGCGCGCGAACTGTCGGCGGTGCGCGGGTTCCTGACCTTTGTGGGGGGAGAGGGCGCGCGGGTTCCGGCTGTGCGCGGCCCACGGGTCAAGCGGGGATTGCCGCGTCCGGTATCGCCCGATGAGGCGGTGAATCTGGCGTCCGAGGTGGCGGATGGCGCGCGCGAACCGTGGATTGGCGCGCGCGATTTTGCGGTGCTGTTGCTGCTCTATGGTGCTGGCCTGCGGATCAGCGAGGCTTTGTCGCTGACGGGTGATGCGCTCACCGCCACCGACGTGCTGCGCGTCACGGGCAAGCGCGGCAAAATGCGTCAGGTGCCGTTGCTGAGCGTGGTGCGAGAGGCGATGGCGACCTATGCTGAGCTTTGCCCCTATGCGCCCAGTCGTGACGAGCCGTTATTCCGGGGCGCGCGCGGTGGCGTGCTGAGTGCCGCATTGGTTCGCCGCGCGGTGCAGGGCGCGCGGGGGCGGTTGGGGCTCAATGATCGCACGACGCCGCACGCGCTGCGCCACAGTTTTGCGACGCATTTGCTGGCGGGCGGCGCGGATTTGCGCGCGCTACAGGAATTACTCGGCCATGCCAGCCTGTCCTCGACACAGGTGTATACGGGCGTTGATACCGCGCGATTACTCGATATTTACGATAGCGCGCATCCGCGTGCCTGAATCTCACCTTGTTTTGCTATAATGCATAGCTAAATTGAGCGGAACTTCGTTTTGAAAGGTCGATGCGTGTCAGCAGTCATAGATACGAACAGCATTTGGACACGCCATTATGACCACCCGACCCCGTGGCTAACCGCCTTTCCGCCGCTGTCGATGCCGGAGATGTTTCGTCAAGCGGTTGAGCGGCACGGCGCGTCGAACATGCTCGACTTTCTGGGGCGCAAATATAGCTTTGCTGCGGTCGGTGATGCGGTGAAACGCGCGGCGGCGGGGTTTCAGGCGATGGGTATCGCCAAGGGCGACCGGATCGGCCTGTTCCTGCCCAATGTGCCGCATTATGTTGCGGCCTATTATGGCGCGCTGCTGGCTGGGGCGACGGTGGTCAATTTCTCACCGCTCTATACGGTTGATGAACTGCGCGCGCAGGTCGATGATTCGGGCACGCGATTGCTCGTCACGCTGACCGCTGCGGCGCTGCTCCCCACCGCGATCAAGGTGCTGGAGGGGTCGAGCCTGGAGCGGCTGGTGGTCGGGTCGGTCGCGGGCGTGCTGTCGCCGATCAAGTCGCTCGCATACCGATTGCTCAAGCGAGCCGAGGTAGCGGATGTTCCCGCCGACCCGCGCATCACACGCTTTTCAGCGCTGATAGCCAATAGCGGAGAGGTGGTGGCCGCGCCCGTCGATGCGGAGCGCGACGTCGCGCTGATCCAATATACCGGCGGGACCACGGGAACGCCAAAGGGGGCGCGGCTCTCTCATCAAAACCTCACGGCCAATGCGCGGCAGGTAATCGCGCTTGATCCACACCGTGACGATGTTGATCGCATTTTGGGGGTTTTGCCATTTTTCCATGTCTTTGCAAATACATGTGTCCTTAATCGCACTATCGCCAACGGCGGCGAGATCGTCATGCTGCCGCGATTTGATGCAGGACAGGCGCTGGCGGCGGTGGTGCGAACACGGGTGACAGCAATGCCCGGCGTGCCGACCATGTATCAGGCGTTGCTCGACCATCCGGCGGTTGCGACGACCGATTGGTCGAGCCTGCGGGTGTGCATTTCTGGCGGAGCGCCGCTCGCCGTTGAGCTTAAAGCGCGCTTTGAAGCAGCGACCGGCGCAAAGGTGGTCGAGGGTTACGGCCTGACCGAAAGCGCGGGCGTGGTGTCGGTCAACCCCTATGATGGCGAAGGCAAAGCGGGCAGCATCGGCCAGCCGTTGGCGGGAACGACGGTGCGCGTCGTTGACCGCGATGACCCGACCAAGGATGCCGAAAGTGGTGTTCCGGGCGAGTTGGTTATCGCGGGGCCGCAGATCATGCAGGGCTATTGGAACAGGCCCGATGCCGACGGAGAGAGCTTTGTTGCTATTGACGGCGCGGCGTGGCTGCGCACCGGCGATGTCGGGGTGATCGACGAAGACGGCTATATCCGCATCGTTGATCGGCTCAAAGACATGATCGCGGTCGGCGGATTCAAAGTCTATCCATCGACGATTGAAAAGCTGCTTTATCACCATCCTGCGGTCAAAGAGGCGCTGGTGATCGGCGTTCCCGACGCCTATCGCGGGGAGGCTCCGCGCGCCTTTGTGACGCTTAACACAGGCGCGGGTGAAACTTCTGATGTAGAATTGGCGAAATGGCTCAATGGCCAACTTGGCAAGCATGAGCGGGTCGATGCTGTGGTGGTGCGCGACACTCTTCCCAAGACAATGGTCGGCAAGCTCGACCGCAAGGCGCTGCGCGCCGAATTGGCGAAGGAGGAAGGGTGATGCGTTTTGCGTGGATAGTGGCGGCGGCGTCGCTATTGGCCCCGGTCGCCGCATCGGCTGCCCCTGCCGATGATTTGATTGCGCTACGCAAGCAGGAAGAGCGCGTCGCGGCGATTGGCGAGCGATTGTCGATTGCGGCGGCTACTGCTGGCTGGTGCGAGGGTGGCCGTTCGCTTGGCTGGACGCTGGGCGATTTGGGTCAATATGGCAAAAATTATCGCGCGGCGGCGCGCGCGCAATGGGGCGTGCCGTCGGGGGCGAGCCTGTTTGTCTCTGCGCTTGCGCCCGGTGGCGCGGCGGCGCAGGCTGGATTGACGCCGGGGCTTGGTATCGTCTCGATTGCCGGGCGTACGCCGATGCGCAACCCCTATCCCGGTGCATCGAACCATGCGCGGCAAAATAGCGAACGGGTGGTTGAGCGCGAACTGGCGGCAGGGCCGATAGTGATTGAAACGTTAAGCGCGGACGGCACACGGCGGCAATGGCAACTGACCCCGCGCCCCGCCTGTGCCACGCGGTTCGAAGTGGCGGCAGAGGATGAGGAACAAGCCTATGCAGACGGCGAAGTGGTGCAGGTGACGGCTGGAATGGGCCGTTATACCGACGGTAATGATCAAGAATTGGCCGCCGTTGTCGCGCACGAGCTGGCGCATAATATCTTGAATCACGTCCCGCGCACCGAGCAATCGGGGACACCCGAAAATTACACACGCTATCTTGGGCGTTATACCAATATCACCCGCAGCATGGAGGAAGAGGCGGACCGACTATCGGTGTGGCTGCTCGCGCTCGCGGGCTATGAGCCGGAGTCTCCGATGGCTTTCTGGCGGCGTTTCGGGCCGGGCCACGACAGCGCGCATCCGCTGGGCCGCACACACGACCGATGGGCCGACCGGGTGGCCGCATTGACGAGCGAGCTAGAGGTGATGCACGCCGCGAAACAACGCAATGCTGCGGCGCGGCCCGCCTTGCTCGACCGCCGCGAATTGGTGCCTGTGCCGGGCGCGCGCGCGGTGATTGGCGAAGTGCCTGTTGCTGTGCCGTCTGTGCCATGAGCGGCGATGTCGCCATAGTTGCGGGGGGGTGCTTTTGGTGCGTCGAGGCGGTGTTTATCGGCTTGAACGGGGTTAGTGCAGTGGAGAGCGGCTATATTGGCGGGCATGTCGATGCGCCGAGCTATAAGGCCGTCTGTTCGGGCAGCACCGGCCATGCTGAGGCAATTCGCATCGCCTTTGACCCCGCGCTTATCAGCTATGGCGACTTGCTCGATGTGCATTTTGCGACCCACGATCCGACCCAGCTTAATCGACAAGGCAATGACATCGGCACCCAATATCGCAGCGCCATTTTTCCGATTGAGGCGGCGCAGGAGGCTGAGGCAAATGCAGCGGCCTTGCGTGCACAGGCCGATTGGCCCGCGCCCATCGTCACCACGATTGAGCAAGGGGCGTGGTGGCCAGCCGAAGATTATCATCAGGATTATTGGTCGGGCGAGGGACAGCGCAACCCCTATTGCCAGGCGGTCATCCCGCCAAAACTGGCAAAGCTGCGGGCCAAGTTTGCCAACAGGCTACCGGGGCGCTAGGCGGTTATTCATTGACCCGTTCGTCCTGAGGAGCCATTGAGTAGCGTAATGCGCGTAACGAAATGGCGTCTCGAAGGATATGTACGGACCCTGTGCTTCGAGACAGGCCTTCGATATACTCAGTCCCTCCTCAGCATGAACGGTTTTGGTTTAGCGCGTGATTAACATATTCATCACAGCCAGACCCTGACTTGGAGCAAATATAAGTGAAAAAAATCCGTAAGGCCGTGTTCCCCGTTGCAGGCCTTGGCACACGTTTTCTGCCCGCGACCAAAGCTATCCCCAAGGAAATGCTGCCGATTGTTGATCGCCCGCTGATTCAGTATGCGGTTGATGAGGCGCGCGAGGCGGGGATCGAGCAAATGATCTTTGTCACCGGACGCGGCAAAAGCGCGATCGAGGATCATTTCGACATCGCCTATGAGCTGGAACGGACGATGGCCGACAGGGGTCGCGATTTGTCGGTGCTTGCCGCGACGCGGCTGGGGCCGGGTGCCTGCGCCTATGTCCGGCAACAAGAGCCGCTGGGCCTAGGCCACGCCATATGGTGCGCGCGCGACATCATTGGCGATGAGCCGTTCGCAATATTCCTGCCCGACGAGTTCATGATGGGGTCGCCCGGTTGCATGAAACAGATGGTCGATGCCTATGACCGCATCGGTGGCAATATCATCTCGGTGCTCGAAGTTCCGCAGACCCAAGTATCAAGCTATGGCGTCATCGCACCGGGTAAGCGTGACGGAGCGGTGACAGAGGTGTTGGGGCTGGTTGAAAAACCGCGCGTAGAAGATGCACCGTCGAACCTAATCCTCTCCGGCCGTTATATCCTGCAACCACAAGTGATGCGGGTGCTGGAGGCTCAGGAAAAGGGCGCGGGCGGCGAGATTCAGCTGACCGACGCGATGGCGCGGATGATCGGCACTCAGCCGTTCAACGCAGTGACATTTGATGGGCGCCGGTTCGACTGCGGGTCGCATCTTGGCTATGTCGAGGCCAATCTGGCGGTGGCGCTGGAGCGGAGCGAGCTGGCGGGGCCGCTGCGCAAAACGATGGCGGCGTTGTTGGCGGGCGCTTAAGGACCGGTTCACGCGTGCGCGTTATTAGAAGCGAAGGAGTTTTGTCCATGCGTGCCATTGTCACTTTGCTAGCCATGCTGTTTTTGTCCGGATGTGTCAGTACTGCGGCGAGCATCATCACCGCGCCTGTGCGTGCAGTGGGCCGCGTGGCGGATTTGGCCACCACCAGTCAGAGCGAGTCCGATGAGAATCGTGGCCGCGCGCTTCGTGAGCGTGAGGAGCAGATTGGGCGTTTAGACCGCCAGCGCCAACGAGCCACAGAAAAATGCGATGATGGCGATAGGGATGCCTGTTCCGATGTTGCCCGAATTGAGGCGCAAATCGAAGATTTACAGGGCGCGCCAACACCGCGTTAGATTAATCATTCGTCATTGCGAGCGAAGCGAAGCAATCCAGTGTTGTGCGCTCCTGGCCCTGGATTGCTGCGTCCATCAGCTTCGCTGATGTCCTCGCAATGACGGTTGCTCAGGCCGCCGCGCGCCGCAAGCGGTCGTTTATAGCCAAACCCAGCCCCGCATCGGGAATAGGAGCAATGGCAATGCGCGGATTTGCGCTTGCAGCCCCGGCATGAAGCGCATCGAACAGCCGTGCGGCGGCCTGTTCCAGTGAGCCGCAAGCGCTCAATTGATAGTCACAGGGTTCAGAACCGAAGCCGATGACAAAGCAGTCGTCAGGGGGCGTTTCGCAGTTAAGCAAAACAGGCTTGCCCGGCGCATAATGGCTGGCCAGCTGCCCTGGCGCACTGATTGTTCCTGATGCATCGGCACAGACGTGTAATCCAGTTGCGTCCACAAGCATCGCGGGCGTGACAGGGCCGGGGCGAAGCAGGACAAGGCAGCCATCGACGACGCGAACGATGGTGGATTCCAACCCGGCCGCGCACGGCCCTGCGTCGATAATCATGGGAATGCGCCCCTCAAGCGTGCTCAGCACATGCGCCGCGCTGGTCGGGCTGACTGTGCCGCTGATATTGGCGGAAGGGGCGGCCAAGGGGCATCCACTTGCCGCGATCAATGCCTGCATCGCGCCATGTGCGGGACAGCGTAGCGCAATGGTGTCGAGGCCAGCCGTGGCTATGCTGGCGACGGAGCAATCGGCTGTACGTGGCACCACGATGGTCAGTGGCCCCGGCCAAAATGCGTGCGCCAATGCGCGCGATTGCTCGTCAAATTGCCCCAGCGTTTCGGCCATCGTCCAATCGGCGACATGGACAATCAGCGGGTTAAAATCTGGGCGCCCCTTTGCGGCATAAATACCTGCGACCGCCGCCGCATTGGTCGCATCGGCGGCGAGGCCATAAACCGTTTCGGTCGGCACCGCGACGCATGCACCGGCGCGGATTAGCGCCGCTGCACCCACGATTGTTTCATCGCAAAAAGGCAGGTGCGCCGTAGTGGGGTTTGAGCCTGTCATTGGTTTCGCTATAGGCAAGGCGGATTGCTGTGCAAAGCCATGCCGGCCAAAGGATTCTGCCGATGACCTACACGCCGCCCACCACTGAACAGATGTTTGTCCTTGATCATGTCGTTGGCATGGCCGAACTTGCCGCGCACACGCGTTTTGCTGATGCGACGCCCGATATGATGGAGGCGATTGTTGAAGGGATCGGCCAGTTAGCGGCGGGTGAATATGCACCGCTCAACCGTTTTGGCGACATCAACAACCCGCGCTGGAACGATGGCAATGTCACTATGCCCGATGGTTTCAAAGCAGCGTATCGGGCGTTCGTCGATGGCGGATGGGGCAGCATCGACGGGCCAGTCGCATATGGCGGGCAGGGGTTACCGTTCAGCCTTGCCAACATCGTTATCGAATCGCTGGGCACAGCCAATATGGGACTAACGCTGATTAATCTGCTGACGCCTGGCGCGATCCACGCGTTGATGGCCTATGGCAGTGATGCGCAAAAGGCGGTCTGGTTGCCGAAATTGGTATCGGGCGAAATCAATGGCACGATGAACCTGACCGAATCTGGTGCGGGTAGTGACGTTGGCGCATTGCGCACCACCGCAGAGCCTGTTGGTGATGGCAATTGGAAAATTCGCGGACAAAAAATCTTCATCACCTTTGGTGAGCATGACCTAACCGACAATATCCTCCACCTAGTGTTAGCGCGAACACCCGGCGCGGGTGAGGGAACACGTGGCATTTCACTGTTCCTCGTCCCCAAGTTGCGGCTTGATGGCGCTGGCCAGCCAAGCATCGACAATGGCGTGCGGTGCCGCTCCATCGAGCATAAGCTGGGCATCCACAATTCGCCGACTTGTGTCATGGCCTATGGCGAGGATGGCGTGGACAGCTATGGTGAGTTGATCGGCGCGGAGCATGGTGGCATGCGCGCGATGTTCGTGATGATGAATAATGCGCGGGTCAGCGTCGGCAATCAGGGTGTGCAAATCGCCGAACGCGCGACGCAGGCGGCGCTGGCCTATGCGAACGAACGCATCCAGTCTGCGCGGGCGAGTGCGCCGGGCGCGGGACCGGTCGCGATTATCGAGCATCCTGACGTGCGGCGGATGCTGATGCGGATGAAGGCGCTGACGCAAGGGGCGCGGGCGTTGGTCTATTATGCGGCGGGGCAGATTGACCGTGGCTCGTTGGGCGATGATGCGGCAAAGATGCGCACCGATGTGCTGATCCCGCTGGCCAAGGCGTGGGCCACCGACATGGGCTGCGAAGTCGCCAGCCTGGGTGTGCAGGTGCATGGCGGCATGGGCTTTATCGAGGAAACGGGCGCGGCACAGCATTACCGCGATGCACGCATCCTGCCGATTTATGAGGGGACCAACGGCATACAGGCGGCTGATCTGGTTGGGCGCAAGCTGGGCCTTGGCGATGGCGAGGCGATGGCCGCGTTGATTGCCGATGTGCGAGAAGGGGCGGATGGCGAGGCTGGACTGGTGGTGCTGGCCGATGCGTGCAGCGAAGTTGCGGGGTGGATGGCGAGCGCCGACATCGACGGCCGTTTGGCAGGCAGCGTCGATTTCCTCCACATGATGGCCGTGGCGGTCGCTGGCTGGCAGCTGTGCGTTCAGGCCAAGGCTGCGACGGCGATGCTGGAACGGGGGGATGGCACCCCGGCTTTTCTCACCGCCAAGGTCGCGACGGTGCGATTTTTCATCGACCGCATTGTGCCCGAAGCAATGGGCCGAAAGGCGGGAGCGATGGCGGGCGCGGCGGGGCTTTATGCACTGTCGGCTGAGCAGTTGGCGGGTTAACCCATCGCCCCAAACAGTGGCAGTTCGCCAATCGGTTCAGCTTCTTCACCCGCATTGGCAAAACCGCTCATCGTGACCCCCATCAGGCGGATGCCGAGCGGCGGCGGTATTTCGCGCGCCAGTAATGTTGTGCTCGCGTTAGCAAGGCGTATTTTGTCGGCCACGGGCGGGTCAAGCGTCACCGAACGGGTTATCTGACGGAAATCGGCATATTTGAGCTTGAGCGTCACCGTCCGCGCGGGACCATCCCCCGCCTTTTCACTGCGCCGCCACACATCGTCGATGATGGCCGATAGCGCGGCGTTCAAGTCATCCGCGTCGGTCAGATCGCGGTCGAACGTGCGTTCGGCGCCCAGCGATTTGCGCTGACGGTCCTCGTGCACCGCGCGGTGGTCTATGCCGTTTGCCATGGCTAGCAACCAGTCGGCGTTGTTGCGGAATGTTTCGGCAAGCGTCGCAGGATCACATGCGGCGAGCTGTGCGACAGAGTGCAGCCCCATATCCTCCAACCGCTTTGCCGTCACTGGGCCGACGCCGTGCAAACGCCGGACGGGCAATGTCTGAACAAAGGCGGCCTCTTTGCCAGGTGGAATGATGGTCAGGCCATCGGGTTTATTCTGATCCGACGCTAATTTGGCGACCAATTTGTTGGTGCTGACCCCCGCCGACGCGGTGAGACCCGTTTCGGCCAATATGCGCGCGCGGATATGCTGTGCCGTCGCCGTCGCGCTGCCAAAGCAGCCACGGTCCGAGGTGACATCAAGATAGGCCTCATCAAGCGAGAGCGGTTCGACCGCGTCGGCGACTTCGTTAAAGATCGCGCGAATTTGCGCCGATACCACGCGATAGGCGTCAAAGCGTGGGGGAACGAAGATGAGGTCGGGACATTGCCGTGCGGCGGTGATCGACGGCATGGCAGAGCGCACCCCGAACTTACGCGCCTCGTAACTGGCGGCGGCCACCACCCCGCGCCCGCCAGCCCCGCCAACCGCGACGGGTTTGCCGCGCAGCGCGGGGTTATCGCGCTGTTCCACTGACGCGAAAAAGGCATCCATATCGACATGGATGATTTTGCGGGTGGGTGGCGGCGGCGTATCCGACATGGCATTATGTTCCTACCATGTTCCGATATACATCGCAAATAGAGCTTTATGCTTGGCCCGTCTTGAACCGCTGCCAGCTGGGGGCAACCAACCGTCCGCTGCGGATCGCGCGCATCAGGCAATAAAGCCCAATCGCGGTGCAAATAAGGATCGCGGGCAGCGATGCCTCGGCCCCAAACGCCCCGCCCGTTAGCAAGTCCGATCCCTGCATCTGGTTGCGCAGCAGGCCGGGTTCGTTAAATCCAGACACCGCGACGCCGAATATGCCGCCTTGGGTAAAGTTCCACGCCATGTGTAGACCGATTGCCGCCCACAGCCGCCGTGTGACCATATAGATGGCGGCGAGCAAAATCCCCGCCTCAAGCGCAATCGCGACACCTGCGAGCGTCGTCGCATTGGGGTTGCCAAGGTGCAGCGCACCAAAGAGGATTGCCGAAAACGCTAGTGCGACCCAGCTTCCCAGCCATTGTTCGACGAAACGGAACAGAAGGCCGCGCATGAGGATTTCCTCGACGACACCCGAACTGATCGCGATGCCGCCCATGCCAATAAGGACATTGGGTGCGTTAAATCCGGTCACGCGATAGCCGCCCATAAGCGCGATAGCGCCAATGGTCAGCGCCATTGCCCCCACGCCAATCGCAGCGCCTACCAACCATTCCTTGCCAGCCCCTTTGCTGCCAAAATCGGTGAAGGATTTGCGCTCAACAAAGCGCACGAACAGCCAGTAAAAGACTATGGCAAGCGCAGCGGTCAATGCGTTCATACTAAAATCGAACCATGCGCTATGCCCCAGATAGGGCACCACAAAGTCGCCAAAGATTCCGGCTATAATGATCGCAGCGATGATGAATGCCACACCGGTTATCAGCAAAAATAGCGGGTGGTTGATGATATGTCCGAAGATGGATTTTTGGTCGATGACTGGCATGGCGTATGATGTCCTCAACTTGACGCGCCCCACCATGCGTGGCAGTGGCGCGGCGCACAAGCAAATGTGCACGCGGGTATAGCATAGTGGTAATGCACTAGCCTTCCAAGCTAGCTAGAGGGGTTCGATTCCCCTTACCCGCTCCAGTTTTGACGGATGTTGCGACAGTTTGCGACAATTTTCCTAGCTTCTGGCATAATGTCATCATAGATTGACGCTACATACTCTTTATCACAAGGAGAGATATGATGCAGATGCTTATCCGATTTTCGAAGGCCGCGACGTTTGCCGCCATGCTGCTCGGCACGGCCGCGCTGGCGCAAAATGCACCGCTAAACCACGGCCGCCACAACCCCGACACCAATAGCGACGGCACCGTCACCCGCGCCGAAGCGACTGCCGCCGCCACTGCGCGCTTTGCGCAGATGGATGCCAATGGCGATGGCCGCTTGACCAGCGAAGATCGCGCAGCCGGGCAGGAACGCCACCGCAGCGAAGCCTTTGGCCGTATCGACAGCGACAACAATGGGGCTATCAGCCGCACCGAATGGGATGCGCATGGCGCGCAAATGGCCACGCATCGGTCCGAACGGCGCGGGCATCGCGCAGAGCGAGGCGGCGCACACGGTCAAGAGCACGGTGGCGCTGGACAGGGCATGCGGCGGCATGACCGCGCTGCAGGCGCAGTGGCAGCGATGGCGCATATGGCCGATACCAATGGCGACCATGCCATCGACCGCAGCGAATTTTTGGCCGCTGCAACCACGCGTTTTGACCGTGGCGACACCAATCATGACGGCAGCATCACCGCCGCTGAGCGCGATGCGCACCGTGCCCAAATGCGCGAACGGATGGAACGGCGTCGCGGCCCTGCCACCCCTGCAACGGGTGGGTGATGCACGCACTCAGCTGCTGATTGTCGACGACGAAGCGTCAATCAGGGAACCGCTTTGCGAATATCTGATCGGGCAGGGCTTTGCGGCCCAGGGCGCTGCTGATGCGGCGTCCGCGCGCGCCATGCTGATGGGCGGCGGCTTTGACCTCGTGATATGCGACATCATGATGCCCGGCGAAGATGGGCTTAGTCTGACGCGCTTCATCCGCGAAGCGTCCGGCATTCCCGTCATCCTGCTCACCGCGCGCAGCGAAGAGACCGAGCGGGTCGTCGGGCTGGAGATCGGTGCCGACGATTATGTCGTCAAACCCTTTTCCCCGCGCGAACTGGTGGCGCGCATCCGTGCGGTGCTGCGCCGTGCCTCTGCGCCGCCAGCAGGGCATGCGGGTGACGGTGAGGCCTATCGGTTCAATGATTGGGTGTTGGCGGTGGACGGGCGGGCGCTGTGCCATGCCGATGGCCGCGATGTCGCCTTATCCTCGGGCGAGTATCAGCTCTTGCTCAGCCTGCTGCGCCACCCGCGCAAAGTGATGACACGCGATCGCTTGCTCGATTTGGTGCGCGGACGCGATGCCGATATTTTCGACCGCTCAATCGACAATCTGATTAGCCGCCTGCGCCGCAAGGTTGAGGATGATGCACGTCATCCGCACTTGATAAAGACCGTGTGGGGCGGAGGATATGTTTTGTCGGCAGAGGTTATACGCACCGGACGGCGCAATGTGGCTCCGTAGTCTTTCTGGACAGTTGATGCTGGTCACTGCGCTGACGCTGGCTATTGCACAGATGTTTTACCTTGCGCTGCTGGTCAATGGCCAAAGGCACGAGCGGATAAGTACGATTGCGTCCGGGGCGGCAACACAGGTTAGCGACATAGCTGACCGCATAGCAGAGGGTGAGCCCGTCCCGATATGGATGATGCCGCGCGCGGGCGCAGCGGAGCGACGCGAACCGCCGCCGTTCCGGCGTGGGCGGGGTGGTGGTGGACGGCGTATCATCGTCGCTGATGCACCCCAATTTCAGCCTGATATGGCCGATTGGCCGGACATGGCGGCGCGGGTAAGGGCGTTGTTAGAGAATGGCTCCGCTGTGCGCGAAGTGCGCGCTGCGCATGTGGATGTGCCGCCGCGCGTGGCTGACCCTGGCCGTAATCGGCGTGCGGCGCAGCGCGGTGATGCCGGCGGCGAAGCGGTGGCGGTGGCGGCGCGGATCGCCGATGGCCGCTGGATAACGGTGCGTGCGCGGGTGCCCAATGCGGGATCGCGGATCGGGATGTTGCTGATCGGGCAAAGCCTGCTGCTGTTTGGATTGATGCTGGGGCCATTATTGTTCGTCGCATGGCGGGTCAGCCGCCCATTGGCGCGGCTGGAGAGCGCAGCGAGCGAGGCAAAGCTGGGCCAGAGCGAACCACCTCTGCCCGAATCAGGACCACAGGATGTGCGCAACCTGACCGCCGCCTTTAACGCGATGCGCGGGCGCATTTGGGCGATGTTGCAAGACAAGGACCGGATGCTGGGCGCGATTGGCCATGATTTACGCACCCCGCTCACCAGTTTGCGCGTCCGTGTCGAGCAAGTGAGCGACGCGGCGCTACGCGACAAAATGGCCGCGACCATCGAAGATATGGCGGCGATGATTGACGATATACTGTCGCTGGCACGGGCGGGTCAGCCGCGCGAGCAAGCCGCGCCGACCGATTTGGCGGCGATGTTGGCCGAACTGGTCGATGACTATCAACAAATGGGGCGTGCCGTGACGTTGGCGGCGCAAGGATGTGTTGCAACACGCAGCGTTCGTGCCTCAGGACTGCGGCGGGCGATGCGCAACCTCATCGACAATGCGGTGAACTATGGTGGTTCCGCGATCGTCGGATTGAGTGAATTACCGGATGGATCAATAGTTTTGCGTGTCGAGGATGACGGCCCCGGCATTGCCGAAGACCGCATCAACGAGATGCTCGAACCCTTTGCGCGGGCAGAGGGGTCGCGCAATCGCAATACGGGCGGGTCCGGGCTGGGGTTGGCGCTGGCCAATGCGTTTGCTGTGGCGGAGGGCGGGTCGCTCGACATCAACAACCGCGTGCCAAAAGGGCTGGTTGCACGGATCACCCTGCCGCCTCAGACCTAGCTCTATTTCAATAGAGTTACGCGGCATTATGTAGCAATTGCACCAATAGCTTTATGGGATTATCCGAGATTGTGCGGGATAAGGCGGGATGGTCGAGCCGCAATATCTATCCGCCACCAACTCACCATCTGCACGGGACCTATTTCAAGGTGGTTGTGATATTCATCCTTTGTTTGTACTGGGCTGATTAGCACTACCGCGCTGCTGTCATAAGGAGCCGCCCCATCAACCAGCGCATGTGAAATGCCCTCTAATCCACAAATTGCTTGCGCCCTTGCTCTTCCAAATTAGGCTAGGATGCTTGGAGTGCTAAACATGAACGGCTGGCGCATTGCTGCACTCATTGCCTGCAGCAACGCCAGTCAATAACGCCAGTCAATAACGCCAGTCAATCCCAGCGGTAACGCGAAAAACGGCTTTTGCGCCATATTCGTTGCACGGATAAAAGTGCCTGTAAGAGGCGCGCAGCTCACGCGGCTACCTCGCTAACGATTACAGGGTTGCGAGAGGTCGTATGAAGTTTGTAGCATAGCCACATAGATGTTGGTCTATGCTGGGAACAGCATGCAGATAGAAAGCTATTGCACGATGATCTCAGCGTGCAGAGCGCCGGCGGCCTTAACCGCCTGCAATATGCTAATGATCCGGCGGGTATCGACGTTCAGTCGCGCCAATCCTTGTACTAAATCAGCGATCGACGTGCTGCCAAACCGTACCGTGGCGTCGGCGCTGCCCTGATCGACATTGAGCCGCGTATTTGTCACAACCAAACTCGATATGTCGCTGGCCAATCCGGAAATAAACATTGGCTGTGAGGCATCATTGCGCGTCTCGACTGTGATTCGTATGTCGCCCTGCGAAATCACGACGGAAGATATCATGACGCCCCCGCCGGCAACAACGGTGCCAGTGCGCTCGTTAATAACAATCCGAGGTGTTAAGATGGGGACAATCGTCATTGCTTCGATAGCAGCAATGAAGGGCGCCAAGTCGCCGGGCGCGCCGGTGAAATAGATGCGCACTTCATCGGCATTGCGAACAACGGCCGCGCCGTGTCCGAAGCGGCCCTGTATCTGCTCGGCAATATCCTGAGCAGTACCAAAATTTGGCTCTGACAGTAGGAAAGACAACTCTCCTGCGCCATTGACGATGTTGGAATCAACCTCTGTCTCGACCGTCGCGCCACCCTGAAGCCGTGCCGTTGTCGGATGGTTGCGTTGCTGCAGATTCTGATTTGCTTCGAACTGAAAGCCTCCGACCAGCAGTGACCCTTGCGCCAGCGCATAGGTATGTTGATCAGGGCCTATTAATGGAGTCATCAGCAATGTGCCTCCGGCGAGGCTTCGCGCATCGCCGATCGATGATACAGTGACGTCCAGTCTATCGCCAATATTCGCCGAGGCCGGTAACTGAGCCATGACAATCACCACCGCGACATTGCGACTGCTGATCTCGTCCTCAGTTACATTGGTGCCAAGGCGGGAAAGGACGTTGCGCAACGCTTGGCGCGTCACTGCGTTGCGACGCGTGTCGCCGGTTCCCGCAAGACCGGTGACAAGTCCGTATCCAACAAGTGCATTGTCTCGCCACCCATCAAAGCGACCTAGGCTTCGGACAGGCACCTGCTGTGCTTGGGCCGCACACTCGATCATGGGCACGAGTAAGGCGACCATGAGCGCCGCAATTGATGCAAGCATCCGGCCCATCAGCCGATTCCTAAAAAGCTGAAAAGACGGTTAATGAGGCCGGGCCTAGAACTGCGCGATACAAAGCCGTGGCCATCATAGTTAATCTGCGCATCGGCAATACGATTCGAGGGCACCCGGTTATCACCATCAAGATCAATGGCACGAATTCGCCCACGCACTGCGACGATGGTGTCCTCACCATTGACACGCATGTTTTGCGAACCCGAAATGGCGAGGTCACCATTGGGTAGAACCTCTGCGACGCTGACGGTCAGTTGCGTGACAAAACGTTCAGAGCGCCGCACTTCGCCCCTACCGGAATAGCTGCCCCCAAAGCTGATTGCGCCCGACTCGTCAATATTTCCAGCCTGAATACCACCACTCAAATCGGTGGAGCGCCGCGAAACATTCTGCATGGTTGAACTGGCTTCAGCGGCTTGGACGACAACGACTGTGACAATGTCGCCGACATGCGATGCGCGCTGATCGCTGCTGAGCGCCGACCAATTGCCAGGCTGGTACAGGTTTTCGGCCAACGCATTGCTGGGTGATGTGCCCGCGACAAGGCAGATGGCGACCACAACCAGTTCGCACGCTCGATGTTTCATCCACAGCCTCCGCGAAAGTTATCAAAATTGCCGCGTCACATCTTACGACATCGATCAAATGATTCTCATCCCTTTGCTATCATGGACAGCACAGCCGAGCAAAGCAAGCGCTTGCAGGTTGCTCCAAAACGGATTGATCAGGTCGAAATGAGTTGAATCACCTTTAAGGCTTTGATGTTGCATAGTAATGCCGAAGCCTGAGGTCGATGGCCGGATAAAAGGTTATGGAGAGCGAAGGAATATCCCTTGCAGTCGTGATTAACATAGGTATCCCTTGCTATGGGATGAGCTAAAGATTCATCGCGAAAAGACAGCATTAGAATCCACGCTGCTGGGAGACATTATGGTCGGCCTTATCGAATCTGCTGGTGCAATATTGAGTGCGTCCGAGCGGAGGCTTGAGGTTATTGCCCAAAACACAGCAAATGTGGCCACGCCGGGTTACCAGCGCCGAGTATCTTTTGAAACGCTTGTTGCAAATCGTCAATCGAGCTCAGGATTGCCGTTTCTGTCAACGGTGGTTGATACGCGGTCAGGGCAGCTGGTTTCGACTGGTAACCCGCTCGACATTGCTATTGCCGGCGAAGGGACGTTCATCGTTCGTGATGGAGAGCGGCTGATCGCGTCGCGTGGAGGATCTTTCCGCCGAGACGAAGACGGCAGGATGATCGACTCTCTGGGGCGCGCCTTACAGCAATCTGGAGGCGGTGATGTCGTGGTTGATTCGGATGTGGTGAGCATCGGTGTCGATGGGACTGTGCTGGTCGGGGGGCAGCCAACGGCCAAGATTGGCGTGTTCGCCGTCGATGTGACGATTATTCAAAGTGCTGAGGTTGGCGGGTTGAGCCATTCCGCAATGGACGAAGAGGTTGCCGACCCCCAGATACGCCAAGCAATGGTCGAACAATCCAACGTGGTGCTTGGCGACGAAATGGTGGCCATGATGGCTACGGCCCGTTCGGCGGAGGGTGGTGCACGGATTGTGCAGATTTACGACGAACTCATCGGCCGGGTGTTCACCAATCTAGGGCAAGCAGGGCGATGAGCGGCGCCTTCTATGTTGGCGCTGTGGGAATGCAGGCACAGCAACGCGCGCTCGATACCATCGCCAACAATATCTCCAACGTGAATACACCTGGCTTTAAGCGTAGTGATGTGCGTTTTGCCGAAGTGGTGCTCGACCGTATTGTCGATGGCCCAAGCGTTCCTGGCATGCCAGTCGAGCGCGGACAATTGTCGGGTGTGCAAGTGGTGACCGCACCGATGCTCAGTGAACAAGGCGAACTGAATCAAAGTGGTCAGGCGCTGGACATTGCGATTGAGGGTGCGGGTTTTCTTGAGTTGATGGGCTCTTCTGGACAAACATTATTATGGCGGGGCGGTAGGTTGCGCGTATTGGAAGATGGCACATTGGCCAGTGCCGCAGGTATAGCGCTGAAAGCAGGGATTACCGTCCCAGCCGATGTTACGGCAATGGTGATTGCTCGCGACGGCATTGTTACAGCGACAACTGGCGATGGCGGAGAAGTCATTGAACTTGGGCAAATCATGTTGGTCCGTATGGGCGATGACACAGCGGCGCGGCGATTGGACGGCGGCCTCTATCTCATGGAAGACACGGTTTCTC
This sequence comes from Pseudomonadota bacterium, assembly GCA_038041635.1. Taxonomy (GTDB): domain Bacteria; phylum Pseudomonadota; class Alphaproteobacteria; order Sphingomonadales; family Sphingomonadaceae; genus Sphingopyxis. Next base: position 24,798 of record JBBTFY010000023.1, read on the forward strand.
TGGCCGATGGGGTGCCGGGTGAGGATGGTTTCGGCGCTATTGTCCAAGGAGCGATTGAGCGCTCGACAGTGTCGTTCAACGATGAAATGGTGAGTCTATTGTTGGTGCAACGCGCCTATGCAGCGAATGCCCAGATTGTCCAAGCGGCCGATCAGCTGCTTGGAATTGCCAACAATTTGCGCCGCTGACCATGGGTATGGCGCTACTCCTAGTCGCTGCGGCCGCGACCAGCTTTTCGGGCACATCCGATTCCAATTTGGCTAGGGGTACTGGCTGTTTTGCGGCTGCGCGGCTGCTTGTCGGTGGAGAGGTAATACAGCGTAACGATGTTAAGCCAGCACCATGTGCGGGCACCACAATTATCCGTTTGCTGCGATTCGACAGGACGATGCTGCAGGCGGTAGCGCGCGCAGATATCGCGCCGGAAACATATCTCGGTCGCCTCTGGTTACCCGAAGCCCCTGCGGTGCGCATTGGCGATGCGGTGGTCGTGCGTGTGCGCATCGGGCAAGTTGAAATACACCGCGAAGTTCGCGCTTTGCAGAATGGGCGCGCTGGTCAATCCTTCTTTGTGATTGACGACTATGGTCAGATATTTGCTGCGCCGCCAATGTCAGTTGCAGCGGAGGAAGAGTGATGGATCCGATGGTGACTTTTATTATCAGTAAGGCACTCGATGGTCTGTCCATGCGCTATCAGGCAATAGCGCAGAATATCGCCAATGCGACTTCACCAAACTATCGCCCTGTAAGGGTCGATTTTGAGAACGACCTGAGGCGGGCCGCAGAGGCTGGGCCCGATGCGGTTCGCCACCTTGCTCTCACTATGCGTCAGGACACAGGCCATGTGCCCGGTTCAGAAATACGGCTTGACCTAGAGATCGCCGAAGCCGCGCAAACCTCCATGCGCTATGCGGCTTTGATCGATATGCTCGGTCGTCGAATGGCAATCAATCGCGCAATTACTGGTGGCGGGCAATAATATGGATGCTATGGCTATTAGCCGCACCGCGCTAGATGTTGAATGGCAGCGGCTTCAGGTCATTGCGCAAAATCTAGCGAATGAAAATACGACGAACGCCGGAGGCGACGGCCCTTATCGCCCACTCCGATTGGTCTCCGGCCCGGACGCCGGATTTGAACAATTGGTTGATGCCAATGGAGTCCAGTCACGCCCGGTCGGCGTTCGGGTTGTTGGTTTAGAGCCGCTGGCGGACGGTGCCCGGCGTGTGCATGATCCCGCCCACCCTCATGCCGATGCTGATGGCTTTGTTACTTATCCCAACCTCGATCGGGCAGCAGAGATGACATTGTTGATTAGAACATCGCGGGCCTATGAGGCTAATCTGACGGCTATGACTATAGCTCAGCAAATGTATATGCGTGCGCTTGATTTGGGGCGTCGATGATGGGCGTAGTTGATCCAGTTGCTGCCCGCTTAGCTGTGCCGCTTACACTGCCAATCGGTATTGGCCCAAGCCCTGCTCATGCGGCTCAGGGCGTTGGTTTCGCAGAGATGCTCCAGGCTGGGATACAGGCAGTCGATCACAAAATTAGTAACTCCGATGTGCTTGTAAGAAATTTTACGCTCGATGGTTCAGTTCCGATCCATCAGGTTACTGCGGCGCTAGAGGACGCTCGGATGGCTGTTGAGGTTGCGATGCAAGTAAGGGCGCGGCTGGTTGAAACATACCGTGACTTCATGGCGATGCAGATCTGACTATGGCCGTTAACAAGGAAGAAATTGAGGAGCGAGGCGCTGGCCTGCCGATTACCCTGCGACTTGTCGTGGCGGCATTCGCAGCGGTGCTTACCGTGCTGTTCATCATTTACTGGTTTGCCCTGCGCACCGACTACGTGCCAGTGTTCACCCAGCTACCTGAAAGCGATGCAGCGGCTGTGGTCGCTGAACTGATCGAGCGAAAGATTGATCATAGACTCGCCAATGGCGGCACGACCATACTTGTTCCAAGCGACCAGGCCGATCAAGCGCGCCTAGATATAGCCTCATCGGAACTGCCGTTGCGCGGCCAGGTTGGATTCGAATTATTTAACGAATCCGACATGGGACTCACCGATTTCGCGCAGAAAATCAACTATCAACGCGCGCTCCAAGGCGAGCTTGCGAGGACGATTATGCTGCTCGATGGCATCGAAAATGCGCGTGTCCACCTTGCCATGCCTGAACGTACATTGTTTCGCGGTAATCGCAGTGCTCCAACTGCTGCGGTGACACTGTTGCTGCAGCCCGGCCAATCGATTACAGCTAACAGAATCAACGGTATCCAACGCCTGGTTGCCGGCGCTGTTCCTGAATTAACTGTTGGTGCAGTTGCCGTCCTTGATGAAACAGGCCGCCTTGTCAGCGCCAATGAATCAGAGCTATCTTCAATGGCCACTGACGGCGAAACTGAGGCAGTGCGACAATATTACCGCGCTAGAGCATCCGCTGCGATTGCCGAACTTGCGCCGACGTTAGATTTTCGGGTGAGAGTCGTCGTGCGTCGGCGCGAAGAAATGCTGATCGGGGGCGGCGCGACTGCCATGTTTGGCGCTGCGAACGTTGATATCGCTGCACCGAGCAGCGCCAATGATACGCTACCCTTGGCCAATGCTCCCAATCAACGTAATTACGCAATCGAGATAGAGGTCATCACTTCAGCCACAATCAGCAATACCCTCAAAGATCAACTCAGTGCTACGATTGTCGCCGCAGCTGCACTTAACCAGCGGCAGGATGATCGGCTGGTGTTTAGTGTGGGCCCAACCAGTGCGCTTGCGCCATCACCGACAATGCCGAGCGGACCGATCGTTACGAGCCGTCTTCCCGAATCGAACATCGCCCAAACGGATGATGATTGGAAATGGTATCTAGCTATCATAGCGGCGGCGCTGATGGGCGGACTCTTGATGTGGTGGATATCTCGCCGTGGTCAGCGCGTCAGCGGTACTACTGCCGCGATTGACAGTTTTACCGAACAATTGCGTGCGCGTTTGGCCATGGCTGTGGAGGGTGGCGATGGCATCGGGTGATCGGCAACTCGACCGCATGATTGTTCGGCTGCAGCATATGCCACCCGAGAGCCGCGTGCAAATTTTAGAACGACTGAGCCCATCGGAGCGGGCTCAGCTTGAACGCCTTGTGCGACCGCCCGTCGATTCCGAGGAATGCCTGTCGCCATGGCTTGCTGCCCTGATTGAGACATTGCGCGATGGACCAACATCGCACTTGACAGACAGGGCGCGCGACGCACTGCTCGTGGCCGCTGCGGCTGTCGGCAGTGGCGGTGCTGCACATGCATTTGACACGCTTGCTTTGCGACCAACGCTTGTAAATCGAATGAGCGTCGCCTTAGGAGGACGTCAGCCGTGACCGTTCGGTTGATCAAGGCGCAGACTGCAAGCGGCATGGAGATTGTTCAACCGCTGCTACGCTCGGTCAATATGCATCAGCCCGATGCGACCATGCCACCTGAATTGACCATTGCCGAGCGTGAGTTACTCCAACTCAGAACCCAGATCATGGAGCTAGAAGCAAAGTTGAAGGAGGCCGAGAGACGCTGGAGTATCGGATACCAATCGCAACTCGCCGACGCCACAGCGTTACTGGCGCAGCAATATCGTGATGATGATGAAAAGCGGATTGCAATCCTTCTGTCGGCTGTCACTACCGCATATGAGCAGACGCAACGCCAAATTGTCGGGGCTCTCGGAGATGCCGCGAGCCGCCTTGCCATTCACGCATTGTCGCGCCTAGCCAGCATACGCGTCAATGATGCCGATTGGCTCGCTGACATGATTGCGCAGCGCCTGTCTATGTTAAACGGCTCCATGGTGGTGGCGTTGCAACTGCCACCCGACATGATAACGTCTGCCACCATTATTGATGCACTGGCAGAACGCTTGCCTGATGGATGCCGGGTTGTAGCCGATGCGACCGTTGCTCGCGGTACCGCTCGCATTCTTCTGCGTCTAGGTCAGATTGACATCGACCCGGCGCAGGGTATCGCGGCGCTGATCGAGGCCATCATACCTGCGCTAGAGGCAGACAATGACTGAAGCGGCCCTCATAAACCGGCTGGATGCTGCTGATATTTTCCCTGCCTATGGCCGGGTTAACCATGTTGCGGCGACCCATGTCGAAGCCGACGGGCCGCTGTCGGCACTTGGCGCTTTGTGCCGGATTGAGGGGTGGGGCGGTGGCGAAATTGTAGCTGAGGTCACAGGCGTCAGCGCCGAGCGCGTAACTCTCGTCCCACTACATAGCGGCACAGCATTGCGACCAGGTGACCGGGTCGTTGCGTTACGTGATAATGGCCGCATACTGGTGGGTGATGGTTTCGCTGGGCGTGCTGTTGACGCATTAGGAAGGCCGATAGACAGCGCCGGGCCTATCGCTATGGAAGGTGTTACCGAGGCTTTTGCCCCGCTGACTGCAATTCTTGATCGGGTGTCTCCGTCGCAGTCACTGGCAACAGGGGTTCGCGCGATTGATGGGTTGTTGCCAATCGGGATTGGCCAGCGCATCGGCATTTTTGCCGCAAGTGGCGTCGGCAAGACCAGGTTGATGGAGCAGTTGGCGCATCAAGTCGATTGCGATCATGTCATCATTTGCCAAGTCGGCGAACGCGGGCGCGAGGTCGAATCTTTATGGACCGACTTGCAGAATAGTGTGCGGGCAACGACGGCGACGTTAGTTGCGGCGACATCGGATGAATCTGCTCCTATGCGCGTCCGAGCAGTCGAGCAGGCACTTGCGCTTGCCGGCAACTGGCGAGCAAAGGGTCGCCATGTGCTACTTTTTATCGATTCCGTTACTCGCTTGGCCATGGCGCTGCGCGAAATTGGACTAGCATCGGGTGAACCGCCCACAGTCCGCGCCTATACACCCAATGTGCTTCGTGCGCTTCCGCAGATCGTAGAGCGCTGTGGGGCCATTCGTTCAGGCGGTGCCATCACGGCCGTCTTTACAGTGCTAGCCGAAACCGACGATGTTGATGACCCTATCGTTGAGGTGATGAAGTCGCTGCTTGATGGGCATATTGTGCTGTCGCGGGGACTTGCGCAAATAGGCCATTATCCGGCCATTGATGTTGGACGCAGTATAAGCCGCTTGGCGTCGCGGGTGGCGACGCTGGAGCATCACCAGGCCGCTGGCAGGGCGTTAGCCATGCTGGGTACCTATGAAGAGGCGCGCGTGCTGGTCGAAAGCGGCCTATATGCTGCTGGATCGGATGGCGCCATCGATGTCGCAATCTCTGCGCGCCCACATCTACGCGACTTTCTTCAGCAGTCATCAGACCTATGCTCGACATGGGACGAAACGTTGGTTTGCCTGTCCCGTCTTACGAGCGAGGAAGCGACCTATGGCTGACCGCTCAGTTTTGCGCCATCAGCAGCGGCACCTAATCGCTGTTAGCCGCGTGCGCGACGCGATTGTGCGTGCATCGCATCGTGAACTGTCGATTGCAAAGCGTGCGGAGCATTCTGCTCAAACCGCACTGGCGTTAGAATTGGCGTCAAGCAGGGATGCGTTGGAGCGTTGGCAGTCAGGAATTGCGTCTATGCGGCCCGACCCTCTGCTAATGCAGGCGGCAGCGGCAGTTGTGGTGACGCGTGATACGCTAAGACAGGCAGCTGCGGTCCGCTGTCAATATGCAGCCACGAAGAGAGTGAATGCGGAAACGACCACCATTATGCGAGAGGCGGAACTGGCCCTTGCCGACAAGGTTGTGGCGGATAATCGCCGCAAACTTGCTGCGGTTATGGAGCATAGTCGTAGCCTAGAGGTTGAAGAACGCGCATTACAACGTTGGAAGGGTTGGCGGTGACGATGGCAGCTTCTGGGGCGGATATTATGCCCATGCCTCCTCACAGAGGTGGGGACTTTGATGAGCGGCGGGCGACGTATCCACATGAGGGCGGCGGTCATGGATTTGCAAAAATGCTGGCAAAGCCATCGCCAGAGACATCAAAGCTCGATTCACCTCAAGGCGATCTGACGCTTATGCCTACCTCCGTTAATGTAGCCGTAGACGTCACAGCACCCAAACAAGCGCCACTTCGCTCTTTCGCAGCGGCCTCACTGTTCGATACGCGCATGGTCGAATTCGGAGCGTGTTCCCATTCACCTACAGCGTCGCTGCCACTGCAATTGACAACGAAAACAATTACGCAGCAGGAACCGTCTCATGTGGCGGAGGTGATCGGTCAGCCTCCTCTATATGGTGCCGCCATTTTACTGTTTGGGGCGGGCGCTAGTGACACCGCAGCAATATCTCAGCGGGAATTCCCACTTGCAGAAATAGGTTCCGGTGAACGCGTTAGACCTCGCTTTTCTATCGGCGGTAATGGACCGCGTATTGCGAGCGCCGCGCCTGCCCAAGCCACACGACACGATGTTTCTGTCACAAAGCTATCTCCGATAATTCGCACCCCCGCTCTGCGCTTATCTGACTTGAACGACCGTTCATTCTCTCCAGTGCGCGTCGTGATTGCAGCTATCGAAACCGGCCTAGCGTTGACGATTCGTGTTGATCGTGACGATGGTAGCAGCCACAATCAGCTGAATGACGAACTGGTCAAACTGACACATGAATTCGCCGGAAAAATCGGCAGTATCCGGGTTAATGGACGTGTTTTCAACGGTTGGTCACCAAGAAAAGGAAACTAGTGAGAGATGCAAACCGCCCCCGTCACACCGACACCTAACCCGGTGCAGCCGACGCGTCCGCAATCGACGGTTGATACGGCCAATAATGCGTTCGGTCTCAGCTTTGAATCGCTGTTGCAGATCATCCTGACACAACTGACCTATCAGGATCCGTTGAAGCCGGTTGAAAATTTCGAATTTGTCTCGCAGCTTGCTCAATTTTCTCAGATCCAACAAGGGCAGGTTATCTCTGATCGATTGCAACAGCTTGTCAACGCTCAGACCGCGAGCCAAGCGACAACATTGCTTGGCCGTCGCGTTGACATTCCTGCGGGCGGCGCGACTTTGACCGGTGTTGTTACCGCCATCGCCTTACAAAATGGCGACGCACGAATCACAATCCGGACAGCTGATGGGCAGACCATCAGTAATCTTGCAGTTTCGAGTATCAGTCAGATCAGAGAGGGCAATTAACTATGTTTAATTCGATCTATATCGGTCTATCAGGCCTCAACGCTTATTCGCGCGGCCTGCAACAAGTCAGCAACAACGTCAGCAATCTCAATTCACTTGGTTTCAAATCGAGCACAGTGACTTTCAGCAATCTTCAGGGCTCACTAGGTTCCGGCAGCCTTTCTTTCACCCGTGATTCCAACGGTAGTGGCCAGGGGGTACAAATCGGTGATGGCACCACCGATTTTCGCACTGGTGAACTGCGCCAGAGTCAGCGCGACCTCGATATATCAGTGGATGGCAACGGGTTTCTTGTTCTGATGAAGGGTGATGAGGTGCGCTATGCTCGAACCGGCAGCTTTGAAGTTGACCGTGACGGCTATATTGTCCTTTCTGGCACCGATTTCCGCCTTGCGACACTGGACAGCTCTGGGCGGGCGACGGCGCTATCTATCGACAGCTCGCGGACTAACTCTCCACAGATGACAACCAAGATTAGTTTTGCTGATAACCTATCGTCGTCTGCGACGAGTTATGGCATCAGCGATGTCCGCGTATACGACGCCAATGGCAAAGAAAATGTTTGGCAATTGGCGTTCACGCGCTCGGGGACCACGAGCGACTGGACGCTTAAGGTCACTGATCAAGATGCCCGGACCATTGGCGAGCAACTACTCAAATTCATCGGCGGCGCTCCTGATCCTGCGACGTCCAAGCTCGTCTTTGCCAATGTTGACTCCGGCCTTTCGGTCGAGTTTGACTTTTCCGCAAATGTCTCATCTTTCTCGTCCGGCACAGTTTCGACGCTGCGGGCGTCATCGGTCGATGGCAACCCTGTTGGTGCGATTACGACCGTTGCGGTCAATGACAAAGGGGAGTTGGAGATTAGCTATTCCAACGACAAGAAAAAGGTTCTTGGTGCCGTCGCCCTTGCCGATTTCCGCGATCCCCAAGCGCTAGAGCAGGAAACCGGCGGTCTGTTTCGGGAAACGACCGACGCGGGTCGCGGGCTGCTGGCCAGCAGCGATGCGCGTGTTGGGCGCGCCGTCTCGCGGCGGCTGGAGGCTTCCAACGTTGACCTCTCACGCCAGTTCGGCGATCTGATCCTCATCCAGCGCGGCTTTCAGGCTTCGTCGCAAATTATCAGCGCTTCGAATGAAATGATACAGCAATTGTTCGGCATTCGAGGTCAGGGATGACGTTGCAAGTGCGGTCGTGGCTTCCCGCTGCGGCACTAAGTCGACCAGCGCTTGAGGCAGCCGTAATGTGGCTCGTCTCTGCTTGGGCGCGCGACTGGTTTGTTGACGGCAGCTCTACCTCCATTACCGCTGTCGCCAGCGATGCTGTTACCCGCTTTGATCAGTGGCATGGGGGCGACGCTTGGGATATCCGTTTCGATGAGGCGAGCAGCATCGCTGTCGGTGCGGCATGTGGAGGCCATGCGGAGCGCCAAGTAACCCGCCGTGACCAGGCCCTGCTCGCCCATGCCGGTCACGCGGCCATTGCCGATCTTGCCGAGCGTTTTCATCACCGCGTTAGCAGTGGAAGAATGGTTGGCGGCTCGCATGCACCAAGCGCCTTGATGCAGCGCCACAGCGAACGCGCTCACCAGTTCATGCTCGGTGACAGGCAAATTGGCTGGTCACTTTTGATAGCATGCGATGACAAGGCAGTGATAGCGTTGCGCCGTGCAATTGGTGGAGCAAATGCCCCGCCTGCTCAGCTAGCACTTGGTACGATAGGACAAGCACTAGAAAGCCATATGATTGACCTTGGCGCGCTTGTCGGCAGCACTCGCATCCTCGCTGGAGAGGTGGCCCGCCTAGCGATTGGCGATGTGCTCGTGCTTGATCGAAAGACTAGTGAAACGCTTCCTTATGTGATCGACGGCCAGTCGATCAGTTCAGGCAGACTTAGTCTTCGTACCGACGGCGACAAAGTGACTTTCTGCATCGAACAACCCATTTTGGCGACTGTGGAGACCTCCAGATCATGATGAGACACACGCGATGACCAGCAAAATGAGTAGAGAGATTGAGCCAATTGTTCGCATTAGGCCAGCGATAATAGAGGGCGTTGAGGTGGCCATAGAAGCGTTTGCCGGCGCTGCGCGCATGACTATCGGCGAACTTAGCGCCCTTAAGCAGGGCGATATTGTCGCTCTCGACAGGTCAATTGGCAGCGACGTAGAACTGCGCTTGAACGGCGTCGTAATCGCAACCGGGGAACTTGTCGCGGTTGAAGAAATGTTTGGCGTCAGGATTACGGCTATCGCCAGTGAGTAATGCAGTGCACCGCATGATCGCTTGGCGTTCGCTCATCTTCGCAATCGCCATTGTTTTGCCAACAGCATCATGGGCATACCGGCTTGGCGGAGGGTCAGCACCCGCTATTTCCCTGATCCGAATTGGTGCTGCTTTCATTTTATGTTGCTTGGTCGCATTCGCGGTCATTGTACTTCTGCGCGCGCGCAGCGGCCAGCCGTTGCGCTTTAGCGTAGAAGGCCTGCGCTGGTTCAACCTTGCCGTCACCAATCGTGTAGAAGTGGTCGAAAGCCGCAGGCTAAGCGCTCATGCAGACGCTTGCTTGTTGCGCTGCGATGATCGGGACTATTTCGTCATATGCGGGGTGGGCGGCATGTTGTTGCTCAGCGAATGTGAAGCGGAGGAAGTGGCTGCCATCTCGGACAATATAGGGGCCGACCACCCATGACGCGCGCGCTCATTCGCATTATCCCGTGCCTTGTTGCCTTGTTTTTTGCCGTTCCCGCAAACGCTTCGGCGAACTTGTCATTGGCCGGTAACAGCGATGCGGTTCGAATGGGTGTTGTCTTGACGATCATGGCGGTACTGCCTGCGATCATTATCAGTATGAGCAGCTTCATCCGTATCGTTATTGTGCTTTCCATGGTGCGACATGCATTTGGTATGCCTGAAACGCCGCCAAATTCAGTTATCATAAGCTTATCACTTTTTCTGACAGCGTTCAGCATGGGGCCCGCTCTAGGGCAACTCAACCAGAATGCAGTCCAGCCCTATCTGGCTGGCACCATCCCGGTTGAAACGATGCTTGATCGGGGGAGCGCGCCGTTGCGCGACTTCATGCTCGCCCAGACCCGCGACGAAGATATTGAAACGATGTACGCAATTGCGGGTGTGACAGTACCATCGAGGCGCGAAGAGGTGGAAATCCTCAGACTGACACCAGCCTTCATCCTCAATGAGTTGCGTGTGGCCTTCACGATTGGCTTCGTTGTCCTATTACCATTTCTTTTGATTGATCTCGTTGTCTCTGCGATTCTGCTCGCACTGGGGATGATGATGGTCCCACCTGCAACGATTTCGCTACCGATCAAATTGTTGATGTTTGTTTTGATCGATGGTTGGGCGCTTGTTATCGAAGGGGTGCTCGGCAGTTTCCGATGATGCGCGGGCTAACCCAATCGCGTGGCCTAGCGCTGGTCACGCGCTCCGAACGCGTTGAGGCAGCGTTGTGGCGCCGCCTAAGGAGCGATGGTGCGGTTACGTGCCGCGAACGGCTGTTCACTATGTATCAGCGCTTAGCCCGCTCTATCGCGCGGCGCTATTGCCGCAGCACAGGTCTCGCCCCCGCCATGTTGCCCGACCTCGAACAGGCCGCATATCAAGGGCTATTGCAGGCTATTGATCACTTTGACCCAAATCGGAACGTCCCGTTTGCCGCCTTTGCGAGACTGAGGGTTGCTGGAAGCGTGCGCGACAGTGTCGCTCATTTGACAGAATTGGGTGCGCAGATCGACTTTCGCCGCCGTCGCGATAATGATCGATTGCGCTCGATTGCTGCTGATGCGACACGGCCTTCCGCCCAATCAGCGGCCATCGACCAGCTTGCCGACGTTGCGGTTGAATTGGCCCTCGCCCTGATGCTCGACCTCCAAGTGCACCGTGGAGACGATTTGCGAGGCGACCACGACAATGCCTTCGACAGTCTCGCATGGCGTCAGCTTGTTGGGAAATTGACATGGGCGATTGCCGAGCTACCCGATGACGAGAAACTCGTAATCCGTCAGCATTATGATAATGATATTCTGTTTGCTGAGATTGCGACTATGCTCGGTTTAACCAAGGGACGTATTTCTCAGATACATAAATCGGCCTTGCAACGGCTGAGCAAAAAGTTGAGGGTTAGGCGATGAACGATCAGCCGTACGGTTCTGTAACTAACGATGATGAAATGGCTACACTCCTCCAGCAAATTGCGGCCGGGGATGGGGATGATGTGACCGCAATAGATGCAGTGATGGCGCGCTATCCTTTCGACTCTCGATTGCATTTTTTGCGTGGATCTGTTCTCGCAGGTTCAGGCCACGCGCTTGAAGCACATCAATCATTGACACGTGCGGTCGAACTGGCACCAGATTTTGCGATCGCCCGGTTCCAGCTTGGCTTTTTTGAACTGACTTCGGGTGAGCCTAGAACCGCTGAAGAAACCTGGGCTCCACTCACCGTATTGCCTACCGGTCATTATCTCCGGCATTTTGTTTCTGGTCTGAACGCGTTGATTGCAGATCAATTTGTCGATTGTGTCGCTGCCTTGAGAGCAGGGATCGCCGTCAATGAAGAAAATCCAGCACTGAACAACGATATGCAGCTGATCATCGCTCAGTGTAATGAATTGATAGGCAATGCTGGCGGCGATTCTACGGGCGACATTGATTCCAACAGCGAACTTTCCGCGACATCGCTGCTGCTCAATCGCTTCGGCACTACGATCAGCCGCAATTGACCGGGGTCGAATGGACATGACCAGCATTAGTCAAGTCGATCAGGCAATCTTTATTTTGAGAGAACGCCTGCGACAGGTCCGCAAGGGCCGCACAGGCAAAGTAACTGTTCCCGCCAAAGTCGGCAAGAAGAGCACACAGCCGCTCGCGCAAATAATGCGGTTGGCGGCAGTGGAGACTTTACCACCCCGTGAGATTCGTTGCGCTTTGGTCCGCACTCTACTCGCCGAAGCCTTCGGCGATGAAGTTGCCAACGACCTCTCCTTTCAAGCGGTTGCCGACCGCGTCACTGCAATGCTCGACGAAACGCAAGAAACCAAAGATATGCTCGACCGGGCCGTGGCCGAGTTGCGGGCTAGTGGTTAATGTCCGCCGTCAATGCAACGTTGGCGGTCTCATTGCAGCCATATATCCTGCAATCGTCTGACCCGATTTATTGATCGGCGCGGTGAGAGCCTGTTCGACAATCATGCGGGCGCTCTCTGGGTCGTCGTGCATTAATAATGTTGTCGCGAGGGTAGCCGAAAAACACTGCCGGTCCAGTCGCATCGCTATCGCGACACGCCGTCTGGCGGCTTTACTATCGCCTGCTATTGCATCTAGCACCGCAAGTGACCCGTGCGATTCTGCAAAATTATCATCGATGCGTAGCGCACGCTCAAACCTTTCGCGGCTTTCATCATTATGCCCTGCAGTAAAATGAGCCCAACCGGCAGCGAGCCAACTACCGATATGGTCCCCAAACTGCGCGGCACCATGATCGAGGTCTGCGGCGGCCCCTTCACTGTCGTGCCGCGCCAGTCGCGCCAACCCGCGCCCTATCCACGCGCGCGGATGATGTTGCCGAATGGCAATGGCGGCGTCAAAATCGGCCATCGCGCCTTCTGGATTGGATTCCCACAGCGCCAGCATGGCGCATGTCGCCAATGCATCGGGGTGCCTGCCGCCGCGCACCGCGCACTCGCGTGCTAACTCTAGGTCTTCGACGTCAAGCGCCAGCACCGAAACGGCGGCGGCGAAACCCGCGTTTTCACCGTGCGTCGGTAACATTGCCTTTGCGAAATCAACCGCCCCGTTAAAATCTCCCGCTTCATGCATCAACTGCAAGCGCAACATTGCAGCAGCGGGCAGTGCTGCAACGGTCGCATCGTCCAGCAGCTGTGCCGCGCTGTCCTTGTCGCCAATCATTGCAAGCGACCAGCTACGGTTGAACCGCAGTGCTGGAGAATCGTCACTTTGCATGAGCCGAGCAAAACCATCTGCAGCATACGCAAAGTCGCGGCTGCGCATCGCCAACATGGCACCACAATAAATCGTTGAAAACGCATCAGGGGCGAGATCAACAAGACGTGCAACCAGTTGTGCTGCCATCTCATCTTCGCGGCAGTCGAGCGCAGCTTGCGCCGCATCCGCGAGCAGAAATTGATTGTCAGGGTCGCTTTCAACAAAGCCTAACAGGGCGTCCAGTTTTGCACTATTATCATTATCGTTCATAGGGATTTCCCTCTTATCATCGTTAACTATCTGTCTTCACGACAGCAAACGAGGCTAAGTCAATACGCGTCGGTACCTCATTGACCGACACTACGGCCAAACGCGGTATTGCGCGGCGCGTAAGAGTTTTCATGATCCGGCGAACTTCGGCGGCGCACAGCAGCACCGGCGCACGGCCTTGGCGGAACATATCGTCCGCCAGCGGTGCGATATGGCGAATCAGTGTCTCGGCAAGCCTGGGCTCGACACCAAAGGCACCATAGGTTCCGCTCCCAGCATTAGTCGCCACCTGATTTTCGAGTCGAGGGTCGAGGCTGAGTACAGCAAGGTCGCGGTGCCTTCCACGTAGCTGGTTGCAGATGGTATGCCCCATTCGCTGGCGAAGCATTTCTGTCAATTCGTGCGGGTCGCGCTGATTGCGAGATAAATCTATCAATATTTCCAAGATTAAATCGATGTTGGTGATCGGGACGCTCTCTGCCAAGAGGTTTTGCAATATCCGCTGGACATCGGCGAGCGATAGCAGGGTCGGGATCAAATCTTCAACTAGGCCGGATTGTCTCGCACGGACCTGATCGATCAGGTCTACCATCGTTTGACGGGTCAGCAGGCTTGACGCTTCGCCGGCAACAACTTCTGCGAAATGTGTCATTATCAAGCTGACTGGATCAACGACGGTAAAATTTGCTGCGCGGGCCTCTTGCTCTTGACCTAGTGTGATCCAATATGCCTTGAGGCCGAACGCCGGATCGATCGTTTCTATGCCTTCGAGCCGCTCTGCACTGCTGTTTCCCGCAATTGCCATGACCATGCCGGGCATTATCGTACCCAAACCGAAACGCGATCCGAACAAGCGCACCTCATAATCATTCTCACCTATCCCGTCACCATCAACCACTCGGACAGCAGGCAGCGGCGCACCGCATGCTCGGCCATGGGATTGGCGAATATTGGCGATACGGTCGAGGATGATCGGTCGCTGCTCGCGCAATAACTCGCCTAGCTCGCGCCCAAGAGCGATTTCGATCAATCCTGGCACATCGCCGCTCGTGCTCGGTGAGTCCTCAACATCGCTCGTCAGAGCCGCCTCGACAAGGTTTTCCTTCGCTTTGCGCGCGCGCCACCACACCAGTGCGGCGGCCAACAGCATGATGATAATCGGCCACTTCGGCATGCCAGGCAGTAGCATCAACACAGTCAACGCTGCTCCGACTATTAACGGAATGCGTGGGACCGACGCCAACTGGCTATAAACTTCGGTGCTGAAATCCTTGTCGGCTGATGAGCGGGTGACGATAATGCCCGTTGCAATTGCAATAATGAGTGCGGGTAACTGCGCGGCAATGCCATCACCGATGGTCAGGAGCGTGAATCGCTGTAGCGATTCGGGCCAGGAAAGGCCTAATTGAATGATCCCGATCAGAGAGCCTGCAATGAGGTTGATCAGCATGATGATGATCGCCGCGATTGCATCGCCCTTCACAAATTTGCTCGCACCATCCATCGCACCATAGAATGAGGCTTCTTTTTCCAGACCGTGTCGGCGACGCTGTGCTTCTGTCTGGTCGATAAGGCCCATGTTGAGATCGGCGTCGATGCTCATCTGCTGGCCTGGCATAGAATCGAGCGTGAAGCGCGCCGCCACTTCTGACACGCGCTGCGCACCGCTGGTCACAACAACATATTGCACGACCACCAAAATCGAGAATACCACGATGCCAATGACGAAATTCCCCAGAACAGCAAATTCGCCGATCGAGTTGATGACGTCTCCTGCATATGCGCCGGTAAGTATCAGCCGTGTCGCCGCCACATTTATCGACAGCCGAAATAGCGTAACGACCAGAAGCAATGACGGGAATGTCGAAAAATCGACGGGCTTTGCGACGTAAAAGGTCAACAGAAGGATTGTCAGACCAAAGCCAAAATTGACGATGATAGCAAAATCGAGCATTGCTGCAGGGATCGGCGCAAACAAGATGACCAAGATAGCGAACACGCCCCCCACCAGCATGAGGTCACGATTTCCTGCGTAGAGCTTCTCGAACATCAGGTGCGACCCTTTGCGTCTTCTAAACGGCGTAACATGATATAGATGTCTGCCACTGCGGGAAAGCTGGACTGTGGAATGCTCGCTCCGACGCGTGCCTTTCCATATAGTGCGCGCGCGAGTTCAGGGTTTTCGACAATGGTGATGCCTAGCCGGCGTGCTTCGGCACGCATGCGCAATGCAAAGGCATTACGGCCGCGTGCGCGCACCTCGGGAGCCTCCATTTTGCCCGGTAAATAAGACAGCGCGACGGCATAATGTTCAGGGTTGACGATCAACACGTCCGAACCGGCAACATTTGCAATTGCGCTGCTCTGTTTCACATATTCGGCGTGGATCTGACGGCGTTTTTGCCGCTGTCTAGGGTCGCCTTCGCGGTCACGATTCTCACGAGTCAGTTCGCGCTTACTCATCCGCATCTGTTTGGAAAATTCGCGACGGACGATGATCTGATCGATGGCGGCAAACAGCAGGGCAAGCGCCATGAAAAGCAATAATATGCTGGTTGCGCCTTCGACCATGACCTTTGCCAGCTGGGTTCCCGATGCAGCACGCAGCCCATCTTCAGTCAAGATCGTTTTAATGAGGATGATAGTGGAACCGGCATAGACCGCCATCTTTAAAACACTCTTCGCGGTTTCCTTGAGCATACGCAGCGAAAACACCCGCTTCAGGCCCTTGGCGGGGTTTAGTCGACTGAAATCAGGTTTGAGCGGCTCCGCTGAAAAAATAATCCCCCGTAATTGGATGATATCGACCAACACAAGAAAGATCGCGATAAACAACCCTGTCGCCACCACAGGCCATAGCATTGAGCGACCGAGCGTGTCAGCAAGTTCAGACGCCGCCCGAGGATCATCAGCATGGGTCATGCCAATGGCAAAGACTCGACGCATCATTTCACTGGTCTCAGCCGCGAAATCACTGCCGAACATTTGCGCCACGCCTGCGATCCCGACAAGCATCGCCAAGAAGCCCAAATCCATACCGCGTGCGACTGTGCCCTTCTTGCGGGCGCGCTCCAGCTTGAATTGCGTTGCGGCTTCAGTTTTGTCCTGCTCTTCGCTTTGTTCAGCCATTTCGCTAGCCCAACAGTAACAACGGGGAATCGATTGCAAGGCGCATCAGTCGTGCGAACCCGCCGACGGCAAGGCCCATAGTGGCTGGCAGCAATAGCAATGTCGCCATCGCCTTTACCTGAAAACCGAGTAACAACACATTCATTTGCGGTAATGTTTTTGACAGCAGCGCGACGGTGAGGTCAATTAACAACATCGCCAGCAACAACAGGCCGACGAGGCCAAGCGCCATCACTGACACAATTGATAGATATCCGAACAGTGGGCCAAGCCGGTCAGGCAAGCCAGTCATGCCGAGCGGGATATGATCGAGCGAGATCGAGAATAGCGCCATCACGTCGCTAGGCCCGTCAGTCATAAAGAAAACCGCCGCCGCGCCATAAGACAATATTGTGCCGATGAGTGGTGCTTGTGCCCGTGTGGTTGGGTCGACCAGTAACGCGAGGCCGAATCCAGCCTGAATATCAATCGCACGGCCCATCATTGCGATCATTGCAAAGGCGAGCTGTAACGCCAGCGCGAGCGACATACCCAGAAATAACTCTGCTGCGGCGGTGATTGGCAAACCTTGCACCCAGTAATCGCTATCCCATGTTGCGGCTGCATTACTGGCTGCCATCCACGCGGCGACACCGATAGCCAAGGACATTCTTACCAGCGCTGGGATGCGGATCAATGTAAAGGGCGGAGCAAAGGCGAGGGTGGGAGCAATGCGCAGGCTGAGCAAAGCAATCGCAACCAGTTGATTGATAATGGCATCCATGTGTTCAGCCGGCCAGTGACGGGATCAGCAGGTATAGCGATCGAGCAAATTCGGTCATTCGGCCCATCATCCATGGTCCCAATGCAATCAACAACAATGCCGCAGTCAGGATTTTTGGTACATAGCTGAGCGTGATCTCCTGAATCTGGGTTGCAACCTGAAAAACACTGATGATCAATCCGACAATCAAAGTCGCCAACAGCACCGGCGCTGCAACGATCAGGGCGTTCCAAAGCATTTGATCTAGAAAGGATAATGCGCGGTCGGCCCCCAATTGATGTCCTCCCTCATCCGAATACGACTCATCCTATGCGAACGCACTCTGCCAGAGTGACTAGCTTGGTGTGGTGCAGACGCCAAGTGTTGCCATGCGGTATTGGTGAAGAAATATTTAGAAAAATCACTAAACTAATTGCTGTTCCCGCTGATTACCTAATTGATGCCGCGC
>JBBTFY010000024.1:0-20066 GCA_038041635.1 Pseudomonadota bacterium
GCGGCTAATGAGGTTGAGCAATCGTTCTGCTTCGAAAGGCTTTTCGATAAAGTCGGTGGCCCCACGGCGAATAGCGGCAACTGCGGTATCCAAATTGCCATGACCTGAAATCACCAAAACTGGGATAGTTGGATCGCGGCGCTTTATTTCATCCAAAAGATCCAAACCGTCGAGCGCAGACCCTTCAAGCCAGACGTCCAGCAGAACCAGCGAGGGGCGGCGCTCCGAAAGTGCCGCCAACGTCTCATCACTATTGGCGGCTGTGCGTGTTTGGTATCCTTCGTCTTCAATGACGCCAGCTACCAATTCGCGTATATCTTGCTCGTCATCGACGATTAAAATGTCGAGCGCCATTACCCATTCCTCTCACTTTGGTCAGCTATATTGATGTCTGCATCACCATGAGCATCCATAAATTCAGGTTGGTGGTGGGGTAATGTGATGGTGACCATAGTACCGCCTCCGACTCTGTCCTCGAAGACAAGCGCTCCTGCATGATCTTCGATAATTTTTTTGACGATGGCGAGGCCCAGTCCAGTTCCGCCCTCTCTGGTCGTTACATACGGCTCAATGATCGAAGCACGATCAGGCGGCAGTCCAATGCCGTTGTCGATAATTTTGATCATATCTTGGCTGTCAAAGGACTCGACCACGCCAATTATCGTGCCGTCTTTCCGCCCCGAACGCTCAATAGCTTCCACTGCATTTTTGATTATGTTCGTAAAGGCTTGTGCTAGCAACCGCCTGTCACAGACAATGGGCGATGGAGGTTCAGGCAAAAAAGCTTCAAAATGAATATCGGGGCGCGCAACTTCATGCAAAAACAGTGACTGCCGCAAGATTTCACCAATATTTTCATCGCGAAACACTGGTTTTGGCATTTGTGCAAAGCTGGAAAACTCATCGACCATGCGACGAATATCGCCCACCTGCCGAACAATAGTAGAGGTCAGCTTGCGAAAAATGCCCTCTTCATCACCCTGACGTTCGCCAAAGCGTCGCTGCAAGCGTTCAGCAGCCAATTGGATGGGGGTTAGCGGGTTCTTGATTTCATGGGCGATGCGACGCGCTACATCTGACCATGCTGCGCGGCGTTGATCAAAGAGTTGCTGCGTTATATCCTCAAATGTTATGACTATGCCATGGTCGTCCTGTGCCATTTTGGCAGCCCACGTCCGTGGTTCGCCAGCGATGTCGATAGTCAAAATTGGTGATTGCCCACCCAGCGCCACCCAGTCATCGAGTTCGGGTGCCACCACAGTCAGTGTTGTCCCGACTATGTCACGCGCATTTAATCGCAATATCTGCGAAGCTGCTTCATTGATAAGAGCTATCTGCCCATTCTCGTCAAGTGATATGACACCAGAAGCGACAGCTGACAGGACTGCTTCGGTAAATGCGCGGCGATTGTCCAGCTGCTCATTGGCGAATAACAAGGCCCGCGTTTGTTCGCTCAAACGTTCGGTCATGAGATTGAACGCCGACCCCAGAACCGCGATTTCATCGGGCCGATTGCCAGATGATCGGACCCGCGTTTCCAAATCCCCAGCAGAAACGCGTCCGGCTGCGTTGACCAATTCATCTATTGGTCTGACAATCCTGTCAGCGACGAGCAAGGCCACAAAGATGACGACACCAATAAGGAAAAGCGATCCAAGATACAGTGCGATTATGAATTGGAACTGCAAGGCGCGGGAGCGCGCAAGAAGCGCATTAAAGTCTGCAAATACTGCACGCGCACTGCGGATATTCTCCATCCCATTTATGGATGCCCCGCGCGCAGCATATAAGTATATTTGCCGCTCGGGGAGTAATGGCGCGACCGCCTCTACGCCATCATCCGTGACGTCGGTGACCAATGGCTCACCTGCTTGCAAGCGGCGTAATGTGGCGGGCGTGATACGCGTAGCAGCGGGTCTGTTATTGGGATCAATGATGGCGGCTGTCCGAGCTATGCCATCTCTGCCTATCTGGATAATTGCAGACCCGCTCAGCTCGCGGACAACTATTTGCTGAAGGTAAAACTCGTAAAATGCGTCGCTTTCAATCGCTGTTCTCGATAATTGGCCTCGTAAATCTGTTGCAATGGCTAGAGTGTCAGCCCCTACATCACGTCTTTCGTTGTCAAAATAATTTTGAGCAACGCTGACGGCACTCTCAAACATTCCGCGCGACCGATCTGAAAACCAAAAATCCATGCCGGACTGGAATAGAAATGACGCGAATATCACAACCAGCATCGTAGGCACTGCAGCAGTGAGCGAAAAAAGTGCAACAAGGCGAATATGAAGACGCGCCTCGCCGCCGCCAGTTTTACTCACCCTCCGTTTAGCAAAACGGCGGCCAAGCAACACAAGCAATGCCATCGCGGGCAACAAATTTGCCACCAAGAGCAACGAAACGGCGGTTGGAGAGAGAAGGCCGTCGCGGCCCAGTGCGGGTAGTATTAACGCGGTTGCGAGCCCTATGAGAACAAGCGCGGCCAAGGCCATAATTTCAAGATAGGCTGCTATATCCTTACGTTCCTGGTAATGTTCATTCATCACATCACCCGTATATGAGCGCACATCGTCTGGCATCTGCGCACGCGCCTCTTCGCTATCATCACAGTGCTTTGCTTGCATCATTGTGCTATTATTGCATCAAACATGTGATAACAAAAGCACAATGATTGCCTGTCGCACTATGCGCTGCCGAGCGAGTATATAGGGCTACTCGCTACTGGTTTGGTCGGCGCTTTATCCTCAATGTGTTGCGATTTATGCCTAGTACAGCTGCCGCTTTGATCTGATTCCCCGATGTCAGCGCCAAAGCGGCGTCGATCAACTCATGCTCAACTTGTACAATAAGCGCATTGTATAGCTGGCCATGCTGCATGGCACCGCGTGCCTCTTCGCTTTGCAGCCAGAGGCGGACAAAACTTGCCACGCTGTTTGTGCCCGCCCCGTTGCCACCATCGGGCATCTCACGCCCTTCGCTACCGACCGAGGATAGGATGCTCGTGACGTCTGCGCCGCTGATTTCATGGCTCCGCGTTAATAAGGCTAGGCGCTGCATGACATTGGACAATTCGCGAACATTGCCCGGCCAGTCATAATGCTGAAGCTGCACGAGTGCCTCGGCTGTTAATGACTTGATCGGCAGGCCAAGCAATGCACCCTGCTCAAGCAAATGTCGCGCCAGTAAAGCAATATCGCTCTGGCGATAGCGTAGGGGGGGAAGGTGAATGGGAATGACATTCAGGCGATAGAATAAATCTTCGCGAAAACGCCCTTGCCTAACCAGATCAGGTAAATCCTGATTGGTCGCGGCTAGAATGCGGACGTCCGCCCGGCAAACCCGCGACGATCCAATAGGTGAATATTCGCCCGACTGGAGCACGCGCAACAGCCGTGTCTGCGCCTCAATAGGCATATCGCCTATTTCATCGAGGAATAATGTTCCGCCTACAGCCTGCTCAAAGCGACCTGTCGCTTTAGCATGGGCACCAGTAAATGCCCCCTTTTCGTGACCGAAAAGCTCTGATTCAATTAGTTCTCGGGGGATGGCAGCCATATTGAGAGCGACAAAGGGTTGCGATTTTCGTGCACTGCTATTGTGAATCGCCTGTGCGACCAATTCTTTCCCAGTCCCGGATTCCCCCAATATCAACACCGATAAATCCGTCGGCGCAACACGGGCCAACGTCCGGTATACCTGCTGCATGGCGGGTGCTCGTCCCACGATCAAGGTGCTTGTGCCGTCTGCACTGGCCTGAGGATCAACGGCAATAGTATTTTCGATCCGACGGCTCACAGCCGCACGTAATGATGCGATCAATTCATCCAGATCGAATGGCTTGGGAAGATAATCAAATGCTCCTTCCGATTCTGCTCGCACAGCAGTGTCAAGTGTGTTTTGCGCAGAAAGAACAACAACCGGAATAATTCCAGACGGCGAAGCCACAATCTGCGCCAAATTATGCAGGCCATTACCATCAGGCAAGATGACATCGGTGATGATGGCGTCGTAATGATTTTTGGCAAGCATGCGGTCGCGCTCTGCAAGCGTGGACACTGCATCCAACTTTGCGCCCTCACCCTCCACGGCCACGCGGATAACCGTGGTTATCGCGACGTCATCTTCTACCAGCAATATCCGCGTTGATCGCATCAAATAGCCCCCAACATCGGATCGTGATCCGCTAGTGACAGGTGAACACGAAACCATGTCCAGCCATCGCTTCGCTCATGCTGCACAAAGCCACCCATATCCTTGATCAATTTCTCAACTAGAGCCAGTCCCAGCCCTTGGCCATCTGCTTTGCTGGTGACAAATGGATCAAACAGGGAATCGGACAAGGCATCGTCAATGCCGGGCCCATTATCACCAATGGCTATTTCGACGGGTAATGCAGTCGATCCACGCACATTACCATTGTTCCATGACAGGCCATGGCGATAAGCCGTGACTAGTCGTAATGCTGGTGATGCGCTGTTTCCTGCTGCCTCAGCGCCATTTTTCATCAGGTTCAGTAATATCTGCACCAGTGCATCATGATTGGCCAGCACGCTTGGCAAAGAGGGGTCGAACACCTCGTCTATGATGAACCCTTTTGCGAATCCTTGCGCCGCAATATCGCGTGCCTGCGCAAGGGCGGGGTAGATATTGATCGCGGCGCAGCTGAGCGTTGCATCACGCGTAAAATCTTGCATGCTATCGATAAGTTTGGCGATGCGATCCACTTCCCCGACGATCAGACCAGACAGGCTTGCTGTGTTTGCCCCCTGCGCAGCCTTGCCGAGCAATTGCGCTGCTCCCTTTATCCCCGATAGCGGGTTTTTTATTTCATGCGCAAGCATGGCCGCAGCGGCGCTGGCGGCGCGGGCGGCGGACCCGTGGCGCCGTAAAATCACCCTCTCCGCACTTGGAATAGCGTGTATGCACAGCATACGCTGCCCCGTAACAGAGCTGGCCTGCCCTATGCTAATGTCGGCAAACTGTTTGCCCGAACGCGATGGCATCAAATCAATGGCATAGGCCGAAACTGTCTTGCTTGGCTCGGCCAACAGCGCGTCAATACCAATATCATCAAGCCACTCAAAATATTGCGACGCCGCCACACCGAAAAGCGAGGCACTGCTCCGGTTGAGCAGTAATTCCGCAGCATGATTCATGCCTGCGACTGTGCCATCACTGTCCAATACTATCGTCGGGACAGGGTGCGTATTGAGGATGGAGGGTAGAAGGTCATAGCCCAATTTTGTGTGCGATGCAGGCGTCACGCTGCTGCCCGTGTCAGGAAGGGTGCATAAAACCGCGCCAGTTCGTCCAAAACCTTATGCGGATCACTGACCTGGTTCACCATGTTGCGAAACTCGGCCGATCCGTGCAACCCGCGTGTATACCAGCCAATATGCTTGCGCGCGATCGGCACTGCGACTGTTGGCCCATAATGATCCATCATCGCGCGATAATGTTCGGCGATCAGTGCATATTGTTCGTCAATGCTGGGGTCGGGGGCATGATGGCCATGTTGCAGCACTTGCATCACCTGCCCTAGCAACCAGGGCCGACCATAGGCCCCGCGCCCGATCATGACACCGTCTGCGCCGCTTTGCGCCAACGCAGTGCGGGCATCGTCGGCAGAGCAAATATCACCGTTGACAATGACTGGAATTGACACCGCCTGTTTGACCAGGTTGACGAACGACCAATCCGCCACACCGCTATAGAGTTGGTTGCGCGTGCGGCCGTGCACCGTCACCATTTGCGCACCAAGGTCTTGTGCGATGCGCGCAAGTTCCGGCGCATTGAGGCTGGCATGGTCCCACCCCATCCGCATTTTGACCGTCACGGGGACGCTGACCGCCTTGACGGTCGCTTCAATTAACAACGCTGCCAAAGGCAGATCGCGCATCAAGGCCGAACCCGCGTCGCCATTGACAATTTTTTTGACCGGGCAGCCCATGTTGATGTCAATGATCGCAGCGCCGCGATCCTCGTTCAACTTCGCTGCCTCGGCCATCTCATAGGCGTTGCACCCGGCGAGCTGCATCGAAACTGGCTCTTCAACCGTGTGCCAAGCCGATTTTTGCAGTGATTGCCGTGTTTGCCGGATCATCGCTGGGCTGGCGATCATTTCAGTGACGTTGAGGCCCGATCCATAGCGGCGCACCAAAGTCCGAAACGGCATGTCGGTCACACCTGTAATCGGCGCCAAAATAACGGGCGTGTCGATTTTCACCGATCCGATCATGATGGGGGCAAGGCGTGGCATAGGCATATAATGCGCCCCATGCCCGAAAATTAGGCAGATGGCTAGGGTTTGGTCGCGTGCGAGTGATTGAGCGTGAAGAACCTGCGCCTGCCCTTGCCTACAGCCCCCTCTTTCCTACAGAGTGTGCGCTGTGGTATTATGCGCGCGGGGTATCTATCTGGCCCTTCTCTTAGCGAATGCTAGCGGGCAATTTCATCCCTAGCGTAACAACTTATGATTCCCAAACTTGTGATCGCGTGCCATATTTTCTTGATATAGAAAGGAAAAATCACCACCCTAGGTCACAAACTGTCACCCTGTGACTCAAACACTCCATGCTTTGTGTTTAGTTCTATGTGCTCCGGCGGAGGCCGGAGCGGTGGAGAAGTCAGCTATGCCAACGCAGGGCTCCGGCGTTAAGCCGGAGCACAAATTGCCCCACTGTATTAAGTTGACACCACACCCCAAAAGCACCCCTGTAACCCGCAGGCGGCCGTTGTTTTACCCCCTGTTTAGTGTCAACCGCCCGCAGCCTCTCGTAATGACTGCCCCATGATTTCTACACAATATGATGCTCCTCCCTTTCCCCTTTTATGCGAAGTGATTAAAGCGCGTTCAGTGACAATCTCACCATCTTTTACCGCGATCATCGTGGCTGGCGGCCAAGGCACACGTGCTGACTTGGCGGTGCCAAAGCAATATGCGATGCTGGCCGGTAAACCCGTGCTGGCGTGGAGCGTTGATGCGTTTCTCGCGCATCCAGCCTGCGGTGCGATCATAGTCGTTGTGCCATCTGGCGACGAAGAGCGAGCGAGAGCCGCCTTGCCGCATCGCAAGGTCATATTTGCCGTTGGCGGCGCGACGAGGCAGCAATCGGTCGCTGCTGGGCTTGCAGAAATATCGAAATTAACGGCAAACGAGGATATTGTACTCATCCACGACGCGGCGCGCCCCGGCATCAGCCACGCCGTCATCGATCGTTTATTGCGCGCATTTGATGATACAGCCATCCATGGGGCCGTCCCCGCCCTCATGGTTGCCGACACTCTTGCGCATGGCGCGGCGTTGTTGGGCGAAACTCTCTCGCGCGAAAATGTGGTTCGTGTTCAAACTCCCCAAGCGTTTAAATTTTCCGAAATTGTCAACGCGCACGCGCACTGGGCAAGCGACGCGGCGAGCGACGACGCGCAAATGGTTCGCGCAAATGGCGGAAAGATTGCAGTCGTCGCGGGCGATGCACATCTCGAAAAAATCACTCGGGCGGAGGATATGCTGTTGGTTGAACGGATGCTGGCGGGGCGCCAAAATATGCGTGTGGCTGTCGGCATGGGCTATGATGTGCACCGTTTGGTACCGGGCGAAGGTCTCTGGCTTGGCGGCGTGCACATTGCCCATGATCGCTCACTCGAAGGGCATAGCGATGCCGACGTTGTTCTCCATGCCTTAACCGACGCCATATTCGGTGCGATTGCCGACGGCGACATCGGCGCGCATTTTCCACATGGCGACCCGAGGTGGCGCGGTGCGTCATCATATCAATTCCTCATCCACGCGGCAAAACTGGTGACAGAGCGCGGTGGAACTATCAACCATGTCGATTGCACCATTATATGTGAAGTTCCGAAAGTTGGCCCGCACCGCGAAGCCATGCGTGCTCGTATCGCCGAATGCCTCGAACTCCCGATTAGCCACGTCAGCATAAAAGCCACCACAACGGAACGATTGTGCTTTACTGGTCGCGGTGAAGGCATAGCGTCGCAGGCGATAGCCACAATCTCTTTACCTGAAATTGAGTGAAATATGAACGGCCACATCATAGCAAATAGCGCACACAGCATGGAGCAACTCGCAGCAAGGGTCATCGCCGAAAATATCGCTGCAGGGCGGACAATTGTGGTGGCCGAAAGCTGCACAGGCGGGATGGTTGCAGCGGCATTGACGGACATTGCGGGAAGCTCGGCGGTATTTTCTGCAGGGATTGTGACCTATTCCAACGAAGCCAAACAGTCGTTTTTGGGAGTGAGCAGCGAAATACTCGACACATTCGGCGCAGTTTCTATCGCTTGTGTGTGGGCTATGGCTGCCGGCGCACTGGAACGGAGCGGCGCTGATATTGCGATTGCTGTGTCGGGCATCGCTGGCCCAGGCGGCGGGACTCCGCAAAAGCCAGTAGGCACGGTGGTGTTTTCACGGGTGCTTCGTGGGCAAAATCCTGATCAGGCCTATGGTATACAGCGCAACTTTGATGCTGGGTTGAGTCGCCGCGAAATCCGCCGTCAGGCAACATTATTTGCGTTGGAATTGTTACTACCGGAAAGCGACGATTTGGGATGCTCGCCGTAAAGATCGCACGCTCTTTGCTCGAACGCTACTATCATCCGCCGCAATGCCTTGTCGAACATTTGCCCTGCCAAACGTTCGAACAGGCTAGACCGAAATGTGAAATCGACGGCGAAATCAACCACACAATGCGTTTCGCCAAGCGAGTGAAAACGCCATTCATTACTAAGATGCTTGAGCGGCCCATCGAGATAATCGACGTGGATATGGCTGGGCTGGGTCTTGTGAACACGCGAAGTGAAGTTTTCACGCAGCCCTTTGAACCCGACAATGACGTCGGCGACCATTTCTGTTGCGCTGTTCGATCGCACCCGAACCGCGCTGACCCAAGGAAGGAAATCGCCATAACGTGCCACATCGGCAACAAGTCCAAACATCTGTTCGGCGCTGTAAGGCAGTTCGCGGACCTCGTGATGGCGGGGCATTACCGGCTAAGCTCGCGCCAGTTTTGCCTGGCGCGCACCGCGCATTTGTTCAAAATCATCGCCCGCATGATAGCTTGATCGGGTTAGAGGAGACGATGCGACCTGTAAGAAGCCCTTGGCCCGTGCAATTTGGGCATAAGCGTCAAAGGCCCCTGGCGGCACAAAATCGACGACTTTGGCATGACGCGGCGTTGGTTGAAGATATTGCCCCATGGTCAGAAAATCGATGTCGGCGCTACGCATATCATCCATCACCTGATGCACCTCCATCCGTTCCTCGCCTAGCCCCATCATCACGCCCGATTTGGTGAATATAGTCGGGTCGAGGCGTTTGACAGTCTCCAGCAATCGGAGAGAGGCGTAATAGCGCGCGCCGGGGCGAATGGTGGGGTAGAGGCGTGGCACGGTCTCTATATTATGGTTGAACACATCGGGCCGTGCCGCGACGACGGCGGCGATAGCGCTGTCGGGCTTGTTGCGAAAATCGGGCGTCAAAATCTCGATTGTCGTCGCGGGAACGGTGCGGCGAAGTGCCTCTATCACCTTGACGAATTGCGACGCGCCGCCATCGGGCAGGTCGTCGCGATCAACAGAAGTGATAACGATGTGCGACAGGCCCATCGTCTGTGCTACCGTTGCCACATGTTCCGGTTCCAGCGGATCGACGGGCATAGGCATTCCGGTCTTGATGTTGCAGAATGCACAGGCGCGGGTGCAGGTGTCACCTAGGATCATTACGGTCGCGTGCTTCTTGGTCCAGCATTCGCCAATATTGGGACATGCCGCCTCCTCACACACCGTATGCAGGCCCAGCTCGCGCATCAGGCGACGCGTCTCCGCCGCAGCAGGGCTGGTCGGTGCCTTGACCCTTATCCAATCGGGTTTGCGGGCCCGCACGGAGTGCGTATCTGTGGGTTGGATGTTAGGGTCTGCTTCTGACATAGTTGCCCCATAATCGTTGATAGTCCGACTTGCCACCCCCCACTTGATGCGGCATTGCAAAATCATGAAGGGTTTGGATACATTACTCGCGGGCTATCGCCGTTTCCGTGCTGCTGATTACGCGGGTGAACATGAGCGTTGGCAGCAATTGCAAGACGGGCAACAGCCCAAAGTGATGGTAATAGCTTGTTCCGACAGCCGCGTTGACCCCGCACAGATATTTGACACCCACCCCGGCGAGATGTTCGTCGTCCGCAATGTCGCCGCGCTGGTCCCTCCGTTCGAGCCAGCCCCGGGGCAGCACGGCGTGTCGGCCGCACTGGAGTTTGCTGTGCAATTTCTGGGCGTCGAAGACATCATCGTGCTTGGTCACGGGCTGTGCGGAGGCTGTAACGCAGCTTTTACGCGGGTGATGCAGGGCGCAGAGCCGGGCGAAGGCGGGTTCATTGCGCAATGGATCACCATGCTCGATGACGCCAGAGACGCGGTTGTAGCGGAGCATGGGAGCGCGGCCACACGCCCTGCCCTGCGTGCGATGGAGCAAGCTGCGGTCGCGGTTAGCCTCGCCAATTTGCGCACATTCCCCTGTATCCGCTCAAAAGAACGCAAGGGCAAACTGCAACTGCACGGCGCCTATTTCGCGATCAGCGACGGCATGTTGCACTTGCTAGATGAGGAAAGCGGCGTGTTTTCGGCGGTGGCTTGATACGCTCCTACCGCGTCAGTTTTTTGTAGCTCATGCGGTGCGGGCGGGTGGCTTCGTCGCCAAGTCGGCGGATTTTATCTGCCTCATAGGCCTCGAAATTACCCTCAAACCACTCAACATGGCTGTCGCCTTCAAAGGCCAAGATATGCGTTGCCAGTCGATCAAGGAAGAAACGGTCATGGCTGATGACCACCGCGCAACCCGCGAAACTCTCCAGCGCTTCTTCGAGTGCACGGAGCGTTTCGACGTCCAAATCATTGGTGGGCTCATCGAGCAGCAGAACATTACCGCCCTCTTTCAGCATCTTAGCCAAATGGACGCGGTTGCGCTCCCCGCCCGATAGCTGCCCGACCTTTTTCTGTTGGTCGGTGCCCTTGAAGTTAAAGGCACCAACATAAGCGCGGGTAGGCACGTCGTTCTTGCCGAGTTTGAACATATCCAAACCGTCGGAAATTTCCTCCCACACATTTTTGTTGGCATCAAGGTCGTCGCGGCTTTGATCGACATAGCCCAATTTGACGGTGCTGCCGATGTCTATGCTGCCGCTGTCTGGCTGTTCGGCCCCCGTGATGAGCTTGAACAGGGTCGTCTTACCCGCACCATTGGGGCCGATGACGCCGACGATACCGCCGGGTGGGAGCATGAAGGTCAGGTCTTCGAACAGCAATTTGTCGCCATAAGCCTTGGTTAGATTGACCGTTTCAATCACTTTCCCGCCCAAGCGTGCCGGGGTCTGGATGATGATTTGCGCCTTGCCTGTGGTCCGGTTTTCCTGTGCCTCAACCAGCTGGTCGAACGATTTGATACGCGCCTTGGATTTTGTTTGCCGCGCCTTGGGGCTTTGCCTGATCCATTCCAGCTCGTCCTTGATCGCCTTTTGCCGCGATTCGTCCTCACGACCTTCCTGCGCCATGCGGATGGATTTTGCCTCTAGCCACGCCGAATAATTACCCTCGAACGGCAGGCCGCGCCCGCGATCAATTTCGAGCACCCATTTGACGACATTGTCGAGGAAATAGCGGTCGTGGGTGACGAGAATGACGTTGCCGGCATAGTCGATCAAATGCTTTTCAAGCCACTGGACGCTCTCGGCATCCAAATGGTTGGTCGGTTCATCGAGCAGCAAAATATCAGGCTTTTCGAGCAATAGCCGGGTCAAAGCGATGCGGCGTTTCTCACCGCCAGACAGGCTTTCGACGCCAAGGTCGCCGGGCGGACAGCGTAGCGCGTCCATCGCAATTTCGAGCTGGTTATCGAGCGTCCAGCCGTCGACAGCGTCAATCTTCTCCTGAAGATTACCCATTTCCTCCATCAATGCATCAAAGTCGAGGTCTTCGGGCGGGTCACCCATGATGGTGCTGATTTCGTTGAAACGATCCATCATATCGGCGATGGGGCGGATGCCGTCCATGACATTTTCTTTGACCGTTTTGGTAATGTCGAGCGAAGGTTCCTGCGACAAATAGCCGACGCGTATATTTTCGCCTGGCCATGCCTCGCCCGTAAAATCCTTGTCCATCCCAGCAATGATTTTCATCAGCGTCGATTTACCCGAACCATTGGGGCCAATGATGCCGATCTTTGCATCCGAATAAAATTGCAGGTGGATGTTATCGAGCACGGGCTTGTTCGCGCCGGGGAAGGTTTTGGTCATCCCCTTCATTACAAAACTATATTGCGCGGCCATGCAGCTCGTCTCCGTTGACAAATGTGGGAAAAACAGAATGCGCGGCGGTTAGCGAAAGGGGAGCCTATTGGCAACTGTGGTCCGCAAAATATCGGATACCTTCTGCCCTTGTTTGAGCCAATCGCAGCAGCTTTGCTTGATACAACACGCGGGGGAAACAATGGCCGCCTGCGGGTTTGCGGGGTGTGCTATCAACGATATACACCTGCTGTTAATTACCTCGTCACGGCGAGCGAAGTAAAGCAATCCAGAAGCAGTGCCAGAGGCTGGATTGCCGCGTCTGGCTGAAGCCCGCCTCGCAAAGACAAGGGAATGGGATATGCATTTCTGTTCGAGTGCAAAGAGCAACATAACAAAGGCCTAAACTTGCGATAGTGACGCATATTCTCACACATCAGCTGTTGTAGGAAAGGGGTAATTGGCAAAAGCATTATGGCGCGCTATCCCATGGAGATGAACAAGCCCCTTTTGGCGTTGACCGCCCTCGCCCTCGCTCTTCCAACTGCCGTACAGTCGCAAAACGCGCCGCCACCAAGCGACGTTGCGCTGGAGTTTGCTCGCGACCTGACCACCGAAATCGGGCCGAGACAAGCGGGCACCGAGGCCGAGGCGCGCGCACGCATTTGGGCATTGGCGCGATTGCAGTCAATGGGTTTTGCAAATGTCCGCGTCGAAGAATATCAAATGCCAACATGGGTGCGCGGCGAAGAGCGCGCGTCGATTATCAGCCCACACCCACAGGCGCTCGCCATCACAGCCCTTGGCAACAGCGGTGCAACCCCAGCGTCGGGAATGGACGGTGATGTCGTGGGCTTCCGCTCGCTCGCGGAGTTTGAAGCCGCCCCTGACAGTGCGATACGCGGCAAGATCGTCTATATAGGCCATGCAATGCGCCGCACACAGGATGGATCAAGCTATGGTGCGTTCGGCCCCGTGCGCTTTTCCGGACCGGGGAGAGCGGCGGCGCGCGGCGCAGCGGCCATCATCATCCGTTCGGTCGGGACAGACAGTCACCGTAACCCGCACACTGGCAACACCAATTTTCCAGCTGGTGTGACGCCAATCCCTTCTGGGGCAATATCCAACCCCGATGCCGATCAGATAGAGCGGATGATGGCGCGTGGTGCGCCCATTCGACTGCATTTGCTGTTGACGCCGCGCAATTTGGGGATGCAGACATCGGGCAATGTTATCGCAGAGGTGCCGGGGGCAGACCCATCGGCTGGGATCGCCCTTGTCGCCTGTCACCTCGACAGTTGGGATTTGGGCACGGGCGCGATTGACGATGCCGCCGGGTGCGCGGTTATCGTGGCAGCGGCACAGCGCGTCGCGGCAAGCGGACAGCCACGGCGAACCATCCGTATTTTACTCGCTGGTGCAGAAGAGGTCGGCGTGTGGGGCGGGCGCGACTATGGTGCGCGTCATGCGACGGATAATCACGCCGTAGCGATGGAAGCCGACTTTGGGGCAGGCCGGGTGTGGCGCGTTGATTTCCGCTTGCCCGAGGGTGCAGCGGGCGCCGCGAACCGGATTACAGCATCGCTGGCACCCTTTAGCGTATCGCGCGGGCGCGATGCGGCAACAGGCGGGGCCGATGTCGGGGTGCTGGCGGCGGCGGGCCTGCCGCTGGTTGACCTGCAACAGGACGGCACAAAATATTTTGACCTCCACCACACGCCCGACGACACGTTCGACAAAATTGTCCCCGAAGAATTGGCGCAAATCGTCAGCGCATGGACCAGCACATTATGGGAGCTGGCCAACGCGCCCGAGCGTTTGGGCGAGGCTGAATGATGCGCGCGCGCCAATATGTACTGAGCGCGATGACGGCGCTGGTGCTTGGTGCCTGTTCTGCATCAAATGGGGCAGGGGCAGGCGCGGACGCGAGTAAGCTCGATGCCGATATGGAAAAACGCGCCCAAGAGATTGAGGCCCGCGCCGATGAGGCAGCGGTGGCGGCGGAGCGAGAGGCGACTGCGGAACTGACGCGAATTGAGGCTGAGGCGCGCTCGGCGGAGGCTGGTCAGCAAGAAATTGCTGAATAGTTGGAGATTTTTGCAATGGTCCCCATCGCTCCGCTACGGGAGTTTTGAAATTCACCATGCCCCCGGCATGGCGTTTTCAAAACTGGTCGGGGAGACAGGATTCGAACCTGCGACCCTCTGTTCCCAAAACAGATGCGCTACCAGGCTGCGCCACTCCCCGACGGGGCGAGCCTCTAAGGCACGGCGCGCCCGCTGGCAATGGCTATTGTCGATATTCTTTCCACCGCGCCAATAG
Organism: Pseudomonadota bacterium; assembly: GCA_038041635.1. Lineage (GTDB taxonomy): Bacteria > Pseudomonadota > Alphaproteobacteria > Sphingomonadales > Sphingomonadaceae > Sphingopyxis. The sequence continues at coordinate 14,619 of JBBTFY010000024.1, forward strand.
CGTTTGGGATTGCAGCAAATGCGGACGATCTATCATCTTGCCATCAATGCCGACGGTGCCCACAGCGCCAGCATCGGCAAAGGCAGCGACTATCCGCTGCGCCCATTCGGCTTCGGCCTCGCTGGGCAGAAATGCTGCATTGATGATCGGCACCTGTGCGGGATGGATGGCGAGTCGACCCGTGAAACCAACAATGCGTGCAGCCTCGCTCGATTGGCGCAGGCCCATATCATCGCGATAGTCCGCATGGAGAGTTTCAATGGCTTGCACCCCTGCGGCGTGTGCCGCGAGCAATGCTTGGATACGAACATTCTGAAACACGTCGAGAAATCGGCCGTTTTCATCGCGATTGGCGCTCGCGCCGATGGCAGTAGCCAAATCTTCCGCGCCCCAGCTCAGTGCGCTGAGCCGCCCAGCTGGGCAATCTGCAAACTCAGGCAATTTAAGAACGGCGCGGGGGGTTTCAGTGGCTATGGCGTGGATGCGGATAGAGCGAGCGCCTTCATCAGCCGCGTCGATTATGGCGGAGAGGCGCTCGACATCGCTTGGCCCTTCCGCCTTTGGCAAGACTAACCCCATGGGAGCATGGGCAGTGATTTCGGCAACGTCTTTTGCGCACCAAGGTGAATCGAGCGGGTTGATTCTGACCCAAAGCTGTTGCGGCACATGGCCTACATGGTCAGCCAAATAGCTGGCGGTCAGCTGCCGTGCCGCATCTTTCTGCGAAGCGGCTACACTGTCCTCAAGGTCGATGATAACCGCGTCCGCGCCGCAATCGGCGATTTTGCCGAGCTTTTTCTCGCTGTCACCGGGAATAAACAGCCATGAGCGCGGAAAAGCTGTCATGCGACCTCGCTAAAAAAATGGTGGGCCCGGAGGGACTCGAACCCCCGACCTAGCCGTTATGAGCGGCCAGCTCTAACCAACTGAGCTACAGGCCCCACCTGCCTCGCATCGCCCGATAGCGGAGCAAGTGCGCGGCTGGCAAGTGTGCGATTGACTATGCCGTCTTTTCAGCGGCTGCGACAATTTGTGCAAGCGATGTCGGCAATATCCCGCGTCGTGCGCAATGGTCAAAAACCCTGTCAAACCAGCGGTAAAATGCGGCCAAATCCGCCGCATCACGAACATAGGGTGTGTATCCCGGCGCGAGCGATGGTGAGTGGAACGACATGGAGAGCAAGCGCACGCCATGATCCAGCGCATGGTCTATCATAGCGCAGGCGCGCATCGGCGGCGTTCCTTCGGGGGTTAGGGGAACACGCTCCACCAACCCTGTTCGCGCAGCAATGGCGCGCAAGGTGGCGCTGCCGCGAATGACATTGAACAAAGGGGGTTTCAATCTCCCGCCCCAGCCCAGGTAGTGCGCCGTCAAGGGCAGTTCGATCAGTCTTTTCCCCGCATCTGCCCAGTGAGCGTGGGTATTGCAGCCGCGAAAATCGGGGCCGCCGTCATCACGATAATCGAAAAGAGCGCGGATTGAGCTGTCGATTTTGAACCCCTGCTCGATCAAAATATCGTAGCTGTTAGGCCCGATACCGTATCGGCCCGCGCGATAGGCGATGGGCACAACGCCGAAGCGTGCAACAATCTGCTCGCGGATTGCGGATATTTTGGCACGCTCCGTCGCGGCATCGAGATTGCCAGCATAGCTGTTGTAGCGATCAACATTTTCGGTGAATGGCGGCGTCACCCATGGGTGCAGGTGAACGCCGATTTCGGCCGCTCCGACGGCGATGGACGGACCTAGCGCATCAAGCGCCGCGTCGCATTCAGCAACAGGATAGTCCATATAATAAGCTGGAATTACCCCAGCGCTTCTAAAATAGGCCTGTCCCGAACCAAGCGCCGCAGCCGATGCAACGCCGTGCCCGTCACGGGTTAACTGACCAGCCCAGTCAAACTCCTCCTCTGTATCGACCGACACAGAAAAGCGCGTCCCGAATGCGGCATCGAATGAAATGTTCTGTTGCATCTTGCCCCAAAATACCCAGCCACACCGCCTAAAATCAATATAACGCTTTGAATGCAAAGATTATATTAAACGGCAGTGTCGAATCGACCTGCTCTCTGGTTTAGCAGCGGCAGGTTGAGAATGAATTGATTATCCTCAATCATTAATTCCCCGCCGTAAAGTTGCGCCATCTGTGCGACGATGCGAAGCGGAAAGCCTGCGCCAAGTATCTGGTCATTTCCCGCGCCCTTCATACCGCTTATCCCCTCGTGTAGAATAGATGTGGGCAGCATTTCCGACGTTTTCAGGCGCAATGACGCGATAGTGCCATCGCGGCTGCGAGCCAACGTCACGGACGGTTTCGCCTGTTGGCCTAGAAGCGGCCCAATGGCGCGTAATAATTTATGGATTATACGCTCAAGCTCGCGCTCTTCTACAGCCACAATAAGCGGCTCCGAAGGCGGAATGTCGGCCACATTACCATCGACAAGTCTGGAAAGAACGGCATTCAAACTGCCCGTTCCCGGCATGGCCCGCATTCGCCCTGCATCCAGCATAGCCGCCAGATCAATGTCCTCTAGCGCTGCCGCGAGGTGCGAAGCATCGGCGATTATCTGTTCGGCCAGTCCGCGATAGCCGTGGCCGACGGGGCCGAAAAACTGCCCTTGGATTAATTGCGCAAAACCGCTGATTGCATTGAGCGGGGAGCGAAGTTCATGAACCAGTTGCCGCATCGAATCGGCCATTGGTGCCGCATTGGGCTGCGCAGGTTCGGGGTTGGCTTCAACGCTTTGCACGCCTTCGACAATGCATAGGGTCCCAGCATATCCTGTAAAGCGCCCATTGTTGGCGTCGAAAATAGGATCGGCGTCGATTTGCCACAAGCCATTTCCGCTGTCCGAAGCAAGATAGATTCTGCCTTTGCGTATCGGAGCGCGTTTGCCAAAGGCACGCGCCACACCGGCGTCGCACCCAGTTTCGGTCGGTCGTGCTGGTTCGGCAAGCGAAATGCCGATAAATTGCGCCCTATTTGCCCCTTGAAGGGCGCGGATGTTTCCTTCACTATCGCAGCGCATGGCGATGGATTTATGTGCTGCTATTGGTTCGCTGCGATGACGATAGGTATCAATACGCCGGACCAAGTCGGCTATGTCGCTATTGCGCGGCGGGGTGACGACGGCCGTGTTTTCACTTGCGGAAAGTGCAAAATCGGCGGAGCCATAGTGCGCCAGTGCGCGCAATACCAAAGGCGCTAGGTCGGCCCGGTTGCGTAGCCGACTTCGTCCCACTGGACCAAGGTCGGGTAAGATAGCGACCCAGTCTCGGTCAGGCAGATGTGCCGTATCAACCGTTGCAATCGCTACTTGTGGATGGTCGTGCGCCAGCAATGCAATGAGCGGGGCAAAACCGGGGCGTGACCCGATGGCAGCGGCAGAACCCGCGCGGATGGCCAGAGGAATATCGCCGCGCAGCAACGACAATGCAGTCAGACAACGTAAAACCGCTGCTTCGGTCATGGCAGAGCCTGATTGCGAAAGCATGTCAACGAGTTGCCGCCAAATTGTGATCCGCCCAGATTCGTGCCCTGGGTCGATTTTCAGCACGGTATCTAATCTATCGTCAAACCGCACGGGCCATCCTTCACACACTTGGCAAGCCGATATAGTGAATATTTCGTTTGCGATAGGGGCGTTAATTGTGGCGTAGCATACTGGGACAATTGCTTTCTTTGGGAATATAATTATGCAATGGCACTGCAAAGCGCATAGGATGTTACACATGCCCCTCGGAAAATATGATTCCATTGATATTCAGATTCTGAGCGAGTTGCAGGGCGACGGTCGAATGACCAATGTTGAATTGGCCGACCGCGTAGGCTTAACCGCCCCACCCTGTCTGCGCCGCGTCCGATCACTTGAAGAGAGCGGCGTCATCAGGTCCTACCATGCGGACCTTGACCCCGCGCAATTGGGATTTGGAATCACAGTCTTTGCGATGGTGAGCCTGCGTAGTCAGGCAGAATCTGATCTGGAGGGTTTCGAGGCCCATGTCGCCACTCTGCCAGAAGTGCGCGAATGTTATATGCTAAACGGCGAGATTGATTTTATCCTGAAAATTGTCGCGTCGGACCTGCAAAGTTTTCAACGATTTCTGACTTCGCAATTAACATCTGCCGCAAATGTCAGTAGCGTAAAAACTTCGCTGACTATCCGCTGTTCGAAACATCTATTTGGCGTGCCTATTACCCAAACCGCGCCAGCCTAATTGCATAAAACAAATATGGCGGACCGGTTCTCCGGCCCGGCACATTCGTTCATATCAGGCCCCTAGCTGCCCGCTGGCGGGGTTGGTGTTGCGGGAGCAACGGGCGTTGCAGGTGGGGCAGCCGCAGCTGCCGCTTCGGCAATCCGTCCGCGCACAAGCCCTTCCCACATGCGGGCGATCGAGCCGCGAGCTCCGGTAACAAGTGCAAAAGCCTGCCCAGCCCCAGCATAATTACCAGCTGTAAATCGCGTAATGCCAATTCGCGTGTTGATAAGGTCGCTGTCACTAGGCGATTTTGTTAGCGCTAGCTGATACATCTCTTCGGCCTTGGTGTAGTTTTCATAGCCCAGATAGGCGTCACCCGCGAGGCGTGCTAGGCGGCCGTCTGCGGCAGCGGCAGCCCGCCGTTCAGTTGTCGGCAAAGAAGCCCTATCATCCGTCAATTTGTCGCGTTGGCCAGACTCGATTTCCCTGAACGTGGCATCACCCGCTGGAATCAAGTTAGCCGAGCGCCCTGCGGCGATGATAGCGATTGATTCAGCTGGCAGGCCGTCCTCAACCAAATTACTGATATATTCCAGATAATAGCGGCGATCGTTCATGGCCCCCGATCGATACATTAAGCGCATCAAATCAATCGTTTGCCCGCGATCCTCTGGCGCATTTTGCAGATAGGATAAAATCGACGCGCGGATATTAAGGTGTGTTGGGAATAGGCCGACACGCCGGATCAATAAGGCAGTCAGTTCACTCTCTCGCCCAGCTTCCTGAAGTCCGCGCGCGGTAATCCCGTACATCCGGTCATCCGCAGCACTAGCAGCATCCAATCCACCAAAATATGCGACTGCGGCATCAAGCTGGTTAGAGCGTAACAGCGAATCGAGCCGCAACAAGGGTAACCCCTCGGTCGTGGTGGACGCACCTGCTGCTATCGCCCGCTCTATATAGGCAGCAGCACTGGCATATTGCTCGGCGTTATAGGCAAGCTGGCCCCCCGCTACCAAGATGCGGGTCGCGTCCGTCGCTGGCGCGCCGTTCGATTCGATCATGCCGACAACAGCTGTGAGTTGTCGCGGTCGATTTTCCATCCCCGACGCAATGCGAAACTCCATTTGCGAAGTCAGGTAAAGTTCGTACGGTGAAACAGCCGCAGCCTTCAGCGCCGTAAGCGCTGTCTCCGAAGTCGGCCAATCGCGGGCTGTAGTAGCGGTATTTAGCGGCGCATAGGC
>JBBTFY010000024.1:20076-32213 GCA_038041635.1 Pseudomonadota bacterium
CCGCAGGATTTGCTGTCGGTGCAGGAGTAGCCTCACGGTTGCGCCGTCCGCGCTCTCTCGGTTCGTCGCTTGGCGGTGCCTCCGAAGAATTGCGCACACCTTGTGCAATGCTAGGCGCTGCGACCATGGTCAGCATAGATATGGACAGTGCCAGCGCACTGGCGGCGAACAAAGGTATTTTCTTCATTTTGGCATTCTCCCACCCAGCCGGATTCCCCGGCCGATAACCCGATAACGACCATAATAATGCCGCTCACCCGAAAGCGCTAGTCCTAGTGGTCAACTCAGCCTGAACGGCGATTGAATTATCCCGAAAGGAGGCGGGAAGCATTTTTCGTTCCCATCCGCAATAAGCATGATATGCTGCACTGTTAAAAACAGGGCGCGGGCGAGATATTCTATGACCAAAGGACGCAAAATAGTGGGCATCTGGCCGACTGAAGAGGGCGTGGCAAACGACTTGCCAATGGCTGTGGAAACGCTCGTCCAGGCTGATCGGCTGGAGATGCCGAACCCGCTTGCGCAGGATGACCATAGTGTTGCCGACGATGCGCTATGGCTGACGCTTGATGATCCGCAACCTACGCGGTCGCGGGGTGTCTGGATAGCTCCAACATTGGGCGTGCTCGCCGCAATTGGTTGGGCCGTCTTTGTTGCGTGGACCCAAAGCGCTGGCTTTATCAGCCTTCCCTTGATGAGCCAGTGGCCGATGATTACGGTCATGATTTGCGCCCCTATCGCGCTCATTTTACTTGCTAATTTGCTGATTGAACGCGCGTCAGGGCGTTCGGTTAATCGCCACCTCGATGCCATGACGCGGATGCGGGAGGAGCATCAGCAATTGGCCGAGCGCCTATCCGTCATTGATCAGCATTGGCAGCAAGCCCAAGCGACACTGAATATGCGCTCTTTGACTTTGGCCGACACAGCGTTGCAGGCAGGTCAACGACTGAACGAGGTCAGCAGCGCGCTTGATGAGCGTATGCACAATGCAGTGAACCAAGCCGCCGCCATCAACCAGCAAGGTGAAGCAGCCCGCCGCGCAATGGAAGCGCTATTGGTGGCACTGCCAAAAATTGACGAAGTGTCGCAGCGCGCGACAGAGGCGATGCGCGAATCCGGCCAAATCGCCTATCAATATGGTGGGCAGTTAGAGGCACAAATTGCGGCTGTCCGCCATGAGGCAAGCGAAGCAGAGCAAACATTAGCGGCGCTCAACACCCAATTGGCCGAGCGTATCGCGGGAACGACTGAAGCGACCAATGACATGAATGCCAGCTCACTGAACGCCGCCGAACGGTTTAGCGCATCATTGAACGAACAACGCGATTCAGCGTTGGCGATGGTTGCCGACCTTGCCGTGGCGCTGGAGCAAAGCGTTGCAACTAGCGATGAGCGTTTGACGGCATTGCGCGTGACGAACGGCGAAGCGACACGCAGCACTATTGATGCGCTCGACACAGCCATGGCCAATATAGTGCAGCAAGCATCTGTGCTGACCGATGCATTGGCCACATCGCTACAGGATAGTGAAAAATTGGGAACGCAGCTGGGGCATGTGACAGAGGATGCCCTGTCGCGCTTTGCGAGCATAGAAACACAATCCACTGTGCGTATTCGCTCGCTTGAAGATCTTGTAACGACGCTCCAGCAATCGCTCGATACGCTGGGCGACAATAGTATGGCTGCCACCGACCAAGCTGATGCACTGGCACAAAGAGCCGATACAGTCGTGACCCTGTTGAAAGCGGCACAGAATGATCTTGATGTGTCTTTGCCCGCTGCGCTTGAAAGGCTGCATAGCATTGCTGCGCAAAGTCAGGAATGTGTCGGGGCGCTGCCCGAAACCATCGGTATCAGCGCTTCGGATAGCGCCGCATTATTGTCTTGCCTGCGTAATGCCGAACAGTCGCTTAGTGCGCAATCAACCGCGATAGAAGTTATCGAGGCGCGGATGACTGGTGTAATAGGTGCGCAAACAAACTCAATCGAACAGTTACATGATACGCTCGATGCTCTGGCAAAACGTATGCGTGAAATTGCAAATGGCGATGCGGATGTGCTCAAAGCGTCGTTGGCGAGCGTTGATGAACAGACACGGGCCATCGTTGAAGAAACAGCCGGAAAGCTTGAACAGGCTCTGGCGGATGCGCTTGACAAAGCCACGGGTAACGCTGTGGACGAACGACTGGCAAGCATTGCCGACGCATCGGACAATGCGGTCAGGGCAGCCAGCGCCGCATCGGAACGCCTGATGCGCCAATTGCTGACGATAGCGGACAGCAGCGCAGCCCTCGAAGCGCGGGCGAATGAGGTCAACACTGTTATAGAAACGGGCGGGCGCGATACATTGGCGCGGCAAATGGCGTCGTTGACGGAGGCTATGCAATCGACATCTGTCGATATAACGCGACTGATTGATAGTGATGTTGCCGACCAAGCGTGGGAAGCCTATCTCAAGGGTGATCGCAGTATTTTTTCCCGCCGTGCGCTGCGCCTATTAAATGCGGCCGAAGCCAAAGAGCTGTTACGGCGATATGAAAATGACGAAGAGTTTCACGCACTGGTCAACCGCTACATCTATGATTTCGAAGTCATGCTGCGCGGCATTATGGACACCCGCGATGGCGGGCAGTTATCGGTCATATTGCTGTCCAGCGACATAGGCAAAATCTATGTCGCTCTGGCGCAGGCGATTGAGCGGCTTCGCAGTTAACGCGTCGTTGCTGGGTCGCGGGGCACTGCTACGCCTCCTTTGATGACCGCATCAACGCTTTCCAGTTCGCGAATATTGACAAGTGGATCGCCATCCACCGCGATGATGTCGGCATAGCGTCCAACCGCAATTGCGCCAACATCGGCTTCGCGGTCAAGCGCCTGTGCTGCATTGCGTGTGGCGGCCTGTATCGCCTGCATCGGGGTCATGCCATATTCTACCATGGTGCGGAACTGCCCGCCCGCGCTGGCATGGGGCATGACGCCCGCATCCGACCCGAACACCATTCGCACCCCAGCGCGAACGGCAGCGCGGAAATTGTCACGCTGTAACTGACCAATCTCGCGGTCTTTACGCAGATTATCCTCCATCACGCCGTTACGCGCACCCTCGGCCTGGGTATAGTCGGTGTTGAAAATATCCATCGCAAACCACACGGGCCGTTCGCGCGTGGCCGCCATGCGTATCCCTTCGGCATCCACCAGACTGGCATGTTCAATCGTGTCGATGCCAGCGCGGATGGCGGCACGGATACCATTGGCACCATGCGCGTGCGCGGCGACGCGCATGCCCCACAAATGCGCTTCCTCGGCAATAGCGCGCAATTCCTCTTCGCTCAATTGTTGTTGCCCGGGTTCGGTGTTGCGAGAGAAGACGCCGCCGGTAGCACAGACCTTGATGACTTGCGCCCCTGCTCTTCGTTGTTCGCGCACGCGCTGGCGCAATTGCTGCGGGCCATCACCAACGCCGGGCGATGGTGTGTGGAGCGACAGCGGCAGGAATGTCTCGTCACAATGCCCGCCCGTCGCACCCAGCGCGTTGGCGGCGGAAACGATGCGCGGGCCGACGGCATAGCCAGCCTCGATGGCTTCGGCGAGGCCGACATCATTAGTATCTTCGGATCCAACATTACGGACCGTCGTGAACCCCGCGTCGAGCATCGCGCGACCATTACGCGCCGCGACAAAGGCCCAGAAACGGTCGCCATATTGCAGGCTGTTATAGCCGCCGACCTCCGCCAGAGTGTCGAGGTGAACGTGCATGTCGATGAGGCCGGGCAACAGCGTGCGCGCGCCCATGTCTATATGCGTGACGCTTGCGCCCCAGCGCACCGTTCGCGCATCGGCAACCGCAGTAATTCGCCCATCATCACCGACGAAGATGGCGGGATACTCTATGACGCGGCCTGTTTCGACGTCGATCATCCGTGCGGCGGTAATGACACTTTCAGCGGCGGCGGGGGTAATATAAGCAGAGGTAGCCGCCAAAAGCATAAGAGCCGGCAAGGGCTTGTTTCGTATAAGGATGCTCTTCATGTTATTCTCCTTCACCCGCTAAACGGCCGCACATAAACCAGCGCAATCATCGGAAAATCCGCTGCAACTTTTGCCTCTATGTCACGGACGATCCGCTCGACATCGGCGGCGCTAATATTGTCGTCAAAGTTTACGTCGAGCACCGATACCACTTTGTCTGGCGCATGGTGGACGGTCAGGACGTCATGAACTTTGGTCACACCGACATGTGTTTCAGCCGATACGCGCAGTGCCTCCACCAGCTCCGGGTCGGCGCTTTCGCCGATCAAAAGCCCCTTGGCTTCGATGATGAGCAGGATAGCGACTGCGGCGAGCACCAAACCAATCAGCACCGATGCCAGTCCGTCCCACATGGGATTATGCGTCCATTGGCTGATCGATATGCCCGCCGCCGCAATCGCCAATCCCGCCAGCGCGCCGCCATTTTCGAGCAGCACGACGATGGTCGGCGCGTCTTTGGATGCACGGATCGCAGCCCACAGACTTCGTCCATTGCGCGTGATGTTGAACGCCTTGAGCGCTTCCCATGTCGACCAGCTTTCCAAAGCGAAAGCAATGCCAAGCACGATGTAAGCGATCATAGGGTCAGCCCCATGTTCGGGGTGGAGGATGTGCAAAATCCCCTCATAAATCGACACCCCAGCACCCAACGCGAACACCAGGATGGCGACGATGAAGCTCCAGAAATACAGTTCGCGGCCATAGCCTAGCGGGTGGATGGCATCGCTGGGCTTTGCCGAGCGTTTTTGCCCATAGAGCAACAAGACATGGTTGGTGCTATCCACTAGGCTGTGGACGCCCTCGGTTAACATCGCCGATGATCCGGTAATTCCCGCAGCAACAAACTTTGCAATCGCAATGCCGACATTGGCCGCCAGCGCGGTTAGGATGACTCTGGTTGACCCGCCTGCCAATGTGCTTTCCCTTCAAAATATTGCGCTGCCGCATAACCAGCCAAGGCAAATGCGCTGCCCAGCAACCAACCGCCGACAACATCGGTGGGCCAATGCACCCCCAATGCAATGCGCGACCAGCCTGTGGCAATGGTCAATGTCGCGGCACCGACCAGCCACCATCCGCGCCGCGCCGTCGGCACCAGCATCGCGAACAGAAAATAGACCGCTGCCGCGTTGGTTGCATGGCCGCTAGGGAAGGACAAGCTATTAACGAAATCGAGATGCGGTACAATGTCGGGGCGCGAGCGCGCAAACACATCCTTCAAAACACCAGACGTGATATTGCTGAGGATCGCCGTCAAAGCGAGCGCTACGCCAGAACGCCAGTGGTGCCACGCGCCAAGTATCACCACCATAGCCGTGACGATATAATAACGCTGTATCCCGCCACCAGACCAGCTGATCCATTGCCAAAAGGCGATGGCGGCATCGCTGCCCTGCTCCGCGCGCAATGCGCCCGCGCTTTCCAGCCAATGGTCAAGCCATATCACGCCGCCTTGATCGGTTGCGCCGCCCAGCACCAACAGCATAGCCCCCATGCCAAGCGCGAACAGGATGGAACGTTGATGCGGCATCAAATGTGCAGCGCACGTCCATAAGCAGCCAAGACGCTTTCATGCATCATCTCGCTCAGCGTCGGGTGCGCGAACACGGTATGCATAAAGTCCGCCTCGACCAGTTCCGCCGTTTTGCCGACGGTATAGCCCTGAATCAGTTCGGTGACTTCGGCTCCGACCATATGCGCGCCCAGTAGCTCGCCGGTTTTGGCGTCGAATATGGTTTTGACAAACCCTTCCGCCTCGCCCAGCGCGATAGCTTTGCCATTACCGATGAAGGGAAAGTTACCGACCTTGAGTTCATAACCCGCCTCTTTGGCTTTGGCTTCGGTGAGGCCAACACTGGCGATTTGCGGGTGGCAGTAAGTGCAACCGGGGATGTTGAGCGGGTCCATGCCAAGCGGATGGACGTCCTTGTTCCCAAGGCTTTGCGCGATAGCTTCAGCTGCAATCACGCCCTCATGGCTCGCCTTATGCGCCAGCCACGGCGGCGCGGTGACATCGCCAATCGCCCAGATGCCGGGCACATTGGTGCGGCACATCGGGTCGGTGTCGATATGGCCACGCGTGGTTTTGACGCCGAGCGCCTCCAGCCCGATATTTTCGGTATTGGGAACGATGCCGATCGCGACGATGCAATGGCTATAGTCGCCCTGCACCAACTTGCCATCGCGCCCCTTAATCGACACAGAAACGTCGCTCGCGCCGACCTTCAAACTCTCTACCCCGGCTCCGGTCATGACCGTCATGCCCTGCTTTTTCAGGGCCTTCTCAAGGAAAGTCGAGACATCGGCGTCTTCGACAGGAACAACACGTTCCAACATTTCAACGACGGTCACGTCCGCGCCCATATCATTGTAAAAGCTGGCAAATTCGATACCGATCGCACCCGATCCGATGACCAGCAACTTGGTCGGCATTTCGCTCGGCACCATCGCATGACGATAGGTCCAGATGCGCTTGCCGTCGGCGGGCGCGAAGGGCAGGTCACGCGCGCGCGCGCCGGTGGCGATGATGATGTTCTTGGCGGTCAGTTCTTCGGTCTTGCCATCTTTGGTGACCGACAGCTTGTTCGCGGCGGTCAGCTTGCCATCACCCATATGCACGGCAATCTTGTTCTTCTTCATCAGATGCGTGACGCCCTGATTGAGCTGCTTGGCGACACCGCGCGACCGCTTTACCACCGCATCAATGTCGGCGCTGATTGCTGTCGCGCTCAACCCATAATCGCTCGCATGTTTCATCTGGTGAAACACTTCCGCCGAGCGCAGCAACGCCTTGGTCGGGATGCATCCCCAGTTGAGGCAGATCCCGCCGAGATTCTCGCGCTCGACGATAGCGACCTTCAGGCCAAGCTGCGCAGCGCGGATCGCGGCAACATAGCCACCGGGGCCACTGCCGAGGACGATAAGGTCGTAATTTGTATCGGTCATAATCTGCCTTATCTATTCCTCTCCCCCTGAGGGAGAGGATAGGAACAGTTGCGAGCTTGCTCGCTATTGTTCCTTGGAGAGGGGTTGATCTAGAGTTGCGTAGATGGAATTTTTCACGCTTTCAATGTCGTTGAGAATGTCGCAGTTCCAAAATCGTAGTATGTTGTAGCCTTGCGCATTCAGCCAGCCATCGCGTTTTTCATCATGAGCGCTTTCGTGATGCTGCGACCCGTCTGCTTCAACAATAACCTTGTGCTTCGCGCACAGAAAATCGGCTATGTAGGACCCGATGGGTTGCTGTTTGCGAAACCGATAGCCGCCTAGCCGACCAGCGCGCAAATGCTGCCACAGCTTGATTTCCGCCTCGGTCATTTCGCGCCGCAAAGATTTTGCTCGGCCTAGAGTTTGTTTCGAATAACCCCTCTCCCCGGCCTTTGGCCGACCCTCTCCCTCAAAGGGAGAGGGTTTATGTGGCAACATAACCACCGGGGCCGGAACCGAGAACGATGAGGTCGTAGTTAGACATATGGATTTCCATCAGTGTTATGGTGCGTCACAGTGTAAAACCTCACTGTTCAAAAGAAAATTCTGCGTAACGATACCGCACAGCGTTAAAGCCGCAAAAATCAAAGCTATTAGCGTCATTCGCTTTAGTGCAAAACCAGCCATCACTACGAGCGGGTTCAACAATAAAGCTATCGTATAAATTCCAAGGGAAAATTCAGCCGCACCAGTTAAATCTGACGCAGTGCAGAATAGCGGCATTGCATAAAAGTCATCACCGCCCAGGTAGGTGCATCCGCCAATTTGCAAAAAAAGAACAAGTGCCAATGCGGCAAGCAGTTTTAAGCGTCTCGGAGGAATAGGCGCGTCCCAGTCGCTCAAGCCACCAACCCCAGTGGTTTCTCGATCAGTTCCTTGAACACCTTCATCAACATCGCGCCGTCTGCGCCGTCAATCGCGCGGTGGTCGAACGACCCCGTTGCGCTCATCACCGTGGCGATGGCCAGCGCATCATCGACGACATAGGGCCGTTTCTCGCCCGCGCCGATGGCCATAATCATCCCTTGCGGCGGGTTGATGACGGCTTCGAATTGCTTGATCCCCATCATCCCCATGTTGGAGAGCGAAGCGGTGCCGCCCTGATATTCATGCGGTTGCAGCTTGCCGTCCTTCGCCTTCGCCGCCAGCGCCGCCATTTCAACCGACACGGCAGAGATGCTCTTGGTCCCCGCATCGACAATAATCGGGGTGATGAGGCCACCCGGCACGCTCACCGCGACGCTAATGTCGGCGCGGCTATACTCAAGCATCGTATCGCCCGCAAAACTGACATTGCATTTTGGCACCATCACCAGCGCGAGGCCGAGCGCCTTGATAAGCATATCATTGACGCTGAGTTTCACCCCGCGCGATTCAAGGCTGGCGTTCAATTCACCGCGCAATTTGAGCAACGCATCGAGGCGAATATCAACGGTAAGATAGATATGTGGCACCGTCTGCTTGCTCTCGGTCAGGCGGCGCGCGATGGTTTTACGCATGCCAGAGAGTTTGACCGCTTCGTGCGGGATGCCGTAATCTGGAATTGTAGCAGGGGCGGCCCGCGACGCTTCGACAGGCTCTGCGCGAGCGGCGCTAGGTTGTGCGCCCGCTAAATCAGCCTTGACGATCCGGCCACCCGGCCCGCTGCCTGTCACGCCCGACAGGTCAATGCCTTGCGTCGCAGCCAAGCGCTTAGCGAGCGGGCTGGCCTTGATGCGCTCGCCGGGGGGGGTGGCGAGTGCTACAGCCACAATCGGTACAGCCGCAATCGGCGTTGGCACAGGCTCAACGCTAGGAGCAGAAGCGGGCACACTTTCAACCGGAGCCGCAGCAACTGCATTGCCGTCGCCGCCGATCACCGCAATCACCGTGCCGACTTTGACATTCTCGGTGCCTGCCTCGACCAAAATCTGGGTGACGACGCCCTCATCAATCGATTCAAACTCCATCGTCGCTTTGTCGGTCTCAATTTCAGCGAGCAAATCGCCCGACGCAACATTATCACCGACTTTGACCAGCCATTTGGCTAATGTCCCCTCCTCCATGGTCGGCGACAGGGCGGGCATTTTGAGTTCAATTGCCATGACTTCTTCACATCCTCCAGCGGCCAAAGCTCATCCGGCTTTAGCTTTGCTCCTGCCACCTTTGCCCCGCGCGTCAAGCGCTTTTGCAAGGGTGCTTCAACACGGGCTTGCCTTTATACGAATGCGCGCGCAACTTATCGCCATAAAAATTGGGTAGCAAAAGGGGCCCCGAAATGCGCACCTATCTCGTCGTTATCGACGAAAGCGAGGAGTCGCGCCTTGCGCAACGTTATGCCGGACGCCGTGCATCGCGGACTGACGGCAATGTCCATCTTCTAGTAGTGACCGAACCGCCGCAATTTGTTGCGTGGGGCGGAGTTCAAGCCACGATTGAGGCCGAAGCAAAGGAGCAGGCCGAAGCGATCGCACTCGCGGCGGCGGAGGCGCTTCACTATGATTTCGGGCTTTCGCCGCGTATCAGTGTCCGTCAAGGCGATGTCGCAGCCATCGTCAAAGAGATTATCAACGAAGAGAATGAGATTGCGGTACTGGTGCTTGGCGCCGCTGCGACGGGAGCTCCCGGACCTCTGGTCAGCCACTTTTCAGGGCACGACGCGGGGACACTACCAGTGCCAGTGATGATCGTGCCAGGGTCGCTCAGCGATGAGGATGTCGATCAGTTGAGCTAGCGGGGCTTATGCCGGATATTACCGGGGCGTCCACGCGGGCCCGTTGGACGCTGCTTGTGTCCACCGCGCATAGGGCGGCGGCCACCATTTCCTTCAGGCGCATCAGGCAGTGCAAAGGCTAGGCTGCCCGTCAGCGGGTTCGCTTCGACAAGGCGCAATTCAATCCGCTGTCCCGTCACAAATGTTATGCCGCTATGTTCGCCGACCAGTGCCTGCTTCGCTTCATCCCAGCGGAAATATTCGTCACCCAACGTTGCCGCTGGCACTAAACCATCGCCGCCAAGCCCTTCGACTTGCGCAAAAAAGCCAAAGGATTGCACGCCCGTGATCCGCGTCATCATCACATCGCCGACTTTTTCCGCCAGATAGGCGGCAACATAGCGGTCGATTGTCTCGCGTTCCGCCTCCATCGCACGGCGTTCGGCGGCGGAGATGATTTCGCCGGTGCGGGCAAAGATTGCGCCGTCCTCGCGGGTCAGCGCGGTGGTAGGGGTGATCGAGCGGTCACTTGGCTTGGGTGCCTCCAAATCATAGGCCGAGACCAGAGCGCGGTGCACCAACAGGTCGGCATAGCGGCGGATCGGGCTGGTGAAATGGCCGTAAGACCCCAGCGCCAGTCCAAAATGCCCGGCGTTGACCGGCGAATAATAGGCCTGAGTCTGTGTGCGCAGCACCTGTTCCATCACGCGTTGGCGCGCCTCGGGCTGATCGAATGCGTTCAGGATGCGGTTGAACACAGCGGGCGTGATGACCTGCCCCATCGCAAAGCTAATGTCATAGGTCGCCAGCAATTCTTTAAGCGCGATCAGCTTTTCGCGCGCTGGCACATCGTGAACACGATACATGACGGGGGATTTTTTGGCTTCCAACGCTTTGGCGGCGGCGACGTTGGCAGCGATCATGAAGTCTTCGACCACGCGGTGTGCATCGAGCCGTTCGCGCACACGGATTTCAGCTATACGGCCCGTGGCATCGAGGATGACTTGTCGCTCGGGAAGGTCGAGGTCGAGCGGCGAGCGCGCATCGCGTGCCTTTGCAAGCAAGTGCCAGCAATCCCACAATGGCTTCAATATGGCATATTGTTCGCCCTGTCCCTCATCGACTTGGCCCTGTGCCTGCCCGTAGGACAGATTGGCGGCGAGGCGCACCCACGCCCGTGTGAAGCGCGACGATATGACCTTGCCATGGCGATCGATACGCAAGTGACACGCAATAGCACCGCGATCTTCGCCCGCTTTGAGCGAGCAAACCCCCGACGATAGGATGTGCGGCAGCATCGGCACGACCTGATCTGGGAAATAGACGCTGTTGCCGCGTTTACGCGCCTCACGATCCAATGCGCCGCCGGGGCGAACATAATGGCTGACATCAGCAATCGCCACTATTACTTTGAATCCGCCTGTATTTGCTGAATCATCATCGGGCATGGCCCAGATCGCATCATCATGATCGCGCGCATCAATGGGGTCGATAGCAACTATGGGAATGTGGGTTAAATCTTCGCGTCGTGGGTCATCGAGCGACAGGCGCGAAACGCGCTCCGCTTCCGCCGTCACTTCGTCGGTAAAGATATGCGGCAGGCTGTATTTATGGATAGCAATCAGGCTGAGTGCACG
Organism: Pseudomonadota bacterium; assembly: GCA_038041635.1. Taxonomy (GTDB): domain Bacteria; phylum Pseudomonadota; class Alphaproteobacteria; order Sphingomonadales; family Sphingomonadaceae; genus Sphingopyxis. The sequence goes on from JBBTFY010000024.1 coordinate 31,426, forward strand.
CGGGGCAAAGGGATCGCCCAACCGCTCCGTCACCCGCACCATCTGGCGTGGCGGCCGCCCGCTAAGCGTCGCCAGCACCAGATCACCCGCGCCAGCATCGCCTGCGTCGCTGACAGGCCATTCCTTGCGGTTGCGCTTGTCCACCGAACGTAGCCACAGCATCGGTTTGCCGCCGGGCGAAACATCCCCGTCCAGCACACCGATGATCGTTTCTACGCCAGCTTCCAGCTTGCGGATGGGGTGCGCGATATAACCAGCGCCAGCCTCCTCGATCCTTGCCAATATACGGTCACCAATTCCGAGCGCACTGCGTTTTCCGCGCTCAACCACGCGCACACGTGGGCTGGGGCCAGCGCCCTCCCACCGTTCGGGCACGGCATAGACGCTCGATCCATCAGCATCGGCGATACGCAGCACCGTCACCTTTGGCAGGCCGCCCATTTTATGAAATGCGCTCTTGCTCCCGTCGATCAACCCATCGTCGGCCATATCCTTGAGCAACGCCTTGAGCGCGATTTTTTCGCCAGATTTGAGGCCGAACGCCTTGGCAATCTCGCGCTTGCCCGCTGGCTCACGCGACTTTTGAATGAAGTCGAGGATGGCTTCACGCGAAGGAAGACCGATTTGGCGGGGTGGTTTAGGCATTGTCGTCCAAAAATGTCACTGCGCCGACCGTGGTAAAGGGACAAAGGCACCGCCCGGCACCGCCGATGCGACCGGGCTTTCGTCGGTGCTCAGGGAAAAGGCAATCGACGAGACACCAAATAGCCAATCATCAACACGGACCC
>JBBTFY010000025.1:0-18195 GCA_038041635.1 Pseudomonadota bacterium
TGCGCTGATCAAACGCGTGCCGATACGCGCCCTGCAAATCAGCGCGGCGGCGTTGTTTTTGATGCTGGGCCTGTGGCTGTTGGCGAATATTGCGCAGCCGGATTGGTTTCGTGCCGCTTATCCGGTGCGATAATCGGCGATAATCGCCCCGCATGCGGCCAATTCAGCCTCATGTCCCGCTTCGCGCCAGTGCTCGCCAAGCGCTTCGCTTTCCCATTGCTGCATCGCCGGATGCGCGATGATATGGCGGGTCCATGCTTGGCCCGCACCGACATCGAGGCCATAGGTGCGGACGCGAAAGGCAACGGGAGCGTAAAAGGCATCGACCGCGCTAAACTCTGCGCCCGCCAGATACGGCCCGCCAAAGCGCGACAGTCCCTGTTCGAACAGTTCAGCGATACGCGCGATGTTGGTCAATAAAGCCGGCGACATTGGCTTGGGTTTGACCCGAACGCCGACATTCATCGTGCAGTCGTTCCGCAGCGCCGCGAATCCGCTGTGCATTTCCGCCGCCGCGCACTGTGCCCATGCCCGCGCTTCGGGATCGGCTGGCCACACGCCGTCATGCCTGTCGCTAAGATAAAGCGTGATGCCGAGCGAGTCATAGACGGTCCGATCCCCGTCGATCAGCACCGGAACCTGTCCCGTCGGCGAAAATGCGCGAAAATCGGCATGGTTGTCGGGCTTGGTAAAGGGCTCTAACCGATCCTCGAACTTTATCCCCAGCCCCTGCATCAATGCCCAAGGCCGCAAGCTCCAGCTCGAATAATTGCGATTGGCGGTAATCAGTTGATACATGTGTGCCCCTTATGCCTGGCTGTCTATGACATCGAATAAAACGGTAACAGCCGCGCGTTCATCGTTGGTCAGTTCGGGCCGCCAGATGTCAAAAATGAGTATGATTCGATCCTCGCTTGAGTCATTCCATGCCTCATGCTCGATTGAATCATCAAATATCAGTAGCTTGCCGCTTTCCCACGCGCGTTGATAATTGCCGCATCGCAATGCGCCATTGCCCGGAACGACCAGCGGCAGGTGACAGATCAGGCGCGTATTAATCGCACCATGATGAGGGGGAATGCGCGCGCCACCTTTGAGCAGCGAAAACATCACCGTTGGTGCACGCACGCCAATGCGGCACAGCGGTGCAAGCTCCATCGCTGCCAATGTTTTGGGAAATCGCGCCTGATTAGTCGGCGATACTATGCCATTGTCAATCAGGTGGAGCGCGCTCCAATCCTTATTGCCAGTCATGCCATGAAAATCGCGGTGTGGGCGTGCTGGCTCGACCTGAAGATAAGGCGTGAACAGGTCGTCATTTGCCAGCGCCGCAATCAATTCCTCGCGGATTATGTCTGTGGACGCTTCAACCCTGGGAACCCAGTCGAACGCCTCACGCTCATAAAATGCACGTTGCGGTAGCCCCGGGAAATAATAGGTGGCTGGTTTTTGCAACTGAATGCTCTTTGTTCCGTTTAACAGGTCGATCGATTCAGCAAAGCGGCCAGACGTCCCACCAGGGGAAATGCCGTGCGCCAACAAACCATCGTTCAACTGTGCGGCAAATGCTGATTCTATTTCCTCAAGCGCGCCGCGCTGGCGTGCCATCTCCGCATCAAGCCCCTGTGGCAGGGGCGAGAATCGCGCACCCTGTGCCAGCCCCTCTTTATACCAGCTGGCCCCGCCGCGCGCATCGCCCAACGCCACCCTGCAATCGCCCTTCCAGCCATAGGCACGCAGCGCTCGTGGCTCGATGCTTATGACGCGGTCGGCGGCCGCCTCCAGCCCTGCGTGATCGCCCGCGATGCGATGCGCCTCAGCCAGCATCATCCATATTTGCGCATGACCCGGATGCGCGTCGGCAATCGGTTTAAGTAACGCCGATGCGCGCCTGCCATCCCCCGCTTGGAGAGCCTTTGCTGCGACCTTCAGATCGTCATCGTTACGCACGCTCACGCTGCTTATTAGGCCGTTGTCTTCGTGTGCAAAAGGTCTCTCTTTTCAAAAAGTGGGCGCATCACACTATCTATATGACGTTTCAATGGGGGATATATTGCCAAATTATAAGCAATCACATCAACCGGCACACTTAACGAGCTGTCTTCAAACAGTGTCCATATTCGATCAACATCGGATTGCGTCAACATCCCATAAACAACCAAATCGACGTCGGAATTTTTTCTTGCGGCTCCCGTCGCATAAGATCCAAACAATCCAACGCGGTCGATTTTCTGGGCAAATTCACAAAGAATCTCCCGAATAATTTTTACCTTGTCGGCGCCTAGTTGGTTATTTTGAACCATCATCTTCATCCAACGATTTTTCCATGAGATAGCTATATAATTCATCCAGCAAGCTCAAAAACCGTTTTTGGATGTCTGCAATCACCTCTTCAAAAACCTTGAAATTATATGTATGTGACATCTTGTTCCTTGCATCAAGAGCCGCCATCCAGTCATCTCCATGAGTGATAATCTTAGCGGCAAACGCAGCACGGATCACAGATCTAGGGGTTGCCGTTTCCAAATTCACACCCTGAAAATCGAGATAATCTTTCAGTGTTTTCCACGCCAATTCCCAAGTATATTCAAATCTTTGAATTAACCCCTCGCGCTCCAGTTGAGATAATTCCCGTTCATCAATCGATTCAATGCCCTCGCGCAATAGAACAAAGGCGCGGCTAAAATTGTCAAACCGATACTGCCACCGTGGTTTTTCAGCTTTTCCCAACATCGAATAATCTCCAGTCAAGATATGTAATGCGCGGTCGTATGTGCCGCCACATCGTCGGCGCTGACCCCCGGTGCCAGCTCGATCAATCTGAACGGCGAAGCATGATCGGCGCGGTGGAAAACGCAAAGGTCGGTGATAATCATATCCACCACATTGCGTCCGGTCAGCGGCAATGTGCAGGTCGGGATGAACTTCGGGCTGCCATCCTTGGCATTATGTTCCATCACAACGATGATCTTCTTGACCCCGGCGACCAGATCCATCGCGCCGCCCATGCCCTTGATCATCTTGCCCGGCACCATCCAATTGGCGATGTCGCCATTTTCGGCAACCTCCATCGCGCCGAGCACGGTCAGGTCGATATGCCCGCCGCGAATCATCGCAAAACTGGCCGCGCTATCAAAATAGGCGCTTTGCGGCAGTTCGCTGATCGTCTGTTTTCCCGCGTTAATCAGGTCGGCGTCTTCCTCTCCCGCGAACGGGAACGGCCCGATGCCCAGCATGCCGTTTTCGCTCTGCAACGTCACCTCTACTCCCGCAGGAATATGGTTCGCCACCAAGGTCGGTATGCCGATGCCAAGGTTTACATAATAGCCGTCGCGCAGCTCCTTTGCTGCACGCACAGCCATATCATCACGGGTCCAACCTTTGGGGATTGCCATCTTTATCCTCTATATATTACGGGTGCGAGGCCATTATTCGTGTGGAGTCAGCGGCGCGGGGAGCAAAAACCAGCCCGATCCCCAATTGGCATCAATCACCAGCGGCGCGTCGGGATTGCGCAAATAGTCATAAGCCTCCTCGGCGTCCGATTTGCGGTCACCAACCACGGCGATGATGCAAAATTGTTCCGCTGCACGGCGGCGCAACAATTGCTTGCGCTCAAGACCGGGGGCGGCGGCATAGAGCGTATCGTTGCTTTCGGGATCAAGCCCTGTGCGATGGAGCCAGCCGCCGATGGTGGTCGCGGCGCTATCGGGCAGTTCGGTAATCCACACGATACGGGTGCCCGCAGCGCGCAACTGACGCAGCGCAGCCACTATATCGGCATTGGCGGCGGGCGCGGCAGCAGCGCTTTCCCCCGGCTGCGCGGTCATGGCGGTCACCGGGCCGCTGGTCGCGTCATCAAGGTCAACCAGCACCGCCGGTGTGCGATTGCCGCAATCGACATAAGCGGGTTCGCGCAAGGTGAGCGCATTTTCGAGCACCAGCGATGTCACCGGCGCGCCTTGTGCCGCCAAAGCCGTGCGGGTGCGGACATGGTCAACCAACCCCTGATAATTGGCTGGCAAGGCCGTCAATGTGGGGGTTGTCGCGGCAATGGGGCTGGCATAGTCCGCGCGCGGTGCTGCTGGCATCGGCGTCATTTGCGGCGGTGTGGGGACGGGCGGCGTGGGCGCAGCGGCCTCGGCTGCATTCTTTCCTGCCTCGCCGCGAAGCATAGTTCCGGCCGCAAGCACGGGAAGGACAGCCGCGACACAGCCCGACAGCAATGCCGCCGTGCCAACGCTGCCCATTATCAATAGTGCCTTGCGCATCACTCAGACTCCCCTGTTTGCAATCGTCATCCAGCTTTGCCACGTCCCGATGGCAAAGCATAGGCCAAGGATGAGCACGATCAATGACGAGATTAGCATGAAATTGCCCGACAGGTCAGGCCGCCAAAACGCCCCGAACAATCCGGCCAGTGCCCGCAGCAACAAAACGCCGCTGATCGCGACCAGCGCGGTGCGGGTCAACGGCAATCGGAGGATCACGCCTGCGGCGGAGAAAGCAAAGGCCGCCCATGCCGCCAGCACGGCAGCGATGCCCAGCGTGACGATGGTCGGCATCCACGCCCCGCGTTCCGCTGCCCGTGCGATCTCCTCACCCGCGCCGAAAAACCGATACCAGTCGGGCCCGCCGATGATGCAGGCAATGTGGAGCAAGGATGCGGCAATGCTGCCCCATGCGGCGGCAATCAGCCATGGGTTAGCGCGAAGCATCAGCTGCTACTCCCGCGCCGAATCAAAGCAATTGCGGGCGGCAGCAACAGCCATGCTCCGGAAACCGGCATCAATATGATGGTGATGAGCGTTATAATCAGCAAACTCCAGCCGCTCGAGCGGAGTGGGCAATCAACATTGATGCGTTCACATGCGTCAATTGCAAAGCCACTGACGAACATAAATCCACCGCCCAAGAGGAACCATGCCGCCACACTTCGCATCGGGTTTTCCCCGACACTGTTCCACAGCCCATCGCCGATCATTGCGCGGACAACGGGCAGAAGTGCGATGACGCCTATTAGAGTATGCAGTAATGCTACGGCGATTACCCATCGCCCGATCCATCTTTTGCCCATCACGCCGCCTCACGCTCTCTCACGGTGCGGAACTCGATCTTTTTGTCATAGGGCGCACCGACTATCATCCGCTGCACATAGACGCCTGGCAAATGGATGCAGTCGGGGTTGAGGCTGCCGATAGGAACAATTTCCTCGACCTCGACCACGCAAATCTTGCCACAGGTCGCGGCGGGCAGGTTAAAATTGCGCGCGGTTTTGCGAAAGCACAGATTGCCGCTCTCGTCGGCCTTCCACGCCTTGATGATCGCCAGGTCGGCAAAGATACCGCATTCGAGGATATAGTCCTCGGGCCCATTTGGGGTGGCGAATGACTTGACCTCCTTGCCCTCTGCCACCTGCGTGCCGACGCCGGTTTTGGTGTAGAAGCCCGGAATACCCGCACCGCCTGCACGCATCCGTTCGGCGAGTGTCCCTTGCGGGCTAAACTCGACCTCCAGCTCGCCCGCAAGATATTGCCGCTCAAACTCTTTATTCTCGCCAACATAGGACGAGATCATTTTCTTGATCTGCCGCGTGCGGAGCAATTTGCCCAGCCCTTCGCCGTCGATCCCGGCATTGTTCGATGCAACCGTCAGGCCAGTGACGCCGCTCGCCACAATCGCGTCGATCAACCGTTCGGGGATGCCGCACAGGCCAAATCCGCCCGCTGCAATCATCATATTGTTGCTCAGCAATCCATCAAGCGCAGCGGCGGCGGTGGGGTATAGTTTTTTCATGGGCGAACCTGATTCTCACTTCGGTTGTAACGGGGCCTGAGCAATAGGCGCATAAGCCGCCTCGCTCAACCACGATAGCGCGTTGATTTATATCATTGTGTTCACGCCATAAGCGCCGATACTCAGCGGTGAGGAGAACCCCCATGCGCTCATTTCTGATTCACGCCGATGATAGCCCCGCGATGGAATCGCGCCTGCAAACCGCGCTCGACCTCGCGCGTGCGACAGAGGGGCATGTGCAGTTCCACATCAACACCCCGATGCAGCGCTTCGTGACGCTTGACCCGTTCGGCGGGGCCTTTCTGGTCGGTGAGGCGCTGCAACAGGCGCAGAGCCAAGAGGATGCACTGGTCGAACGACTGTCCGCGCAGTTGGGCGAGGAAGATGTGCCATGGGGCATCGAATCGTCGAACAGCGAGCCCGTCGATGCACTGGTCAGTGCGGCGCGACTGGCGGATTGCATCATCGTGTCGCTGGGCGAACCGGGGAAAGTCAACCCAGGCCCGGCCGTCGGTGCGCTCGCGGTCAGCGCGCGGTGCCCCGTGCTGGCGCTGCCGCGTGATAGTGCGCGGTTGCGGCTCGGCGGCAAAGTGATGATGGCGTGGGACGGCAGCCACGAGGCCGCCAACGCACTGCGTGCCGCGACGCCAGTCTTGGCGCTGGCAGGGTCGGTGACATTGGTGACGATAGCGGAGAAGGCCAAAGGCGCGGCCTTTCCCGCAACCGATGCCTTAAGTTATTTGTCGCGCTATGGCATCCACGCCGATCTGCTGGAGAAAGAGCGCACGCAGCTGACGGTTGAGGAGCTGCTGGAAAATGCCGCGCAGGAATTAGGTGCCGACCTGATCGTGCTTGGTGCGTTTGGCCATAGCCGTTTTCGCGAGACATTGTTCGGCGGGGTGACACGCTATTTCATCGACACCGCGCGCTTTCCGCTGTTGCTGGTGCATTAGGGTCAACACTACCTAGGGTCAGGACCCATTAATAGCACCACTATTCCTTCATCTTCCTCCTTGCATTGAACGAAATCGCTTCAAACCTCAGTTCGCGCTATTAATCGGTCCTGACCCTAGTTCAAGGGCGGATGATGATCCCGACCTTGGGGTCGGCGCGCCCGTCCAGCACCTGCGTATAGGCCGCCAGTGCCGCGTCGCCACCGTCGCGCGCGTCGATGGTGGCTATACGCGGGGCCTGCTCCATAAAGGCCAGCCATGCTGATGCGACATGTCCGCCGAAACCGGCCGCCCCCCAGTCGCCGATACGTTTTTGCACGCGTCCCGGCGCGAAAAAGCCCTGACGTGCGGGGCCGGGGATCTTTGCATCGCCAGCGGCGGCGTCCCAGTGCGATTTGCCGACGACAATCGATGCCAGGAGCGCATCGCCGAAATGGCGGTGCACCGCGCCCGTCACATCGCCATTGCCCGCCATATCTACAAGCGCGGACGGTATTGCCGGGTCCAGCGTGGCTATCGCGTCATAACTGATAACGCGGTCGTAAATGCCAAGCGCGTCTAGTGCATCGACGTTGGCCGCGCTGGTCATGCCGACCGTCTGAGGCCGTTTCCCGACGCGGCACCCCATAGAAAAGCCAAGGCCGATGGCGGTTTTGCTCGATGCGCTGGCGACCAGTATCTGTTCGGTGCCATAGTCATGCTCATCCTCGAACTGGTCAGAAATCAGCCAGCCGGTCAGGAATAAAGGACGGAACACCGGCCAATAATCATGATGCTCAGGCCGATAATCAGCCAGCGCCTCCAGCCGTTGGTATTGATTATAGACGAGCGGCAGAGCGGCGCGGCGCGGCGTACCGTCGGTAAAGCCGCCTGCGCCCACGCGCTGCGGGACCAGCACGGCGTGGCTCGCCATCGGGTAAAAGCCATAAAAACGCTCTCCCGGCGTAACGCCGTCGCATGCGCTGCGCGTCACAGTGGCAAAGCCCCAGATGGGCAAGCGACCGGGGGTTTCGCGCGGGGCAAAGAAATCCCAATAGCCCGCATCGGGGCCGAACAGGCCGTTGGGTTTGCCGAACACCGCATAGGTGATGTTGTTGGCGGTGATGGCATAGCTGTTCACCGCGACCTCTATTTCACCATCGTGCAGGGACGGTTGCTCTTCCTTCACCAGTTCTGCGCGCTTGATATTGTCGCGGTCGATGTCGATCGCCCAATGTGTATTTGTCATAATGAATTCCAACTCTCGCTTTGGGTCAAGACCCTAATATTGCAGTTTCAAACCGGGGCGTGCCCAGTCAATCGCCGCGAGCCGCCCGCTGCCTGACAGCGTGACAAAAGCGGTCATGCGGTCCGCGCCGCCCCAACAGATGTTGGTGGTGAAAATATCGTCGGTGGCGACGAACTCGACCAATTCGCCTTCTGGCGAGATTACGCTGATGCCGCATTCGCCGATGGTGGCGACACAGATGTTGCCGCACTCCTCAACGCCCAAGCTGTCGAAAAACTTATACCCAGCGGGGCGATAGAGCGGGATGCCAGGACCAGCCGGGCCGCCCGCGCCATCGACCTTGCCCGGCGCGATAACATTGAATTTGGTCAAGCGGCAGGTATAGGTTTCGGCGGCATAGAGCGTCTTGCCATCGGGCGAGAGGCCAATGCCATTGGGGTTGTGGCTGGGGAAAATCACCTCTTCCAAATGGCTACCATCGGCGCGGCCATAGAATATCCCGACGACATCATGGACCCGCGCGGCGTAATCAATCTTGCCATGGTCGGTGAACCAGAACCCGCCTGTATCGTCGAACACAATGTCGTTCGGCCCGCGTAACACACAGCCGAAATCGCCAGATTTGTAGAGAATTTTAACCGCGCCCGTAGCCAAATCTATCCGCTCGATCCGTCCGCCAGAATAATCCTGTGCTATCCCCGCCGGGGCCAACATGCCGCCCGCGTCATGATATTCAAATCCGCCATTGTTACAGCAATAGAGCTTGCCGTCGGGGCCAATCGCCAATCCATTTGGCCCGCCGCCCGTGGTAGCCACTATGGTTTTGGTGCCGTCCGGCGCGACCCGCGTGATCCGCCCCGCCGCTATTTCGGTCAGGATGACACTGCCGTCGGGCATAGCCACCGGCCCTTCGGGGAACCGCAACCCCTCTGCGATGATATGAATGGCCATAGTCTCTCTCCACTTGCCCAGTTTGGCAATGCAAGCTTATGGGACAATATCTGTTTCGACAAGTTCATCCCGTTTGGAGCAACGCATGACCCAATATACCGCCGATCTGGCCCTGTTCATCGACGGCGTGTGGCGCAGCGCAGAAGGCCGCGATGAGGCCCCCGTAGTCAATCCCGCGACCGCGCAAGGCTTGGCAGGGCTGCCGCTCGCGTCCGCCGCCGACATTGACGAAGCGCTGAGCGCGGCGGAGCGCGGCTTTGCGCTGTGGCGCGCCACTGGCGTTGATGCGCGCGCTGCGGTTCTGCACAAGGTGGCGGATTTGTTGCGGGAACGGTGCGACGCCATCGCCATGCTTTTGACGATGGAGCAGGGCAAGCCATTGGCCGAGGCCAAGGGCGAGGTCGCGGGCGCGGCGCAGCTGTTCGATTGGTATGCCGAGGAAGCCAAACGCCACTATGGCCGCGTCCTCGTGCGCCCGTCGGGGCAGCGCTCGCTCGTCCTCAAACAGCCCGTCGGCCCCGTTGCGACCTTCACCCCGTGGAACTTTCCCATCTATCTGATGGCCAAGAAAGTGGCGGCGGCGCTGGCTACGGGATGCTCGGTGATTGCCAAACCGGCGGAGGAAACACCCGGCTGCACCACCGCGCTAATGCGCTGTATCGCTGATGCCGGCGTGCCTGCGGGGGTCGCACAACTGATATTCGGCGTCCCCGATATGGTCAGCCGCACGCTCATCGCCTCACCAGTCATCCGCAAGATCAGCTTCACCGGATCGACGGCGGTCGGCAAACATCTGATGCGGCTGTGCGCAGACAGCGTCACCGCTTCGACGATGGAGCTGGGCGGCCACGCCCCCGTGCTCATCTTTGACGATTGCGACCTGGAAAAAACGCTCGACATGGTGGTCCCGCAAAAGTTCCGAAACGCGGGGCAGGTGTGCGTGTCACCGACGCGCTTTTTCGTCCACGCCAGCATCCACGATGCCTTTGTTACGGGCTTTGCGGCGCGCACAGCAAAGGTACAGGTCGGCAACGGTATGGACGCCGCCACCCAAATGGGCCCGCTCGCCAATGCGCGCCGCCCCGACGCCATCGCTGCCTTGGTCGATGATGCGCTGGCCAAGGGTGCAACACTCTCCACAGGTGGCTCAAGGGACAATGCGCCGGGCAATTTCTTCCGCCCAACGCTGCTCAGCGCCGTTCCCGACCATGCCGACATCATGAGCGTCGAGCCGTTCGGGCCGGTTGCAGTGACGCGCGCGTTCGAAACATTCGACGAAGCCATTGCCCTCGCCAACTCGACGCCGTTCGGCCTCGCCGCCTTTGCCTTTACCGAAAATGGCCGCCGCGCCAATCTGCTCGGTGACGCGCTCGAAGCGGGGATGGTCGGCATCAATGGCTTTGGCGTTTCGGGCGCCGACACCCCGTTCGGCGGCGTCAAGCAATCGGGCTATGGCAGCGAGGGCGGAACCGAGGGGCTGGACAGCTATTGCGTCACCAAAGCGGTGCATATGGTGTGAGCGATGCAAACCCTGACCCAGATCAATGACGGGCGCGCTGGCGCGGTGCAGTCATACCCGGTCAATCATATCATCGGGTCAGGAGAATAGCATGCCGTGCAACGAAGGAAATATGGACCGCACATTGCGTATCCTATTGGGGGTCATCCTCATCGCGCTCGTCTTTGTCGGGCCGCACACGGTGTGGGGCTGGGTTGGCGTTGTGCCGCTATTGACCGGGATATTCGGCTTTTGCCCGCTCTATCGCTTGGTCGGCATAAACACATGCAAGATCAACTGATCTGATCCGCCATTCCATAGCGGGCTAAATTGGGATAGCGGGTGTCATGATCTTGGCACCGCCTCACCCTGAAACCCATCATGTCGGCTGATGGCCCGCCCGGTGGCCCGTCCCGTGGCTCGGCCTTCGTTCGCCATATCTATTTTGCGAGCGGCCTGTTTTGCGTTGCCGTCGGCACCATCGGCATCGTTGTGCCACTGCTTCCCACGGTGCCATTCTATGTCCTCGCCGCCTTTTGCTTTGCGCGCAGCAATGCGGCGTGGGAGGCGAAGCTGCTGAACCACCCGCGTTTCGGACCGCACATCATGGCGTGGCGGACCAAGGGCGCGATCAGCCGCAAGGGCAAGTTTGCTGCCAGCGGTGCCTTTGCCATCAGCATCGCCATTGGTGCAGTCACGCTTGCGATGCCATGGCTATTGGCCCCGCCCGTGATCGCACTGGTTTGCCTATCATGGTTGTGGACACGACCAGAGGCGTGACCCCTCTCCCCGCTCGCCCTGAGCCTGTCGAAGGGCTGCCTTTTCTTATCTGGTGTGTGCTGAAGTATAAGCAGTGCTTCGACTTCGCTCAGCACGAACGGATTTATTTTAATTCTGTTGCCAATGACGCTAAGGCCGTAACATGACCAATCCTTCACCACGCACCTCCACCCGAACCGGTGGCCGCATCCTTGTTGACCAACTCGTCATCCAGGGCTGCGACCGTATTTTCACCGTTCCGGGTGAGAGCTTTCTTGCCGTGCTTGACGCGCTGCACGACGTTCCCGCCATCGACACTATTGTTTGCCGCCAAGAAGGCGGTGTCGGCTTCATGGCCTGCGCCGACGGCACAATGACGGGGCGGCCGGGCGTCGCCTTTGTCACGCGCGGACCCGGCGCAACCAACGCCAGCATCGGCGTCCATGTGGCGATGCAAGACAGCCAACCGATGATCCTGTTCATCGGCGATGTGGACCGGGGCATGCGCGACCGCGAAGGGTTTCAGGAGGTTGATTTTGCCGCGATGTTCGCGCCGCTGTGCAAATGGGCGGCGCGGATCGACAGTGCACAGCGCATCCCCGAATATATCGCGCGCGCTTACGCCACCGCGATGTCGGGGCGACCCGGCCCCGTCGTGCTGGCGCTACCCGAGGATATGTTGCTCGATCAGGTTATCGCAATAGACCGCCCGCGCGTTGAACCGCCAGAACAAGACCCCGACGCGGCGGCGATGGCCATATTCATGGACCTGCTCAAAAATGCGACATCACCCATAGCGATCATCGGCGGCGCGGGGTGGAACGCGGGGGCGGCGCATTATTTTGCGCAGTTTGCGGCGCGCGTCGGCCTGCCCGTCGCAGCGGCATTTCGCCGTCAGGACGCGGTTGACAATGAATGCCCCGTTTATGCGGGTAATTTGGGCTATGGCCCCAACCCCAAACTGCTCAGCCGTATCCGCGAAGCCGACCTGATTATCGCGGTTGGTGCGCGGCTGGGCGAGGCGACGACCGATGGTTATAGCCTGATTACCCCCGACCATCCCGGACAAGTGCTGGTCCATGTCCACCCCGATCCGGTCGAGCTCAACAGCGTCTATCGCACCGACCTGCCCATCTGTGCCTATCCGCATGAATTCGCTGAAATGGCGGCGCTGTGGGACGATGACATCATCTCCTTTGATTCTGGCGCCGACGCGCATGCCGAATGGCGCGCATGGAACGCTGTGAAGCCTTTTGACACAAAGCTCGACCTTGGTCCTTGTGTCGCGGCAATGCGCGATACGTTGCCCGCCGACACCTTCATCTGTAACGGCGCGGGCAATTTTTCGGGCTGGTGGCACCGTCACTGGGTCTATGCTGGCCCGACGTGCCAGCTTGCGCCGACGGCGGGCGCGATGGGCTATGGCGTCCCCGCAGCGGTGGCGGCGGCGCGGCGCTATCCAGGCCGCATGGTCGTGGCGCTGGCGGGCGACGGTGATTTCCTGATGAACGGACAGGAACTGGCGACAGCGGCGCAATATGGCTGTGACATGCTGGTGATTGTCGTCGATAATAAAGCTTATGGCACCATCCGCATGCATCAGGAGCGCGAGTTTCCGGCGCGGCTGTCGGGTACCACGCTCACCAATCCAGATTTTGCAGCATTGGCGCGCGCCTATGGCGGCTGGGCAGCGACGGTGGAGGCAACCGCTGAGTTTGCGCCCGCACTGGCCGAGGCAATGCAACATAAGGGCGTGCGCCTGATCCATTGCAAGACCGATGTTGAACGGATTAGCGCGGGCACGACGATTAGCGCATTGCGTGCGGCGAAAAAATGACCCGTCCGCGCACATTATACGAGAAGATCTGGGACGCGCATGTCGTGTCGCGCCGCGATGCCGATGGCCTTGGGGACACTTGCCTGATCTTCATCGACCGCCATCTGGTCCACGAAGTCACCAGCCCGCAAGCCTTTGCCGGGCTGCGCGCCAATGGCCGCACCGTGCGCCGCCCCGACCTGACCCTCGCGGTTCCAGACCATAATTTGCCGACAACCGCGCGGATTGACGCGAGCGGCGCGCGCATCGCCATCGCCGACCCCGAAAGCGCAGGCCAGCTCGCTGCGCTAGAGGCCAATGTCGCGGATTTCGGCGTGCCCTATATTGGCGCGACCGATGCACGGCAGGGGATCGTCCATGTTATTGGCCCAGAACAAGGGTTTACTCTACCCGGAACGACATTGGTCTGCGGCGACAGCCACACCGCCGCGCATGGCGCGCTCGGCTCGCTGGCGTTCGGCATCGGCACGTCCGAGGTCGAACATGTGCTGGCGACACAGACGCTCTGGCTAACGCCCTCAAAAACAATGGAAATCTGCGTTGAAGGTGCCTTGCCAATCGGCGTTACACCGAAGGATTTGATCCTCCACATCATCGGCCTGATTGGAACAGCGGGCGCCACGGGCCATGTCATCGAGTTTCGCGGCAGCACGATCGAGGCGATGAGCGTAGAGGGGCGGCTGACTGTCTCCAACATGGCGATAGAGGCGGGTGCGCGCGCCGGATTGATCGCCCCCGACGATGCAACCTTTGCCTATTTGACCGGGCGGGTCATGGCACCACTCGGCGACGCATGGGACGCGGCCATCGCTTATTGGCGGACTTTGCCAAGCGATGCAGGCGCGCGCTTTGACAAGAGCGTTTCCATCAACGCGAGCGATATCGCACCATGCGTGACATGGGGCACATCCCCAGAAGATGTCGTGGCCATAACGGGCACCGTGCCCGATCCGATGAGCTTTACCGACCCGTCAAAGCAGGTGGCGGCGCAAAAGTCGCTCGATTATATGGGACTGACCCCTGGCACGCCAATGGTTGATGTCGCGGTGCAAAATATCTTTATCGGTTCCTGCACCAACAGCCGGATAGAGGATTTGCGCGCCGCAGCAGCGGTGCTGCGCGGACGCCGCAAGGCTGCGGGCGTCAAATGGGCCATCGTTGTGCCGGGATCGGGCCTCGTCAAAGCGCAAGCCGAAGCCGAGGGACTGGACCGCATCTTCATCGACGCGGGGCTGGAGTGGCGCGAGCCGGGCTGCTCGGCCTGCCTTGGCATGAACCCCGACAAAGTCCCGGCTGGCGAACGCTGCGCCTCCACCTCCAACCGCAACTTTGTTGGGCGGCAGGGGCCGGGGTCGCGCACCCACCTCGTCTCCCCCGCCATGGCCGCCGCCGCAGCGGTGATGGGCAGGCTGTGCGATGTCAGGGAGATGGTGGGGTGAGTAAGCGTATGCGATTGCATGCATTTGTTGCGCGCGGCCCGGATAAAGGGAATTGTTGGACCACGGCTGTTCGTTCCGTCATCGATTTACATGCCGGTGTTACCATGAACATATCCCATTGACATATCCCACCGCCACCATTACCCTCCCCTCATGAACGCGCCATCCAAAATCAACCGCGAAGCAGCGCTGTTCCGCTCGAACCGTAGTCAGGCGGTGCGGATTCCAAAGGATTTGGAATTTCCCGACGACCTCAAAAAGGTGCTCGTGCGGCGTGTGGGGAATGCCATCGTGCTGGTCCCCAAGGGCTCCGAATGGGACATGTTCCTGTCGATGGTGCCCGCCGATGACGATTTCGTCGCGCCAAATGATCCTCCACCACTCGACGAGATTGCGCCGCTTTGACGATTGGACTGATGCTAGACACCAATGTCTGCATCCGGGCGATGCGGCTGGGCGGCGACGATGTGCGTGCCTGGTTGATCGCCAATTCGGTTGCATGTTGCCTGTCAAGCATCGCTCTTCACGAACTTTATGTCGGGGCCGAACTTGCCACCCGCAGCGCGCATCACCGCGCGTTAGTCGATGAATTGGCCACGCAACTTGCGATTCTGGATTTCGACGCATCTGCAGCAGCGGATGCCGCCCATATCCGCGCGGATTTGCAGCGGCGCGGTGCCCTGATCGGCGGCAATGACATATTGATCGCCGGTCATGCGCGCAGCCTTGGCCTCAAACTGATCACCAGCGACCTTACCGACTTCTCCCGCGTTGATGGCCTGCGCTGCGAAGACTGGCTTGCCTCCATGGAAAATATATGACTGGCGTATCCACCCTATCCGGCACCGCGATTCCGTGGGGGCAGGCCAATGTCGATACCGACATCATCATCCCCGCCAAGTGGTTGAAAACCACGAGCCGAGAGGGCCTAGGCAAGGGCGCGTTTGAAAGCGTGCGTGCGGCCCCCGGCAATGTCTTTGACGACCATGCCCATGCCGGTGCACCGATATTGATCGCGGGCGATAATTTTGGCTGTGGGTCGAGCCGCGAACATGCCGCTTGGGCGATGCTCGACCTAGGCATAGGGGCCGTTATCGCGCCGAGTTTTTCTGACATATTTTCGGGCAATGCCTTTAAGAACGGCTTGCTCGCGGTCGCATTACCGCAGGGGCAAATCGACCGTTTGATGGCGGTGGCACGCCAAGGGGCGGCCATCACCATCGACTTGGAAAACCAAGTGGTGACGAGCGAGTTTCAGGACCGTTTCCCCTTTGCCATCGACCCGTTCCGCAAAATGTGCCTGATGACAGGGCAGGATGAAATCGCGCTGACGCTGGCACAAGATAAGGCAATCGCTGGCTATGAGGCGCGACAACCGTCATGGTTGGTGCCAAACACATAATCGAACGGGAGAGAGATGATGAAGGCATTATTGTCACGCGCGACGGGTGGCCCGGAAACGCTAGAGTTAGGCGAACTACCCACGCCGAGCGCCGGGCCGGGCGAGGTGGTAATCGACGTTGCGGCCTGTGCGATCAATTTTCCCGACACGCTGATCATCGTCGATAAATATCAGTTCCGCCCCGAACGCCCGTTCGCGCCTGGCGGCGAGGTTGCAGGAACCGTGTCGAGCATCGGCGAAGGCGTTTCCCATCTAAAGATCGGCGACCGCGTGATCGCCGCATCGGGCAATGGGGGATTGGCGCAGCAGTTCGCGGTGCGTGCCGAAGCAGCCTATATCCTGCCAGAACAACATAGTTTCACCGACGGGTCGGCATTGCTGATGACCTATGGCACGTCGATCCACGCACTGATTGATCGTGGGCGGATCAAGGCGGGCGAGACGTTGTTGGTGCTGGGCGCAGCGGGCGGGGTTGGCCTTGCCGCCATCGAAATTGGCAAAGCACTGGGCGCACGGGTGATCGGCGCGGTGTCTTCTGAAGAAAAAGCCGCACTGGCGCGTGCGGCGGGCGCGGATGATTGCATCGTCTATCCACAGCAGCCGTTCCATAAGGACCAGTCCAAAGCGCTCGCCGAACTATTCAAGGCAGCGGTTGGCCCCAAGGGTGCGGACGTCATCTACGATGCGGTCGGCGGCGATTATGCCGAACCGGCGCTGCGCAGCATCGCGTGGGAGGGCCGCTATCTGGTGGTCGGTTTTCCGGCCGGCATCCCGCGCCTTCCGCTCAACCTGACCTTGCTGAAAAGCTGCGATGTGTGCGGCGTATTCTGGGGGGCATTTGCCGCGCGGTCGCCCGATGCCAATCGCGCGCATATCGCACAGCTTTTCCGCTGGTGGGATGAGGGCAAGATTAGCCCGCGCGTTACCGCCACTTACCCGCTGGCGCGCGGCGGAGAGGCCATCGCCGCGCTGGGGGATCGCAAGGCAGCGGGCAAGCTGGTGGTGCTGGTGGGGGCGTGAGTGATCTCTCCGTGCTCCGCACTTGTTGCGGAACGCTGGCAGTCAACCGCAGCACCTGCAGCCAAAGCTCCGGTTCGAGCCCGGAGCACTAAGGCAGGCATTGCCTGACCCTAAAACCCAAACCAGCGCACAACCTCATCTAGGGGTGCGCGCGGGACGTCAAAATTGTTGACCGGTGCCGCGTCGTCGCGCCAACCGATGGCAAGTCCGGCATAAAGGATTTGCTCGTCATCGAGGCCAATCTGGTCACGGACCGTCTTGCCATACATCGCCCACGCCTCTTGCGGGCAACTATCCAGCCCCGCCTCGCGCAGCAACAGCATCACCGATTGCAGCCATATTCCCATGTCGGCCCATTGTGGAGGCCCCATGAAGCGCGGGCAGTGGACGAACAGCAGCATAGGCGCGCCGAACGCGGTGAAGTTTTCGGCCATCGCCGCGTCGCGGGCCGCGCGGTCTTCGCGCACGATGCCCAGCGCCGCATACATCGCATGCGCGACGCCGTGCCGCCGTGCCATCCACGGGTCGGGCAGCTTATCTGGGTAAATGACATAGTCGGGTTGAAGGCCCATCAACCCCAATTGCATGCGTTCCGCCACCGCAGCGATGAGCCGTTGCAGGGGATCGCCCGTGAGCACGCTGACCATCCATGGTTGAACATTACCGCCCGAAGGCGCGCGCTGTGCCCGTTCGAGAATATTGCGTAGCAGCGCCGGATCAACAGCCCGGTCGGTAAAGGCGCGCACGCTGCGGCGGCTGGCCACCGCGTCGGAGACGCTCATGGAAACCGCGTCGCTGACGGTCATCGCTGGTGCACTGTCGCTCATGCCCGCGCCTGATATTTATTCTCGCGCCGCTTGCCGAACAACAAATCGCGCTCCTGCCGCTGCTTGAGTTGACGATAATAGGAAACAAGGAATAATTTATCATCCTCCTGCAACGTCCGTCCGATTTTGGCGCGGATGGTGTCCGCCACCGCGATCATTGTATCGCGGTCACCCTGCCTGAGCACGCGTTCCAGCTCTTGAAGTTCAAATATGCCATAGACCGCCAGCTCTTCGGCCGTGAATATCGGCGCGCCGTGGGTCTCAAGCATCGGCGCGGCGGCGATGTCGGCCACCATGCGTTTGCGTTTGGCCATCACCACCCAAGTGCCGCCAATCAAGTCGCCCAGCCGCATCCGGTCCTTGTTAAACAACAGGAAAAACCCCATGCCGAGTGTCCATAATATGCCGAAAATAGCAGTGCCGGCCTCCACAGCATCGCTTGACGACATATTGGAGAGGCTAATGAGGAATGTGAGCGGCAAAAA
>JBBTFY010000026.1:0-23946 GCA_038041635.1 Pseudomonadota bacterium
ATCGAGACGGTCAGCCGCCAGCTGACGCGGCTCAAGGCCGATGGCTATATCGACCTGCCGTCACGCCGCGATGTCGTGATTCTGAAACGCGAAGGCCTCGCTGCACTGGCCGATTAAAGCCAGCGAAGCGAGGCCAATCCACCCTCCCCCAAGGGTGGAATCTTAGAAGCGGAACCCAACGCCCGCGCTAATCACCCATGGGTTGATGCGGTGGCGAGTTGCCAGCACCTCGGTTCCACCAGCGTTAAACCAATGCGCGCTGGTGCTTAGGAAATAGCGTTTGGCATCGACGCTGAACGACATGCCACTGTCATTGAGCGGAACGTCCACGCCCGCTTGCAAAGCAATGCCGAAATGGTCGTTCATGCGTTGACGCGTGGCCCCCAGCAATGTGCGTGCTCCTGCGCCTGGTTCTTCGCTGACAA
The DNA here is from genome assembly GCA_038041635.1 of Pseudomonadota bacterium. GTDB lineage: Bacteria > Pseudomonadota > Alphaproteobacteria > Sphingomonadales > Sphingomonadaceae > Sphingopyxis. The sequence continues at coordinate 426 of JBBTFY010000026.1, forward strand.
AGATGAAATAGGTTGGCCCTGCGCCGACATAGGGTTGAATGCCGCCCGCCGCACCGAAGTGATATTTGACCGTCAGTGTTGCGGGAATGATGTTGGCGTTCGACACCAAACCTGCGCCAGCCAATGGCCCAGTGCCCGTCACATCATGTTGCGTGACGCAGCAGATGGTCTCAAGCGACACATTGGGCGTCACGAAATATTCGATGGCCAATGTCGGCACATAATTATCGTCGGCCACAGTGCCGCTGCCCGCTGGAAGCGCGCCAGTGGTGACCGAGGTGACTGCGCCGTCTGGTAGCACAGCGGTGCCTAGAATCTTGACCTGTATCCTGCCGTCATTATCACTCGCCAAAGCAGGTGTTGCGGTCAGCGCCATTGCCGCGAATGCGACCGAAGAGAGGATGGCTGCCTTACCCATGAGAAATACTCCATTGTTTGATCACGCGCTGCGAATGATGCCCCCATGGCGGTGCAGCGGTTGGCGGTTCACTGGCCTTTTCTCAGTGGTGTTGCATTGATCGCGGACAAGGCTTTTGTTGATCTGGCGCAAAGCTAAATGCACATATTTACGCCATTGTCTGGACGATGTGGCCCTATCATCCTGACCTGCTGGCGCGGCCAGTGCCGCGTTACACAAGCTACCCTACGGCGGTGGAGTTTCATGACGACGTCGGTGCGGAGGCGCAGGGGCGAGCGATTGCCGCAGCCATAGGGCCTGTCTCGCTTTATCTTCACATCCCCTATTGCGACCAGATTTGCTGGTATTGCGGTTGTAATACGGGGGCCGCGAACAAGACGCATCGGCTGACCTCTTATCTTGATGCGCTCAATGGCGAAGTGGATTTGGTCGCCGGCTTGCTGCCAAAAAGCACATCTGTTAGCCGGATTGCCTTTGGCGGCGGCAGTCCGAACGCGATAGCGCCACTGGCCTTTGTGCGTTTACTTGACCGAGTGATGACCGCGTTCGGCGCCGCGTCCCCAGAAATATCAGTCGAGATTGACCCGCGCGGCCTGTCTGCCGAATGGGTGCGCGTGCTGGGAGCGACAGGCGTCACTCATGTCAGCATGGGTGTGCAAACGCTGAGCCCCGAGATCCAAGCGCGCATAGGGCGCTTACAGCCGCACCAGATGATTGCCGACGCATGCGCCGATTTGCGCGAGGTCGGCGTTGGCTCGATCAATTTCGACCTTATGTATGGCCTGCCAGGGCAGGCGTTGGATGACCTCACTGAAACGCTTGATGCAACCATAAAAATGGCTCCTGACCGCATCGCGCTGTTCGGCTATGCGCATGTGCCGCACATGTTACCGCGCCAGCGCCGTATTGATGCGAGCGCGCTGCCCGATCAAGCGTCGCGCTTTGCGATGGCTGCGTCGGGTTATGAACAATTGAGCGCGGCGGGCTATGTTCCGGTTGGCTTTGACCATTTTTCTTTGCCCCACGATGCCATAGCGCGGGCGGCGAGTGACGGCAGCTTGCGGCGCAATTTTCAGGGCTTCACCGACGATCAGGCCGAGGTGCTTTTGGGCATGGGCGCAAGCGCAATCAGTAATTTCCCAGACCTCATCATCCAGAATGAGAAGAACGCCGGGCGATACCGGATGGTGACCTCTGCGGGAAAACTGACGGGCGAACGCGGGGTTTGGCGCAGCGCGGAGGACCGGGTGCGGGGGAAAATTATCGAGGACATTTTATGCCACCGTCCTGCTGGCCTCTCTGGCCTGGCGGGCGACCCCGCGCTCATGGCTGGGCTTGCACCATTTATCGCGCATGGGTTGATTCAATGTGACGGTGATATACTATCGCCGACGGCGCATACACGCCCTTACGCGCGGGCGATTGCGGTGCTATTTGATCGTTATCGCAGCACCAGCGTCAAGACGTTCAGCAGTGCTATTTAGCATTTGCTTATATTATATTTTGGGCGCAGGAACGCGAAATTGATTGAGGTCAATGTCAGGGCTGTCGGTTGGTAACAAAGCGCGCCCGTTAGGAAGAAAAGGGGTCAAGCATGGACAGGGTGGTCACCAGAGCGGGCATATGGATTTTCGTCATCCTGCTCGCCTTCATCGCATTGATGCAAGCGGCCGATAGCGGCTTTGCTGTGCATATGGGAATTGTCGCGATAGCGGCGCTGATAGGGCTTTATGTCACGGTCAGTAAAACCGATTATGCGGCATTGGCGCGCGGCGCGATCATGACCAACGACCCGTCGCGTTATGATGACGATCCCATAAGATGGGGTGTCATAGCAACGGTTTTCTGGGGGCTGGCTGGATTTCTGGTGGGGCTGTTCATCGCGCTGCAATTGGCGTTCCCCGCACTCAATCTTGGTATTGAATATACCAGTTTTGGCCGATTGCGCCCGCTGCACACCTCTGCGGTGATTTTTGCCTTTGGCGGTAATGCGCTGATTGCCACCAGCTTTTACATTGTCCAGCGCACCTGCCGCGCGAGGCTTGCTTTCCCGTCGCTCGCGCGCTTTGTATTCTGGGGATACCAGCTGTTCATCGTGCTCGCTGCGACCGGTTATGTGATGGGGATTACCGAGGCAAAAGAATATGCCGAACCCGAATGGTATGTCGATATCTGGCTGACGGTGGTGTGGGTTTCCTATCTTGCCGTTTTTGTTGGCACGCTTGTCAAGCGCAGCGAACCGCACATCTATGTTGCCAACTGGTTCTACCTCTCGTTCATTATCACGGTGGCGATGCTCCACCTTGTCAACAACCTGTCGATCCCCGTCAGCCTGTTCGGTTCGAAAAGCTATGCGCTGTTCTCGGGCGTTCAGGATGCGCTGACGCAGTGGTGGTATGGCCATAATGCGGTCGGATTTTTCCTCACCGCCGGCTTCCTTGGCATGATGTATTATTTTGTGCCCAAACAGGCGCAGCGACCGGTCTATAGCTACCGCCTGTCGATCATCCACTTCTGGTCGCTGATCTTCCTTTATATCTGGGCGGGTCCGCACCACCTCCATTACACGGCGCTGCCCGATTGGGCCCAGACTCTGGGCATGGTATTCTCGGTGATGCTGTGGATGCCAAGCTGGGGCGGAATGATCAACGGTCTGATGACGCTCAACGGCGCGTGGGACAAGGTGCGGTCCGACCCGATCATCCGGCTGATGGTGATGAGCCTTGCCTTTTACGGGATGAGCACATTCGAAGGGCCGATGATGTCGATTAAATCGGTCAACAGCCTGTCGCATTACACCGACTGGACCATCGGCCACGTCCATTCCGGTGCGCTGGGATGGAACGGCATGGTTACCTTTGCCGCGCTCTATTACCTTGCGCCGCGCCTATGGGGCCGCACGCGCCTCTATTCGGTGCGGATGGTTAACTGGCATTTCTGGCTGGCGACCGTGGGCATCGTTTTCTACGCCTCCGCAATGTGGGTGTCGGGCATCATGCAAGGGCTGATGTGGCGCGAATATGGGGCCGACGGTTATCTGGTGAACAGCTTTGCCGACACCGTCGCCGCGATGTGGCCGATGTATGTGATGCGTGCTTTTGGCGGGTTGCTCTACCTCAGCGGCGCCCTCATCATGGCGTGGAATATCGCGATGACGATTAAAGGCAGACTGCGGATAGAGCCGCCGATGGGTGAAACCACCATCGACCCCGCATCGGATCACCCACTTGTCGCGGGCGCAAGCCCAGCCGCAGCCTGAAGGGAGCGCGAACAATGACTAGCATGACCGAAAGGCATAAAAAGCTCGAACGCAATGTCTCCCTGCTCGGCGTATTTGCGCTGCTCGCGGTGGTTGTTGGCGGGATTGTCGAGATCGCGCCGCTGTTTTGGATCGACAATACGATCGAGCGGGTTGAGGGGGTTCGCCCTTACACCCCGCTCGAACTGGCGGGGCGCAACATCTATATGCGCGAAGGCTGTTACAATTGTCACAGCCAGATGATCCGCCCGTTCCGCGACGAGGTGGAGCGCTATGGCCACTACAGCCTGGCGGCGGAATCGATGTATGACCATCCGTTCCAATGGGGGTCGAAACGCACGGGGCCGGACTTGGCGCGCGTCGGCAACCGCTATTCGGATGAATGGCATGTCCAGCATCTGACCGACCCGCGTAGCGTGGTGCCCGAATCGAATATGCCGACCTATGCGTTCCTGCGGGAACGTGACCTTGCGCGGCCCGACATGCGCGGCGACTTGGCGGTGCTGACGGCAGAGGGCGTGCCCTATACTCAGGCGGCCATAGATGCGGCGCGCGAGGATTTGGTGGCGCAGGCTGATCCAAATGCCGATGCGGCGGCGCTGCGGTCGCGTTATGCCAAGGTGCAGGTGCGCGATTTTGACGGCAATCCTGAACGGGTGAGCGAAATGGACGCTCTGGTCGCTTATTTGCAGATGCTTGGCACGCTGGTCGATTTCGACAGTGCACGCGGGCAGGAGGTGGCACGATGAGCGATGCTCCATCGACCTATGAAGCCATGCGGCATTTTGCCGATAGCTGGGGTTTGGTGCTGATGAGCGGGATTTTCCTGATGCTCTGCGCTTGGCCATTTCGTCCGGGGGCACGCGATGCCAATCAGCGTTGTGCAACCATGATTTTTGACGAAGATAATAATGGGGATGATGCAAATGACTAATCACTCGCGCATCGATGAACCAACCGGCACAACCACTGTCGGCCATAGTTGGGACGGGATTGAGGAACTCAATACCCCGCTGCCGCGCTGGTGGCTGTGGACATTCTATGCCTGCATCGCTTTTGCGATTGGCTATACCGTGCTTTACCCAGCTTGGCCTGGCCTCAACGGTGCAACGCCGGGCACGACGGGCTGGACCAGTCGCGGGCAGCTCGACCAGGAAATGGCCGCAGAAAATGCGCGCCGTGCGCCGATGCTGCGACAGCTTGCGGCGACCCCGCTCGATCAATTGCCCGCCAATGCCGACCTGATGCAATTTGCAATTGCTGGCGGCGGTGCGGCGTTCCGATCCAACTGTATCCAGTGCCACGGCACGGGGGCGAGCGGATCGGCGGGTTATCCCAATTTGCGCGATGATGATTGGCTGTGGGGCGGTGACATGGCGTCGATCAATTTCACCATCACCAACGGCGTGCGCAACCCCGACCATGATCTGACACGGATGAGCTTGATGCCCGCCTTTGGCCGAGACGGCATATTGGATGCGCGCAGCGTGGCCGACGTGGTCAGCTTTGTTCGGGCGAATGCGCAGATGGAGCCGCAGAGCGCTTCGTCAACGCGCGGTTCGGCACTGTTCGCCGCCAATTGCGTCGTCTGTCATGGTGCGAGCGGCGAGGGCAACCGGGCACTCGGTGCACCGCGCCTTAACGACCGTATCTGGCTCTATGGCGGCAGCCGCGAAGCGCTGGCCACGACCGTCACCAATGCACGTCAGGGCGTGATGCCGCGTTGGGGTGCGCGCCTTGATGAGATGACCATCAAGATGCTGACTGCCTATGTCTATTCTCTGGGCGGTGGTGAGGCAGCGGCGGCCCCGGTTGCCGCGACCCCCGTAGCTTTTGCGGCACCAACGGAGTAATAACCTTTCCCTGATGACAGACAGCATTGACATCACCGATTCCCCCCTCGGTGCCTATCAAGCGCGCAAGGGGGTCTTTCCCAAAGCGGTGAAAGGCCCCTTTCGCCGTTTGAAATGGGCGATCATGGCGGTGACGCTGTGCATCTATTATGTGACGCCGTGGCTGCGCTGGGACCGTGGCCCCTATGCGCCGCATCAAGCGGTGCTGATCGACCTTGCGCACCGACGTTTCTATATGTTCGGGATCGAGATTTGGCCGCAGGAGTTTTACTATGTCGCGGGCCTGCTCATCATGGCCGGTGTCGGCCTGTTCCTGCTGACGTCCGCTGTGGGGCGCGCATGGTGCGGCTATTCCTGTCCGCAAACGGTGTGGACCGACCTGTTCCAGCATGTTGACAGGTTCATCGATGGCGACCGCAACGCGCAAATCCGCCTCAACAATGCACCATGGGGCGCGGCAAAAATTGGCAAACGCGCGCTGAAATGGTCGATTTATCTGCTCATCAGTTTTTGGACTGGCGGTGCGTGGATCATGTATTTTGCCGATGCGCCGACGTTGGTTGTCGATTTTTGGAGCGGGACGGCCGCATCGGTTGCCTATGCGACAGTGTTTGTGTTGACGATGACGACGTTCATCTTTGGCGGGTTCATGCGCGAACAGGTGTGCATCTATATGTGCCCATGGCCGCGCATCCAGACGGCGATGCTTGATGAACAATCGCTGACCGTCACCTATAAGGATTGGCGCGGCGAACAGCGCGGCAGCGTCAAAAAAGCCGAAGCGCATCCCGGTGAGTATGGCGACTGCGTCGATTGTAACCAATGCGTTGCAGTATGCCCGACGGGTATCGACATCCGCGAAGGAGCGCAGATCGGCTGTATCACTTGCGCGCTGTGTATCGACGCGTGCGATTCTGTGATGGCGCAGGTCGGCCGCCCACGCGGGCTGATCGACTATGCAACGCTCGCCGATGCCGAACAGGAAAAGGCGGGGCAGCCACCAACGCCTGTCCTCAAAACTTTGCTGCGCACCCGCACGCTCGTCTATCTGGGCGTATGGACCGCCATTGGCGCGGCGCTGCTGTTCACGCTTGGCAACCGCACCCGCATTGACATCAGCGCTAGTCAGGAACGTAACCCCGTGTTCGTGCAATTATCGAACGGCGATGTGCGCAACAGTTATACCGTCCGCCTGCGCAATATGGAGGGCCGCCCGCGCCGCATGGAGCTGAGCTTGGTCGGGCTTGCGGGCGCACGGATGTGGCAGGGCGAGAGCGCAGCAAGCGATGCGGCGCGCAGCTTTGTCGTTACCGTCGCCCCCGACGCTGTGCAGAGGCTGACGGTGTTCGTCACCGGGCCCTATGACGGCGAAGAACGGACCGATTTTGCGATGACCACGCGCGCGATGGATGCCGAGGGCGGCAGCGACAGCCACGCACTCACCTTTAATCGCCCCGAAGAATAGTGATGGCACAGCGGCGCCCCATCACTGGTCGGCGGGTTGCCATGTGGTTTGTCGCCTTTTTTGGTATCGTCATCGCGGTCAACCTGTTGATGGCGCGCCTCGCGATTGGCACCTTTGGCGGAACGGTGGTCGATAACAGCTATGTCGCCAGCCAGCGTTATAATGAATGGCTGGCGGCGGGTCGCGTGCAGGCCGCGCTGGGTTGGAGCGTGACGGCCGAGCGTGGGCCAAGCGGCCATGTGGTGGTGCAGCTGCTTGGGCGCGATGGCCGCGCGGTTCCCGGTGCGACGATCAACGTGGTCGCAAGCCATCCGCTGGGCGGCGCGGCGGATCGTCCGATGCACTTTGCCGGAGCGGACGGGCGTTTTGTTTCGACGGCTCCATTGCCAGCAGGGCGCTGGCAATTGCGGATAGAGGCCAGCAAAGGCGCGGACCATTTTCGCGCGCTGCATGAGATATTATGACCGCGCCGCTCGCGGCATTGGTTGACCCATCCCCAGCGGTGGTGACACGGATCGCGGTGCCGGGGATGCGCTGTGCCGGATGTATCGCCAAGATTGAAAAGGGGATGGCAGAGCTTTCGGGTGTCATCACCGCACGTGTTGACTTTACTGCCAAGCAGCTACGCGTCACGCATCTGCCCGAGCTCGAACTACCGACAATCATCGGGTCACTCGGCCGACTGGGTTTCGATGCGCATGTGCTGGCGACACCGTTAACAACCGTCGATGACGATGCCGAACAGCGCCGCTTGCTCAGCGCGCTGGGGGTCGCCGCTTTTGCCGCGATGAATATCATGCTGCTCTCGGTATCGGTGTGGTCGGGCGCGGCGGGTGGTAGCCGGGCGATGTTCCACTGGCTGTCGGCGGCGATAGCTATCCCCACTGTCATCTGGTCGGGGCGGCCCTTTTTCGTATCGGCATGGGCAGCGTTGCGCCATGGCCGCACCAATATGGACGTGCCAATATCCATCGGCGTGACGCTGGCGACGGCGATGTCGTTATATGAAACGGTGACGGGCGGCGAACATGCCTGGTTTGACGGCGCGGTGATGTTGCTGTTCTTTTTGCTCGCCGGGCGCGTGCTCGACGGGATGATGCGCGGGCGCGCACGGCAAGGCGCGTTGGCGCTGATGCAGGCAAGCGCAAGCGGCGTAAGCGTGCTTGACGCGGCTGGGGTTGGCCATTGGGTCAGAGCCGAGGATATACAGCCCGGCGCGCACATGCTGGTCGCGGCGGGCGAACGGATAGCCGCTGACGGTGTGCTCGAATCGAGCGCGTGCCGCATCGACCGCTCGATGTTGACGGGCGAGGCGACGCCTGTAGCGATGGCAGCGGGCGATGAAGTGCTGGCCGGGATGCTCAACCTCGACGGGCCGATCATCATTGTCGCAAGCCGTATCGGCGAAGACCGCGCGATTGCCGGCCTCGCCCGCGCGATGCAGGATGCGGGGCAGCACCGGTCGGCCTATGTGCGGATTGCCGACCGTGCAGCGCGGCTCTATGCCCCCGCCGTCCACACGCTTGCGGCGGCGAGTTTTATCGGCTGGATGATCGCGGGCGCAGGGGTGCATCAATCGCTGCTCATCGCCATTGCCGTGCTGATTATCACCTGTCCGTGCGCACTGGGGCTGGCGGTTCCGGTGGCGCAGGTTGTGGCGTCGGGCGCGTTGATGCGCGCAGGGATATTGGTCAAGGATGGCAGCGCGCTGGAGCGATTGGCGAGCGCGAGCCGTGTGGTTTTTGACAAGACGGGAACGGTGACGCTGGGCCGCATGGTGCCGCAGGGGCTGGAGGCGTTGGACGCTCACCAGCGCGCGGTCGCATTGGCGCTGGCGCAATCCAGCACGCATCCGCTGAGCAAAGGGTTGGCCACGGCTTTGCGCGCCATGGGTGTCACCCCGGCGGCGCTGCGCGGCACAAGCGAAATTGCTGGGCAGGGCATGCAGGGCTATGACGGCGATAGCTTTGTCCAGCTTGGCCGACCTGCTGATGCGGCGCACGGCCATGCTTCGGTCGCGCTGACCATCGGCGATGCACCGCAAGTGGTCATCACTATGGCCGATGCTCTGCGCCCCGATGCGGCGGAGGCGATACAGCGGCTGCGCACCATGGGCATGCCCGCAATGCTGCTGTCGGGCGACAATGACGCAGGCGTTGCGCCGATTGCACAGGAGCTTGGGTTGAATGCTGTTTCGGCAGCGCGGCCAGAGGAGAAATTGGCGCTTATTCAGGATATGGCGGCGGCGGGCGATGCGGTGCTGATGGTCGGTGACGGCCTGAACGACGGCCCGGCGCTGGCGGCGGCACATGCGTCGATGGCCCCCTCATCCGCGAGCGATGTCGGGCAGCAGGCGGCGGACCTGGTGTTCATGGGCGACAGCTTGATCGCGGTGCCCCGCGCGGTGATGGCGGCGCGGCGGACGCAGGCGGTGGTACGGCAAAATATGGCGCTGGCCATCGGTTATAATATCATCGCGGTGCCGCTGGCCATCGCCGGACTGGCGACGCCGCTGATCGCCGCTGTGGCGATGTCGTGCTCGTCGCTGATCGTCGTCGGTAATAGTTTGCGGCTGATACGGGCGACGAACGGGGGGGCGCGATGACGGGTCTGACTCTGCTCATTCCGGTTGCGCTGGGGCTTGGCTTGCTGGGCCTGTTCGCCTTTCAATGGGCACTGCGTAGCGGGCAGTTTGATGACCTTGATGGTGCGGCGCTGCGGGTGCTGATCGACGAAGATGACGAGCCGGTTGGCGAAGCGGATAAGGACGCTGTCAAAGACGCGGGCAATAGCGAGGAGCCGCAACCATGAGCCGATCTTGGCCATCCTTTTTCGGTGCCTTTGCACTGGCGATGCCATCTGCCCCGATTGCCGCCAATGCGCTGAGCGCGGTTATCTGCGGGCTGCCCGGTGTGGTGATAAGCATACCGTTCGATGCGCCGCCGATGCCCGTAGGCCATGGGTGCTGTAAGGGCGCGTGCCATGCGGGGTGCGAGCGCAAACAACAAAAGCGTGCCGGGCAGAATAAGCGCTAGACCTGCGTCTGTGCTCCGGATTTAGTCCGGAGCGTTGGCAATTGAGCATGATGTTTGTCGGCCAGCACTCCGCATCAAGTACGGAGCATAATGTCCCTATCCTTTCCCCCACGTCCAGTCGCGCGCGTTTAGGCGTGGGAAAGGCCAGAGGAGAACGCGCAGCGGGCGGACCGTGCCCCAGCCTTATCAGAGGGGCGTGCCGCCGGGGGAATATCTGTTTCGAACCATTCGGGTTCATGTGTTTCTAGCGTTTCATCGCTCACGCAGTTTAACGGCCGGTGCGTCCTGCCTTGGACATCGGTCTGGCACGGACGGGCAACTTAGTTTTTGGCGCAGCTTCGCTTGGCTGTGCCGCAGTTCAAGGGTGCGGTATCGGGACTGGCTCCACCATAGAGGGGTTTCACCGCCGCTAAACGATGGCCTCCGAAAGGCAGTGGACGCAAACAGCGCCGCCTTTGTCCCATGTTGGCCGCTTCGGCCCGGCGTCAGGTCCTCCGGCTCTAAGATTTCACCCTAAAGCCCTGTGCTTCCACCCTCATCACCCATGGAACTCCGCGCGTGGGTGGCACAGGCGTTGTACGCACCCCCGTATCCGCTTGTGGAAAAGCGGGTATCCCCGCGCTTCCTGATGCAAGTCCCATCCTCTGGCCACAGAGATGATTCCGCACCGGCCGCCCCGATAAGCCATCTTGGATCACCTTGTCTGTAATAGCGCCGTGACAAAGGCATGAAGCCAAAGTCAAAGCGGTGGTTAAGACTGCCCCTGGATTCCCACATAGATGGGGCGAGACGCGGATGGTCCGGCGGTGCGGGCCTGTGCCGCCATGGCCCCTAGATGACCATGATTGCAAGATGCATATAACCCAATTGGTTCGTTATGTCAAGGGGGATGAAGAGGGCCGCTCTCCTTTTCGCTGACCCCCACCCGCGTTCAGAGTCACGTGCCTCTGAACGCCCCCTCCCCACAAGAAGGAGGGGAGGCAACTTCGTTGACATATTAACGGACAATGGCATGGGGGATGCTGGGGCGCGCAATAAAAGTGAGAGTGTATTGAAAGAAACGCTTGTTTCTGTAATCGTGCCCGCGTTCAACGCCGAGGCGACGATTGGCCAGACGCTGGCAAGTATCGCGGGGCAAAGCCACCGTAATATAGAGATATTGATCGTCGATGATGGATCGACCGATACAACGCGCGATGTTGCGCGGACTTTTTGCGCAAGCGAGCCGCGCGCGCGGCTATTGCCCAAGGTCAACGGCGGCGTCGCGTCGGCGCGCAACCATGGCATTGCCGAAGCAAAGGGCCGCTATGTCGCATTGATTGATGCCGACGATTTATGGCACCCCGATCACATCGCCAAATGTCTGGCGGTGGCCCAGAATAGCGGATGCGCCATGGTTTTTTCGTGTCACCATATTATCGACGCCGCCAATATAATCATCCGTTCTGGCGTGCAAACCATAGTGCAGGGGATGGCGGTCCACCGACTCGCTTATATCAATCTGGTTAGCAACGGCAGCGCGTTGTTGCTGGACCGAGCAGCGGCATTGGCCGTAGGCGGGTATGACGAGCGGCTACGCGCCGCAGGGGTTGAGGGGTGCGAAGATTATTTGTTGCAATTGGGCATGGCCGCGCGCGGGCCGATTGCGATGGTACCCGAATATCTGGTCGGCTATCGTCAACGCGGAGACGCGATGTCGAGCGATGCCGAACGGATGACCGCGTCGAATATCTTCGCTGGCGAATTGTTTCGAAAGGAAACGCCGCAGCTATCAATCCCCGACACCATCTGGCGCTGGCGCAGGGCCAAGGCGTCGCTGGCGCTGGCGCGCTATCGGCTACGCCGGGGCCGCTTCGGCGGTTCCCTAGTGAGTCTGGCGACCGCATTTTGGCATGATCCCGTTGGGACAGTCGCAGCAATACATTATGACTTTCGCCGCGTGTTTCGCTTGGTTGCGCGCGGATCGTCCGGCAGCGCGCCTGTCGTGCACAGCTTTGCCGCTGCTGACCCAGCTATGGCCATTGGTGCTGCGCCCATCGACCAGTTCGATCGCCCTGGGTGGCTGGCGCGGATCGAACAAGCCCGGATGGCGCACCTGACCGACCTGGATAATGCCCTCGCCGCCCCTATTTCGTGAACAGTGTTTTCAGCTGCTGGCGCATGGCCGCTATATCGTCTGGCGTTGTTGCAGCAAGCGAGCCGTGAACATGCTCGGGCAAATGCTCTGCCGGATCGCCATTTTCCATAAACACATAATGGTCGAACATCGCGCGCCATGCGCTGCGTTGATCGGCGGGCAGGCTGCGCAGGCTCATCATTCCGTGGAGCATGGCGTCCCATGGTGAGCCGAGTTCGGGGCGCGCATCATTCCACCAATAATTGACGAGGATGTTGAACCGTTCCATCGCCTCGACATGATGATACCAAGCATAGGGGATGAACAGGCCGTCGCCCGGTTCCAATTCGGCCACCCACGCCGCCGCCTGTGCTTTGGCAAAGCGGGGGTAGCGCGCAAGGTCGGGCTTGGTCACATGGACCATCGAAATCGGCGTGCCAGCGGGGGTGAAGTGGAGCGGGCCGATGTAAAGATTACCGATCTGGTCTGGAGGAAACAGGGTAAAACGCCGCCGCCCCGCCGCACACACCGCGATATTATCCGATGGGTCGTTGTGCGCCGCCACCTTGGCGGCATTGCCGATCCACATTCGCGGGGCAGCGCTCGCCGGAGCGTAGGGCATCGGGTGGCTGGCGGCAAAACCCGGCACCGCATCGCGTGCCAACACGCCCTGCGCCGATATAGCAAAGGGCCGCTCGCTTTGCATTTCCTGTTCCAACGCATGAAGGAAAGCGGGCAGGCTGGCTTTTGCCCGCGCAAAATTGACCCCGTGCATATCGTCAGAATAATGAAAGCGCCCTTCATTGGTGGGGTCGGTGCGCACCACGTCAATCGGCTCGTCGCTGGCAAATTGTGACAGCGCGGCCATGCACGCCGCATCATTTTGCCGCGCCAGTTTGACCAGTGGCCAATCGCGCGCGATACCGCGCAGCACCGCAGGGCGTGCCAGCGGCGCAATGTCGCGGGCAAATATTTCCGGCGTCGGTTGTTCCCAGATGGGCACGTCTTGCATGGCTGGCTCATAGCGATTTATCGGTATAGAGGGAAGCGGACTGCCATATTCATTGGGCCAATCAATGCAAAAACCATCTGTACGGGTCGAACGTATCGGCAATGAGGGGCAACCCGTTGCGATTATCGACAATTTCGCGCCCGACCCGGAGCGGCTGCGCCGCGATGCTCAAAGCCTGAGTTACAGCGATATGGGGGGCAATTATCCGGGTATCCGCGCCAATGTGGCGACCAGCTATTTTGACGGGCTGGGCGCAGTATTGGTGCCGACTATCCGGGCATTATTTGGACATCAGCAAAAGGCGAACTTTGTTGGGGCTTATTATTCACTGGCGACGACGCCACCCGACCAACTGGCGCTACAGCAACGGGTGCCGCATATTGACCGACCCGAAACCAACCAATTGGCGATAGTCCACTATCTGTCGCACGATGACCAAGGCGGCACAGCCTTTTACCGCCATCGCAGCACGGGATATGAAACCGTAACGAGCGAACGCCATGCTAATTATATCGCAGCGCTTGGTCAGGATTTTGCGCGGCATGGTGAACCAGAACCTAGTTATATTTCTGGTGACACGGCGATGTTTGAACAGGTGCTGCGCGTCGAACCGCTTTTTAACCGCGCGATCATGTTTCGCTGTTGCCTGTTGCATTGTGCGATGTTGGCCAATGATAGCATATTTGCGTCCGACCCAATCACGGGGCGGTTGACAGCCGTGAGTTTTATAGCGCTGACATAGAACGAAGGCGGCGAAATGGGGGCGATGTGACAAAAAAGCGGCCGACGATTGACGATGTTGCGGCGCATAGCGGGGTTGCACGGACCACCGTATCGCGGGTCATCAACAATGGCCCCAATGTTAGGCCAGAGGTGCGGGCGCGGGTGATGCGATCGGTCGCCGCGCTCGATTATCATGTCAACACACAGGCGCGGTTGCTGGCTGGCGGGTCAACGGGACTCATTGTCTTGATTCACGCCTTTGAACTCGATGCCGAACCGAACAGCTATTATCACAGTGGTTTGGAACTGGGCGCATTGCGTGCGTGCGCTGAATTGGGGATCAGTCTGCACACCAGGACGATCAGCCCGGTGGACCCAGATCGTTATGAAAAAATATCCGAATTGATCACACGGTTGCGCTGTGTTGGCATGATATTGTCGCCGCCCTTTTCGGATGACGAGGCTATGGTGCGCCGTATCCTTGATGCGCCATGCCCATTGGTCTGCATTTCGGCGGGCCCGCGCGTGCAAAGCATGACGGCATCGGTGGGCATGGATGATGCGGCGGCTGGTTATGCCTTGGCACAGCATATCCTGAACCAAGGGCATCGCCGCATTGCCTATATTGATGGGCCAGAGGGGCATATTTCCGCCGGGCAACGGCTGGTCGGGTTCAGGCGCTGTATTGCCGAAGCCGGGCTGCCCGAGGAGTCGCTCACCGTCGAACGGGGCAATTTTACTTTTCGGTCCGGGATTACCGTAGCGCAGGATGTTCTGTCGCGCGACGGGCGGCCAAGCGCGCTAGTCTGTGCCAATGATGACATGGCCGCCGGTGCGCTGCTGAGCGCGCACAGGTTGGGGATGAACATTCCCGAAGACGTTGCCGTGGCGGGATTCGACGATACGCCGGTTTCAGAAATTGTCTGGCCACCACTGACGACGGTGCACCAGCCCATCCGCCGCATGAGCGCGCGCGCTGTCGAACGTATAGTCGAAACCCTCAACCAAGGCCAGGATGCGTTGGCACCAGGCTTTGAAGCAATTGCGTTCGAAGTGCTGCCACGTGCGTCAACGCTTGGTACCTGACCCTAGGCAATACTGCCTAGATAATACGAATGCCTGCCCTAGTGCGGTTTGATTGACATTTTAGGTAAATGCGCTTAAGTAGGAATTGGAAGCGCTTCCAATTGACCATAGTCTTAACGAGGGTGCGCACCGTTTTTTTGGGGTCGTGACGGCGGATTTTCGTTGTTCTCGCTCTGCACATAGTCCGATTGGGAGGGCATTTGATGACCAAGTTGAGCGCGAAAACCGATTCGCGAGGCGCAGTAATCCGTTTGATGGGTGCCGCTTCGGCAATCGCCATGATGACCATGTTGTCATCGCCCGCCTTTGCACAGGCAACCACACCCGCCGAAGAAGACGCCGGCGAAGACATCGTCGTTACCGGTATTCAGGCGTCGATTGCTAACTCGGTCTCGGTTAAGCGCGAGGAAGTCAGCATCGTCGAAGTGGTTTCGGCCGAAGAAATCGGCAAGCTGCCCGATGTCTCGATCGCTGAATCGATTGCGCGCCTTCCCGGTCTGACCGCACAGCGCGTCGGTGGTCGTGCACAGACCATCTCGATTCGTGGTCTTGCGCCAGACTTTTCGACGACATTGCTCAATGGCCGCCAGCAGGCGAGCTCGGGCGACAATCGTGGCGTTGAGTTTGACCAATATCCTTCCGAACTGTTGCGGCAAGTCGTCGTTTACAAAACGCCCGATGCCAATGTTTCGGGCATGGGTCTGTCGGGAACGGTTGACCTTCGCACCGTTCGCCCGCTCGACACCAATGACCGCGTCATTGCGGTGAACCTGCGCGGTGAACTGACTTCGGGTAACCGTTTGAACAGCGACGTTCGCAACTATGGCGGCCGTTTCAGCATCAGCTATGTTGACCAGAATGAGAGCGGAACGCTCGGCTGGGCCATCGGTTATGCGCACCTCGATGCACCATCGCAGAACCGCCAGTATAAAGCCTATGGCTATGAAACCTTTGGCTCCGGCATTAACGGCAGCATCAACCCTGTTGCCGCGCGGACCGCGACATTCCTGACGGGTCAGGAAATTGTAGCGACATCGCGCGAACAGCGTCGTGACGCCGTGATGGGCGTTATCGAATGGCAGCCAAGCGACGCCGTTCATGTGACGACCGACCTTTATTATTCGCGCTTTTCGCAAAATGAAACGCGGCGCGGTGCACAATGGTTCTCTAACGTCTGGGCAGACAGCCAGCAGTTTAACAATGTTGGCACCGCGCTCGTTGGCGGCACCACAGTCGGTGTGACGGGCAGCAACACCCGCGTCGCCCCGATCATCCGCAACGATTATAACACCCGCGACGATGAACTCTTCTCGGCTGGCCTCAATGCCGAGTTCCAGATGACCGAAGACTTGAGCTTCATTGCCGATCTGTCTTACTCGCATAACAGCCGGGATGAGAGCATCACCGAAACCTATGCGGGTGCTTTCACGGGCGCGACACCAGCAGGCATCAACAACACCAACCAGAACGCCAATCGCCAGTTTGACACGATCAACTGGGACATCAGCAATCTGGTGTCGGGCAATGGCTACCCAACCTATACCACGGGCCTCAACTATGCCGACGCAGCGCGCATCTCGCTGGGTGACCGCGCGCCATGGGGTGGCTGGGGTCATGACGGCGCGACCAAGGAACCACATGTCAATGAAAGCGTCTATGCGCTTGATTTGGGCTTCCACTATGACATTGGCGGCAGCTTCTTTGACAGTTTCGACTTTGGTGTAAACTTCACGCATCGCGACAAGGACAAGAATGTCGGCGAGTTTGATCTGATGCTCAAGAACGGTCGCGCGCAAACGCTGGTTGCTTCGCAATATCTGGTGAACTCGACCAACCTTGGCTTTGCCGGATTCGGCGATGTGCTCAGCGTCAACCTGCCGGCCGCTTTGCCGGTCTATTATGACCGCGTGCAGTTCATCAACAATGACACCTACGACAAAGCATGGTCGCTCAGCGAAGAGTTGATCACATTGCGGGCGCGGTTGAGCATCGACAATGGCCCATTGCGCGGTAATTTGGGGCTTCAGGTCATCTATGCCGACCAAAGCTCGACAGGTGTTGCCATTAACCGGACGGTATCGCCGACAGTTGTGACACCCTTTACCGACGGTGACGACTATACCGACTTCCTGCCTAGCTTGAACCTGAGTTATGATCTGGGTGGCGGGCATCGCATCCGCTTTGCGGCAGCACGCCAAGTTGCGCGCCCACGGGTGGATGAACTTCGCGCCAACTTCCTGCCAAGCTTTTCCAACCCATGCGGCGGCAGCCCGCCCTGCGTTCCCGGGCAAACGGTTAATCCATGGTCGGCGTCGGGCGGTAACCCGAACCTCCAGCCATGGCGTGCGGATGCTATCGATTTGGCCTATGAATGGTATATCGGCCGGGCGAGCTATTTCAGCGTTGGTCTGTTCTACAAGGATTTGCGCAGCTATATCTTCACCCAGCGCCAAGCGTTTGATTTCTCTGGTCTGCCATTGCCTCCGACGGCTGCGCTGATCCCGGCTGGGGTTATCATCAGTCCGATTGGCCAGATTAACCAACCTGCCAATGGCTCTGGTGGCTATATCAAGGGTCTCGAAATATCGGGTGCACTTGAATTTGGCCGGATTACCTCCTTCCTCGAAGGGTTCGGTGTTCAGGGTAGCTATTCGATTAACCGCACCAACCTGCACCCGCTCGCGTTGAATGCCGGTGGCACCAACGGAGCGGCCATTCAGGCAACGCGCATTCCGGGTTTCTCGCGTGATACCTATAATATCACCGGTTACTTTGAACGGGCTGGGTTCCAGGCACGTGCAAGCTATCGCGGCCGTGCGGCGTTTAAGGGTGAAGTGACGGCGCTGTTTGCGTCACGCGGTGTCACGGAAATCCTTGCTGAACATCAGATCGATGCACAGATCGGCTACACCTTCCAAGAAGGCTCACCGCTCGCTGGATTTGGTATCTTGCTGCAAGCCAACAACATCGATGACTCGCCATATGCAACACGGCTTGGCACCGATGGCGGTGGTATCCGGACTGCGGACGGCTCGTTCCTTGGCCAGGATTATGAAACCTACGGAACACAATATCTGTTTGGTTTCAGCTATCGCTTCTAAACACTCTCATGGATGGCGCGCGCTCCTGCGTGCGCCATCCGCCTGGGAAGGCGAAGGTGCCCTCGGGTCGCAAACTACGCAAGGTCATGTAAAACATAGAAGGGTCTGCCTGTGCGTGCTGTACGGATTGGGATAGTTGCGCTCGCAGCAGCTTCTGTGGTTGGCTTTGGTGCACTGGTTGCCACCAGCGTCGCACAATCTACGCCTGCGAACAGCGCGGGGCAAAATCTTGCTTCATGGCCGCGCCGCGCCGCGCCGCACCCAGACGCTGTGCTCGAAGCCCGTGTCGCTGCGATTGTTGCAGGTATGACGTTAGAGCAAAAAATCGGGCAGATGACACAACCCGAAATCCGCTACATCACCCCCGAACAGGTGCGTAGCCATTATATCGGTTCGATCCTCAATGGCGGCGGGGCTTGGCCCGCGATGAACAAGCATGCCAGTCCGGCCGAATGGGCGGCGCTTAGCGGGCAATATTACCGCGCGTCGATGTCCACCGACATGGCGACGCAGGTCCCTATCATCTGGGGTATCGACGCCGTTCACGGCAATAATAATGTTTATGGCGCGACTTTGTTTCCGCACAACATCGGGCTTGGCGCGGCGCATGACCCCGCGCTTATCCGCCGTATCGCCGCCAGCACGGCGCGGGCAGTTCGCGCGACGGGCATCACTTGGGCGTTTGCACCAACATTGGCCGTCGTGCAGAATGAGCGTTGGGGCCGCAGTTACGAGAGTTTTTCGTCCGACCCGGCATTGGTGCGCAGCTATGCTGAACAGTATGTTCGTGGGCTACAGGGCACATTGGGCGGCGCGAACAGCGTGCTGGCGACCGCAAAGCATTTCATCGGTGACGGTGGCACGACGGGGGGCGACGACCAGGGCAATGCGCAGGTCGGTGAGCGGGAACTTATCCGCACCCACGCGCAGGGCTATTACGGCGCGCTAGCCGCCAATGTGCAGACGGTGATGATCTCCTATAGCAGCTGGCACGACACGCAAAGCGGGCATGATTTCGGCAAGATGCACCGCAACCGCTATTTGATTACCGACGTGTTGAAAGGGCGGATGGGCTTTGACGGGCTGGTCGTGTCCGACTGGGATGCGATTGAACAAGTGCCCGGCTGCGCCAAATCGCACTGCCCGGAGGCGATCAACGCTGGCATCGACCTCATCATGGTGCCCGAACAATGGGCGGCATTCATCGCCAATACGGTGGCGGATGTCCGCGAAGGGCGCATCGCGATGAGCCGGATTGACGACGCCGTTTCGCGTATCATCCGCGTCAAATTGCGCTCTGGCCTGTTCGACAATAATCCTGCTGTGCAGGCGCAGCAACTGCCCGCGAACGCTATCGCCGATGCGGCATTGGCCGAGGAGGCTGTGCGCAAGTCGCTGGTTTTGCTCAAAAATGATAATGTTCTACCGCTTGCGCGCACCGCACGTATACTCGTGGTTGGCAAGGGCGCCGATAGCATGTCCATCCAGTCGGGCGGCTGGTCGCGCACATGGCAGGGCACCGAAAATAGCAACGAAGATTTTGCGACGGGAGAGACGCTGCTGAGCGCGATCCGCGATGTCGTGGGTGCGGGCAATGTTACCTATAGCGAAACGGCATCGGGGGTTGACGTGTCGCGTTTTGATGTCGTCATCGCGGTATTGGGCGAACAGCCCTATGCCGAAATGCGCGGCGATGTCGATTTTCCGGCATCATTGGCGCATAGCGCGCGCTATCCCGAAGATCGCGCTGTGCTCGACGCCGTAACGGGGCGCGGTCCAAAGGTTGTGACCATATTATATTCAGGGCGCACGGTTTACGCCAACGACCTCATCAATCGGTCGAACGCCTTTGTCGCGGCTTGGTTGCCGGGCACGGAGGCGAGCGGGATTGCCGATGTCCTGTTCCGTCCCGCTGTCGGGCGGCGCGGATATGGCTTTACCGGCACATTATCCTTTGCATGGACGGGCACGCCGTGCGAGGCCAATGGCCGCGCAGCGCTGTTCCCACGCGGCTATGGTTTGCGCTATGGACAGGCCCGCCGTGTCGCGCGCCTGCCAGAAGGAGACACCGCCGCGACGTGCAACTGATTGCCCAAGGCATCGTGTCTTGCCGTGATCATAGCTACAAAGTGATGGGGTGCGAATAGTGTCAGAGAAATCTATAAAAACCATATTGGTCGTAGGCGGCGGATCGGCTGGCTGGATGGCGGCGGCAATGTTCGCGCATCTGTTTCAGGGGATGTATCGCATCCGCTTGGTCGAATCCGAAGAGATTGCCACCATTGGCGTCGGCGAAGCGACGATCCCCGCGATCAAGAAGTTCAACGAACTGCTGGCGCTGGACGAAGCGAAGTTCATGCGCGACACCCAAGGGACGTTCAAACTGGGCATCCAGTTCACCGACTGGCTGCGCAAGGGGGCAAGCTATATCCACGGCTTTGGCGTCATCGGGCAGGATCTGGAATGGCTGCGCTGCCACCATTATTGGTTGAAACTCAACCAGTTGGGTAAGGCGTCGGACTTTGCCAACTATTCTATCAATACAGCCGCTTGCCACACTAACAAGTTCATGCGGGCGCAGCCAAATATGGCCGAAAGCCCGTTGGGGCATATCGCCCATGCCTATCATTTTGATGCCGGCCTCTATGCCAAATTCTTGCGCGGATATGCCGAAGATCGCGGGGTTGAGCGTACCGAGGGCAAGGTGGTCGATGTCGCGCTGGACGGCGAAGATGGCTTTATCAAGTCGGTCACGCTGGAACGCGGCGAAGTAATAGAGGCTGATTTCTTTGTCGATTGCACGGGCTTTCGCGCGCTGTTGATCGGTGAGGCCTTGAAAACCGATTATGTTGATTGGAGCCACTGGTTGCCGTGCGACCGTGCGCTCGCCATGCCGTGTGCGCGGTCCGACAATTTCACGCCTTACACACGTTCCATTGCGCATAGCGCTGGCTGGCAGTGGCGTATTCCGTTGCAGCATCGCACCGGCAACGGCCATGTCTATGCCAGCGCGTTTATGGGCGATGACGAGGCGGAGACTATCCTGCGCGTGAACCTTGACGGCGAAGTGCTGGGCGACCCGCTCAAGGTGCGCTTCAAAACCGGCAAAAGACGCAAGGTTTGGAACAAAAATTGCATCGCGGTGGGGCTTGCCGCCGGGTTTGTCGAACCGCTGGAATCGACGGCTTTGTTCCTGATCCAATCATCGGTCATCCGCCTGATCCGCCTGTTCCCCGACGGCAATTTCGAACAGGCGAATATCGACGAGTTTAACCGCCAAACCGATTTTGAGTATGAGCGTATCCGCGATTTCATCATATTGCATTACAAGGCGACGGAGCGCGACGATTCCGAATTCTGGAACTATGTGCGCACGATGGATGTGCCCGACACGCTGCAACGCAAGTGGGACCTGTTCGCCGCAAATGGCCGCATTTTCCGCGAGGATGAAGAATTGTTCGGCGAAGAAAGTTGGATACAGGTGTTTTTGGGGCAGGGGGTCATTCCGCGCAGCTATGATCCGCTCGTCGATTTGAAGAGCGTGCCGCAATTGGTCCAATATCTGGGCAATATCGAAAATGTGATCGCCAAATGTGTTGATCGCATGCCCAGCCACGCGTCCTTTGTCGAAAAATATTGTAACGCAGCCCCGTGAACCCCGCTGCTCTCCTCCTCCGCGTTCGATCAACTCCATCGCTTGCTGGCCGGATGGTCCGCTGCGCGATGGTCGGTGCGGCAATGCTGGCGCTGGCGTCGTGCGGCGGTGGTAGTGCGGGCGGCGGTGGCGGCGTCATTTCGCTACCGGGCCCGACGCCGGCGCCCACGCCAACCCCCATTCCGGTTGCCCAGGCACCACTGGCGCGCAGCTTTATAACCAGCGCCGACGGTGCGCGGCGGCTTGACCCTGTGACCATGGGGGAATGGACTGTCGCAGCGCCGATGGCTGGCACTATCATCTTGGTTGATCCGGCACAGCGTTATCAGACGATAGCGGGCTTTGGTGCGGCGATAACCGACAGTTCGGCTTGGTTGATACAGCGCCGGATGAGCGTAGCACAGCGCGATGCGCTCATGGCGGATCTGTTTGGCCCTGCGCCGGGTATTGGCCTTGGCGCAACACGGCTGACCATCGGCGCGTCTGACTTTTCGCGCACCCATTATAGCTATGCCGATGGGCCATTGGGGGCGCCGACCGACCTGTCCCCGGTTGATGTTGATGTGCTGCCAACCATCCGCGCCGCGCGCGCGCTCAACCCGCAATTGACGATCATCGCGTCGCCGTGGAGCGCGCCCGCGTCAATGAAGTCGAGCGGGCGATTGATTGGCGGCACATTGAATGCGGCCGCTTATCCCAATTTTGCGGGCTATTTGCGTGATTATCTGGTCGGAATGGGTGCGCGCGGCGTGCCGATTGACGCATTGACCATCCAGAACGAGCCGGATTTTGAACCTGGCGATTACCCCGGCATGCGCATGGGTGCGGCGCAGAGGGCCGATTTTGTGGCAAACCATTTGGGGCCATTGCTGCGCCATGATGGGTTGACGACCCAATTACTCGAATGGGATCATAATTGGGACCAGCCACAGCAACCCGCAGCGGTGCTCCGTAACGCGGCGGCAGCGCAATATATTTCGGGTGTTGCATGGCATTGTTATGCTGGCGATGTGTCGGCACAATCGACCGTACAACGCGAATTTCCTGACAAGGATGTGTGGTTTACCGAATGTTCGGGGGGCAGCTGGGATAGCGACTTCGGCAGCAGCTTGGGCTGGATGACGCGCAACCTCATCATCGGGACGACGCGCAATTGGGCGCGCGGCGTTGTGATGTGGAACATCGCGCTCGATGGGAATAGCGGCCCGCATGTTGGCGGGTGCGGCAATTGCCGGGGCGTTGTAACGATAGACAGCGGCACTGGCGCGGTGACCCGTAACGTCGAATATTATGTGCTTGCCCACGCCAGCCGCTTTGTCCGGCGCGGTGCGGTGCGCATTGATTCTGATACCGGGGTTGGCGGGCTGGATAGCGTGGCGTTCCGCAACAGCGACGATGGTTCCATCGTGCTGATAATGGCCAATAGCTCTGCCACTATTCAAACCTTTCATGTCCGCTTTGCGGCGCGCCAGTTTGCTGCAACGCTCAGCGCTGGCGCGGTGGCAACCTATGTGTGGGATGTGCCAGCGCCCTAAGCCGCGCAGGCACTATTCAATTGGGTCCCGCCCCGCGCTTTCCCACTTTCCTACAGGCTTTGCGCCATGGTAATATGCATGCTGTATCGCGACACTTTCTACCCTTCCCCTAGGCAAGCCTAGCGGCTGGCTCTTTGAACATGTTAATCGGCATCACCCGCGCTCGTTTACGAGTGGGAAAGGGCGACAAAAAAGCCCCTCTCCCCTCGCGGGAGAGGGATGCGACGCCTTGCTGAGCCACTTGGCGAAGCTAGGCATAGCTG
>JBBTFY010000027.1:0-40804 GCA_038041635.1 Pseudomonadota bacterium
TTCGCTTTGAGGATAGAGAACATCAAATCCTGTTTGCGCAGTGTCGATGCTCCCTCGATGCCCAGCTCTTCGGCCATTTCGACCTATTCTGCTGGGGCTTTTTTCTTTAATTCTTTCAAATGCATTTCAATATTCCGGTGGAAATGGCGCGGTCGGCTGCAAGCGTTGCGAAGCCGGGACGATGGGGAATCGTTTCATCGCGCGTGTCTTGAGGATATGGCGGGGGAAACCCCTGCCATCGGCACGCGTTTAGAATTGCGCCAGCGCGCTGTCAATCAACGCGGACTAGGGTTTAACAAAAACCAAAATCACGATGATGATCGTGAGCAGTGAGGGTAGTTCGTTGAGCAGGCGCAGCTGCCTGCCCGAAAGCCGCCGCCTCCCGCGTGCCAGCGCCTTGGCATAGCCGACCAGCCAGCCATGATAGGCCGATAGGCCGAGCACCAGCGCCAGTTTCACAAGGAACCAGCCTTGGCTCCAAAACCCGCCATGCGCCGCCAACATCAACCCCAATATCCATACAATAATCAGGCTGGGGTTCAGGATGATTTTGCGCAAGCTATTCTCCCGCCCCGCCCAGCGCGCTTCCTCGTCCGATCCAGGCGCACTCTCCTGATGATAGACAAAATAACGCGGCATCATCATCAACCCCGCCATCAGGAAAATGACGAAGATGACGTGAAGCGCGACCACCCATAGATAGGCCGCGCCCAACCAGCCGACCCAAGCGTCAAGCATGGGTCACCATCCGCGCCCGCCGCACCATTTGTTCGACATGCGCAATCGGCGTGTCGGGTAAGATACCATGGCCGAGGTTGAAAATATGCGGCCGACCTGCAAAAGCTGCACGGATAAAATCTATCCGCGCATCAAGCGCATCGCCGCCAGCAATCAGCAATAAGGGGTCGAGATTACCCTGCACCGGTAATCCCTTGGGTAAAACGGCATCGGCCCAGACGGGGTCGATCGTCTCGTCTATGCCGATGGCATCAACCCCGGTGCCTGTGACATAATCGACCAGTTTTGCACCGGCTCCTTTGGGGAATCCGATAATCGGCGCATTCGGGCAGGCGCTGCGCACCCTGTCCACAATCGCACGGTTGGGGGTTACCACCCAACGCATAAACTCGTCGGGCGCCAGGCTGCCCGCCCAGCTGTCAAATAATTGCACCGCATCGGCGCCCGCCTCTATCTGGCCGATCAAATAGGTCGTGGTCATATCAACAATCGCGTCGATCAACGCGGCAAACCTGTCTCGCTCGGTATAAGCCATTCGCCGCGCCGCGCCATGATCCTTCGACCCTTGACCATCGACCATATAGGTTGCGACAGTCCATGGTGAGCCGGCAAAGCCAAGCAACGCCCGCCCATTTGGCATCTGCCCTTTGAGCAACCGTAAAGTCTGATAAACGGGATCGAGCCGCTGCGGCTTTGGTTGAAGTGTTTCCAGCGCTGCTTCGGCGAGGCGCGGGGCGAGGCGCGGCCCTTCGCCCGTTTCAAACCATAGATCCTGTCCCATCGCATGTGGGACGACCAATATATCCGAAAACAGGATTGCCGCATCAACGTCAAACCGACGCAGCGGCTGCAACGTCACTTCTGCCGCTGCTTCACTATCGTGAACAAGCTCTAGAAACCCGCCTTTTTCGGCACGTAATGCGCGATATTCAGGCAAATAGCGCCCAGCTTGACGCATCAACCATAGTGGCGGCGGATTGACCCGCGTGCCGCGTAATACCGCCATGAGTGCATGATCGTTCGGAGCGGGCGGACAATTCATCATATTATATAGAGTCTTTCTTTATTGATGATAGTTGTTGGCAGCTGGATTTCGGGGACATAGTCGGCTCTCCCCGACTTGCCAACAGCAGCCCTTTTGCGACTCGCATGGCGGCGATGAGTCGCAAAAACCATCCCCACTTTCCACAGCCTGTGTATAACCTTTCACCATCGGGGATGTTTCTGTGGGCGGAATCGACAGCATGAGGGATAATATTCTATCCTATATTCCATCCCTTGCCTTATCCACAATCTGCCCACATGTTTCCACGCGATGAAACTCCATTTACACCTTGTATCGGACTCGACGGGCGAGACGCTTGAAAATATCGCCAAAGCAGCGCTGGCGCAATTTGACGATGTCGCGGTGACTCGTCACTTTTGGCCGATGGTGCGATCCCGGGCCCATTTACAACGTATTTTGATCGAGGCGACCGATAATCCGGGGCTGGTCCTGTTCACATTGGTCAATGGCGAATTGCGCGCGGAGCTTGAACGGCGCTGCGCCGCGCTCGGCCTGCCTGCGGTCGCCGCGCTCGATACGGTCACCGATGCGCTGTCGCACATGCTGGGCCAACAGGCACAGGCGCGGCCCGGGCGGCAACATATGCTCGATGACGCCTATTTCGCGCGGGTCGAGGCTATACATTATACGATGGCGCATGATGACGGGGTTTCGCCAGAGGGGTGGGAGGACGCCGACATCGTGCTTGCGGGCGTTTCGCGCAGCTCGAAAACCCCGACGTCCATCTATCTTGCCAATCGCGGCTATAAGACCGCCAATATCCCGATTGTTCCGGTGTCACCGCCGCCGCTTAGCCTCTATTCTCTGGTCAATCCGCTGGTTATCGGGTTGACGACCAGCGCTGACCGATTGGTCGCGGTGCGCCGCAACCGTTTGTCGGTCATGGGCGAAGACCGCAGCACCACTTATGCCGATGAGGAATCGGTCAAGGCCGAGCTAGGCTATGCACGGCGGATGTTTGCCGACAATGACTGGCCGGTGATCGATGTGACGCGCCGTTCGATCGAGGAAAGCGCAGCAGCGATCATCAAACTGGTTGAGGATCGGCGCGCGGCGCGCGAAGCGGGGCAGGGGTGACGGACTTGGTGATTCTTGCGTCGCAAAGCGCCAGTCGCCGCGCGATGCTCGACGCTGCGGGCGTTGCCTATCAGGCGATACCCGCCCATGTTGATGAAGCCGCGCTCAAGGCGGCCTTGCTTGCCGAAGGGCAGGGGCCGCGCAATATCGCCGATGCGCTGGCGGAACTTAAAGCGCTCAAAGTGTCGCAGTCGTATCCATCGGCATATGTGATTGGCAGCGATTCGCTGGTGTCGGTAAGGGGAGAGCTGTTCGACAAGCCCGAAAACCGTGCCGCCGCCGCCGACCATCTGGCGCAATTTTCCGGTAGTGAGATGGTGCTGACCAGCGCAGTGGTGGTGGCGATGCGCGGTCGCATCATGTGGCGTCATGTCGAGCAGGCAAAATTACAGGTGCGCCCGCTGTCCACCGCCTTCATTACTGCCTATCTGGATGGCGAGTGGCCCGCCATAGCGGGGTGCGTCGGCTGTTTCCGCATCGAAGGACCGGGCGTGCAATTATTCACAGCCATCAAAGGCGACCATTTTACCGTGCTGGGGATGCCCTTACTGCCGTTGCTCGGCTATTTGCGGGCGCGCGGGGTGATGGGCACATGACCTCCTTTCCCGATACGCCCAGCCCGGGTAAAGCCTATGCCGAAGTGATCGGCGATCCGATTGCGCACAGCAAATCGCCGCTGATACACGGCTTTTGGCTCGATGTGCTGGGGATTGATGCCGCCTATCGTGCCTGTCATGTTCGGCCCGATCAACTGGGCGACTATATCGCACAGCGAAAGCGTGACCCCGATTGGCGCGGATGCAATGTTACGATACCGCACAAGCTGAATATTCTCGACCATGTTGACGACCCCGGCGGGGTGCGCGGGTCGATGGGCGCGGCCAACACGATTTTTCGCCAGCCTGACGCCAGCATAGCGGCGACCAACACCGATGCTGCCGGATTTTATGCGCCGCTGGCGGATGTGGATTTGGCCGGACAGCCGGTGGCGGTGATTGGCACAGGCGGCGCGGCGCGCGCTGTCCTGTTTGCGCTGGCACGGGCGAATGTTGGTCCCGTGACCATTCTGGGCCGCAACGTGCTAAAAGCCAGCGCAGTATTGGCGCATTTTGGGCTGAAGGGGCGGGCGTTGCCGCTTGGGTCAAAACTCCCCGCTGCTGCATTGCTCGTCAACGCCAGCGCGCTGGGCATGGCGGGGCAGGATGCGCTGGACTGTGATTTAACGCCGCTCCCTGTCGATGCGATCGTCTATGACTGCGTCTATGCGCCGCTGGTGACCGATCTTTTGGCGCAGGCGGAGGAGAGGGGCCTCGCGACCATCGACGGGCTGGAAATGCTGGTCGGGCAAGCGGCCATGGCGTTTGAATTGTTCTTCGGGGTTGCCCCCCCTCGGGAACGCGACGGTGAATTACGCGCAATGTTGATCGGCGGATGACGACGACCACGCAATCCCGCCCTCTGCTCATCGGCCTGACCGGTTCCATCGGCATGGGTAAATCGACTCTGGCCGCGATGTTGCGTGACTTGGGGGTGCCGGTGTTCGATGCCGATGCCGAGGTGCACGCGATGCAGGGACCGGGCGGCGCGCTGGTTTCGGCGATTGAGAAAGCGTTTCCCGGTACGACCGGATCATCGGGCGTGGACAGGGCCAAGTTAGGCGCGATTGTGTTTGGTGATGACGATGCATTGCGCCGGCTTGAGCGTATCGTCCATCCGGCCGTGGCAGAGGCGCAGGCCGAGTTTATGGTCGCCAATCGCGCTGAGTCGTTGGTAGTGCTCGACATACCCCTATTGTTTGAAAAAGGGGGTGCAACGGCGGTTGATAAAATCATTGTCGTTTCAGCGCCTGCCGCGCAACAGCGCCGCCGCGTGCTTGCCCGGCCCGGTATGACGCCAGAAAAATTTGCCGAGATATTGGCGCGCCAAACCCCCGATGCGCAAAAACGTGCTGCTGCAGACTATATTATCGACACGGGCGGGCGTTTTGATGAAACGCGTGAACAAATTGCTGCTGTGATCGCTTGCGTAAGGGCCGCGCGCGGCGCATAGTCTGCGGCAAGATGCGCGAGATTATATTCGACACCGAAACAACAGGCCTTAGCGCAGGTGGCGGCGACCGATTGGTGGAAATAGGCTGCATCGAACTGCTTGGCCGGGTCGAGACGGGCCGCACCTTTCATGCTTATTACAACCCGCAGCGCCCGATGCCGCCAGAGGCACAGGCGATTCACGGGCTGTCCGACGCCTTTCTTGCTGACAAGCCGTTGTTTTCCGATTGCGTCGATGATCTGTTGGCTTTTCTTGGCGATAATGCGCAACTGATTGCGCACAACGCCAGTTTCGATTTCGGCTTTGTCGATGCCGAGCTGAAACGCGCGGGCCGCCCATTGCTTGATAGGGAGAGGATGGTCGATACGGTGGCGATGGCGCGGCGATTGCATCCCGGCGCTAAACACAGCCTGGATGCGCTGTGCAGCCGTTATGGAATCGACCGCAGCCACCGCATCAAACACGGGGCTCTGCTCGATGCCGAATTGCTTGCCCAGCTCTATGTGGAAATGACCGGCGGACGGCAGATCGGTATGACGCTGAGCGCCGAGGCAATTATATCGCCAGCATTTACGCACGAACCGCGCGTCGCGGAGCGCCCTTTTTTGGCCCCGCGCGCGCATGCGCCAACGGCGGCAGAGGCCGCACGCCACGCCCTATTCATCGACCAGATAGGCAATGTTCTTTGGCGTAGAGTTTGATGAAAAGGAGATTGAAAGGAAAGCGTGCCACACCATTTCGACAGTAATTACTTGCTTCATTCAAGGAGAAATATCATGGAAATCCGTGTTTCTGGTCATCAGATTGAAACTGGCGAAGCGTTGCAGATGCATGTTTCCGACCGGATGAACGCGATGGCCGATAAATATTTCTCCCGCGCCATTTCGACTCACGCCACCTTTGGTCGTGGACCGCACGATAGCGTGACCTGCGATATTGTCGCGCATGTCATGCAAGGGGTGCTGCTGAAAGCGCATGGGCAGGCACAGGACGCGCATGTTGTTTTTGAGCAGGCCGCCGACCGCGTCGAAAAGCAATTGCGCCGTTATATGCGCCGCCTCAAGGACAAAAATGGCAATGGCGTCGGCGACGCGAGCAGCCTTTCCGAATTGGACTTTGATGCGGGCTACACCGTTTTTGACGCAGGCGACGGCGATGACGAAGCCGGCGATGCACCCGCCATCATCGCAGAAACCAAGGTCGATGTGCCGACAGCCAGTGTTTCTGATGCCGTGATGATGCTCGATCTGCGCAATACGGCGGCGCTATTGTTCGTCAATGCCGCCACCGCCGTGCACAATATGGTCTATCGTCGCGGTGACGGCACGATTGGGTGGGTCGAGCCGAATCGCACCTGATGCTGGGGATATTCCATGCTGGTATTTTGCCTTGAGCGGGTCTATGGGCGCGCTTTCGATGGTGCAATTCATCGCGTAATGGGCGCTGATAAACAGCAATACCCTCTCCCCAATTGGTAAAGACGACACTATAATGAACAGGTTAGACAACCTCATTTATCCTGCGACGGTTCGCGCCCAAGTCGTTGTGGATAGTAAACGCAACTTCTTCCCTTTGGCTGGCGCTATGGCCTCTGCGGCACTTGGGCTGGACGCAAGCGAAGTGGCGGAGGCGTTGCTGGAACGCGAACGGCTTGGTTCTACAGCATTTGGACGCGGTATGGCGATCCCGCATGCGCGGATTGCCGGGCTTGGCGGGGTGCGCGGGATGTTCATTCAGCTGGCGCGCCCGATTGATTTCGATGCGATTGACTCGCTCCCTGTCGATCTGGTGTTTGTGCTGTTGTCCCCCGTCGATGCGGGGGCTGACCATTTGAAAGCCTTGGCCCAGGTTTCGCGTTTTTTCCGTGATGATGCCTCGGTTGCGCGGTTGCGCGGTGCCAATACGGCCGAAGCAGTCTATGCCATTTTGACGGGCGAAGAGGCACGTGACGCGGCGTGAGGAATGATGATGGGCGAACCCCATAGCCCAGATATGCACGTCCCCGACACAGGGGCAGAGGCGCATTTTCGTGCTCTTGAATCGCTTTATGCGCTGGCCCCAGTCAACCGGCTATTTCCGTCGCAATTGACCATTATTGCCAGCGGCGAATCCCGAATAAGTTTTGAAGTGCAGCCCGCATTGTTTCATGCTGCGGGTGCGCTGCACGGCACCAGCTATTTCAAGATGCTCGATGATGCTGCATTTTATGCGGCAAACAGCCTGGTCACAGATCGTTTCTTGCTGACGACCGCATTCAACATGTTTTTCACAAGG
Organism: Pseudomonadota bacterium; assembly: GCA_038041635.1. GTDB lineage: Bacteria > Pseudomonadota > Alphaproteobacteria > Sphingomonadales > Sphingomonadaceae > Sphingopyxis. The sequence continues at coordinate 7,205 of JBBTFY010000027.1, forward strand.
CCGCTCAAATCGGGCAAGGTGACGGCCCATGGCCGCTGGATCAGCGGTAAGCGCCGCGTACTGGTTGCCGACGCACGGCTGGTTGATGCCAGCGGCGAGGAAGTGGCGCGCGGCACAGGAACCTTCATGCGTTCTGGCTACGCGCTGTCCAGCCTGCCGGGTTATGTGGTTGCCGGCGGATAGCCCCCCCCGCTTGGCAAGCCATATGCTGGTTGCTGCGTTGTGCCGACGGGTGCAGGCAGAAGGCGGTTTTGCGACTATTATCCATCGCGGCGATGCCCATGCAGGCGCGATATTGATTGAATGCGCCGACCGTGGCCAGCGCCAAATACTTGTTGAACGCGCAACCGATCTTGACGGGCGCGAGCATTGGCGCCCCGCAGGCGGTGATGCCGATATGACGGCCGCCGCCTATTCCGCGTGGCTGGAAAGAAGGCGCCGTAGCGACCCTGATTTGTGGGTTATCGAGCTAGACGTCGCAGACGCAGCACGCTTCGCCGCTGAAACATTGGGTTGAGCTTGCTTTTCGCGCTGCACTGCAACAAAGAACGTCGGCTTAGTTAACGCGAAGGTTGCCTTGGTTTTCAAGGGCCCCGATGGCCCATGAAAACGCGGTTCATAGTATGAGCCCGGGAAAACACGCAGACGGAAGGGCCCAGGTCGATGATCGAGTTTTTGATCCATCTGCCATATGTCGCCATTCCGCTTAATTTGAAGAAAAAATGAGTCGTATTTTTCAGGCCGCCACTGCGGCTGCCATTTCTGCTACCGCGCTTGTCGCGATTGCCATGACCGTTCCCGGCTTGGCGCAAACTGCACAAACCACTATTCCCGGTGACGTGATTTTCGAATCTTCCGCTGTGGTACAATCCCTTCCCGAGCCTGTGGAATCTGCGACAGAAGGCGCGGCATCTGATGCCGTGCGTCCGGCCAGCCTTTTGTCCATGGTGCGTGATATGGCGGCCGATAGCGCCGACAGCGCCGAACAGCGCTGCTTGGCCATTGGTGTCTTTTATGAATCGCGCGCCGAACCGCTTGAGGGGCAACTGGCGGTCGCGCATGTCATTCTGAATCGTGCACAATCGGGCCGTTTTGCCAATTCGGTCTGCGGTGTGCTGACCCAGCCGCACCAATTTTCGTTCGTGCGCGGCGGCGTTTTGCCGACTCCGGCCAATTCGGCGCAATGGCGCACGTCGGTTGGGGTGGCAAAGGTTGCGATGGCAGGCGATATGGCCAGCCCTGTTCCCGGCGCCATGTTTTTCCATGCGGCGCGCGTTTCACCCGGTTGGAACCGCCCGCGTATTGCCCGTCTGGGCAATCACGTCTTTTACCGCTGACGGCGTTTTGCGGTCGGCCTTGAGTCGGCGATCCTAATTCGGGCCGGCGGCACGCGGCGTGTTGACCAAAGTCGCTGGCCGTTCGTCAAGCGCGGCGAGCACAGCCGTTGCACGTGTGTCGCGGGCGGCATAATCACGCGGTGATTGGCCGGTAATATTATCCTGCAAATCGGGGTCGGCACCAGCGGCTATCAACAGCCGCACCATTGACAGATCGCGGCGTTGGACTGCGATATGCAGCGGTGTTTCACCATTGGACCCGCTGGCATTAACACGTGCGCCGCCGTTGATGAGGGTTTGTGCGCCCTCGGCAAAGCTCAGCAGCGCGGCCTGCATCAGCGGCGTCAACCCTTCGCGGTTGGCGGCATTGGCATCGGCACCGCGACTGAGCATGAACCGGATCCACACCAGATCGCGGCGGGCGGTGACGATCAGCAGCGCGGTTTGCCCCGTTTGCCCTTCGCGCGTGTTGATAATGATGGCCGATTGATCGAGCAATTCGGTGGCCTTTGTCCCGTCGCGGTCGCGCACCGCCTCTAAAAAACGATAGCCGGGCGAGCCGAATTGTGCCGCCGCCGGGCCCGCGCTGATGAGCGCGATGGCCATACCAAGCTGAAAAAGGGCTTGTCTAAACTGGCGGGAACCCAAAAAAATCATTACTGCCATCCTGCTACATGCATTGGTATCGGTTGATTTTGACGCTTTGTCATCGCATGACTTAGCACATCATGAACATATCCCAAACTATCGCCGCGTGTGTAGCCAGCGCAAGTGCCATCTTGCTTGCCGCATGCAACGCGCCGCCCGCAGAATCCCCCCCGCTGGCTGGCGCGCGGATCGGCGGGCCATTCGCACTGACCAATCAGGCCGGACAGCGGACTACGAGCCAAGATTTCGCAGGGCGCTATACGCTCGTCTATTTCGGCTATAGCTTTTGCCCCGATGTGTGCCCGGTTGATTTGGGCTGGCTGATGCGCGGGCTACAGCGTTTTGAGAGGCAGGACCCGGTGCGCGGAGCACGCATCCAGCCGATTTTCATCACCGTCGATCCTGCCCGCGATACACCGGCGGTCATGGCCAATTATGTGCGGGGGTTTCACCCTAGGCTCATCGGCCTGACGGGGAGCGAGGCCGAGATTGCCGATGTTGCGGCGCGCTACCTCGTTACCTATCGCCGCCAGAGCGGGGTAAGCCCAAGCAGCTACATCGTGGCGCATACGCAGCTTGCCTATCTGATGGGGCCGACGGGGGAGCCGATTGCGCTGATTCCGACCGACAAGATTGATACGCTGGACGTCAATGAAGGCTCGCCTGATCTGGTGGAAGCGGAACTCGCGCGCTGGGTCAGGTGAGCCCCCCTAGGCCAGAGCCAATTCTGGCAAAGCCATTCTGGGAACGTCCGCTGACATCGCTTAACAAGGACGAGTGGGAAGCACTGTGCGACGGTTGCGGCAAATGCTGCCTGAACAAGCTGGAGGTTGAGGATGAGGAGAGCGGTGATGTTCGTGTTTACCCGACCAACGTCACCTGCCGCCTGCTCGACCGCGAAACTGGGCGGTGCAGCGACTATCGCAACCGCCGCAAATATGTCCCCGACTGTATTCGCCTGACCGCCGGTGCCGTTGTGGGGTTGGGCTGGCTGCCGATGACATGCGCCTATCGGCTGCGCAGCGTGGATGAACCGCTGCCCGCATGGCATTATCTGATCAGCGGAAGCCGCGAAACGGTGCATAGCGCCGGACAATCGGTGCGCGGATGGACAATCAGCGAGGTTGTTGCCGGTCCGCTAGAGAATCACCTTGTCGAACGCAGCATTTGATTTTTTTATCCGTGTTGATGACCAGCAAATCGGCGTCCACCTGCGCCCGCACCCACGTGCCCGCACGCTTCGCCTGCGGTATGATGCGCTGCGCGGCACGTTGTTTTTGACCCTGCCACCGCGCGCTTCGCGCAAAGCGGCGCAGCAATGGGCACAGCAACAACAGCTGTGGATCGCTGCGCAACTGACCAAACAGGCGTTCCCCATATTGGTTGGGCCCGGAACATTGCTGCCATGGGGCGATGCGTCGTTGCTGGTCAATTGGGCCGAAGGACGGTCGCGCACCGTGACGCTCGATACCGACCAGCTGCACCTTGGTGGGCCGCCGCAGAGCGTTGGCGCGCGCGTTGGGCGCTGGCTTCGCGCGTGCGCGCTGGCCGATTTTACGGATCGCACCGCGCAGGTAACGCAGGCGGCGGGCCTTGTCTGCGCCGCCGTCGGCGTTGGCGACCCGCGCGCCCGCTGGGGCAGCTGTAATGCAGCAGGGAAAATCCGCTATAGCTGGCGGCTGATGATGGCCCCCGACTTTGTGCGCAGCGCGCTGGTGGCACATGAAGTGGCGCATCTGGCGCATATGAATCACGGCCCCAAATTTCATGCGCTGGTTGATGCTCTGGCCGGTGGCGATCATGATAGATCGCGCACCTGGCTCAAAGCGCATGGCCGCAACCTCCACCGCTGGCGGTTTTAAGGCTTAGATCACACACTCAGGACGGCTGGCCCCTTTACAAGGGCTTATCGATGTGGGTTTATCCTGTTTTTTAGCAGGAGGGTTCTCATGACTTTTGAAATATGGATCGCCTTTGCCGCCGCTTCCGCAGTACTTCTCCTGATCCCCGGCCCCACCATCTTGTTGGTTATATCCTATGCGCTTGGGCAAGGGTGGCGCACTGCTTTACCGGTTGCGGTCGGCGTAGCGTTGGGCGATTTCACGGCAATGTCATTGTCCATGCTTGGCGTCGGCGCGCTTCTCATGGCGTCGGCAACGCTCTTCACGGCTCTGAAGTGGGTTGGCGCCGCCTATCTCATCTATCTGGGCGTGCAACTTTATCGAGCAGGCGGCACGTTCGAGGCCAAACCGCGCGCGGACAGGGCGTCCGCCGTAAAGATGGTGGGGCATGCCTGGCTCGTGACGGCCCTCAACCCGAAGGGCATTATCTTCTTCGTGGCTTTCCTGCCGCAGTTCCTAGACCACAATACAGGCTTGCCAGGTCAGATGGTCGTTTTCGGGACAACATTCCTCCTCCTCGCGTTCACAAATGCACTGGGTTATGCCCTCATTGCATCACGGGCCCGGAGCGTCGTCAGCAATCCGCGTGCGATCGGCATTTTCAACAAGACTGGCGGCACGCTTCTCATCGGAGCGGGAATAGCAACCGTCGCGGTAAGGTCGGGAAATTGAGTTTGGAAATCACGGAACTCTAGCCAAGGCTGGCGGAGTCACCCGGCTTCAAAACCTTCTAATCAAAGTTACGCCGGGGCGCTGGCGGTGCCACTGCACCGCTGCCATCGCGTCGGCCGGTGACCTGGTCGATCCACTGTTGGTCTAATTGCTGCCCGTCACCGGGTTTGCCGGGGCTGTCACCTTGCTCAACATCGCCATCGGGTTTTCCGGGGGCACCTGGTTCCGGCTCAACGGGCAAGCCATTTTCATCAACTCCGCCTGTCACAGGCTCGCCATAATAGGCCTCATCATCACCCTCCAGCTGCCATTGCGGCAATTCGACCTCGGTGCGGAATTGTTCAATCGGGCGCTCCGCAACGGCGGCGCGCATATAGGCGGCAAAGGCGCGCGCTGGTGCGGCTCCGCCTTGTAGCCCCGCGACGGCGCGGGCATCGTCCCGGCCCATCCACACGCCCGTAGTGATACCGCTCGAAAAGCCAAGGAACCAGCCGTCCTTGTTGCTGCTCGTCGTGCCGGTCTTGCCCGCCACGGGCCGCCCGATTTGTGCCGCGCGTCCGGTTCCGGTGTTGACCGCTGTCTGCAACAGGTCGGTCATGCCCGCCGCGACCCAGGCATCAACCAGCACCGTGTCGGGTTCGGGTCGCCGTTCAAACAGCAAACGCCCATCCGCTGTGGTTACTTTGATGATGCCATAGGGGTGGACCGCATGCCCCTGTGCCGACACCGCAGCAAAGGCGGCGGTCATGTCAATCAGCCGCACATCGGCGGTCCCCAGCACCATCGACGGGTGGGTGTTGAGGTCCGATGTGATGCCAAAGCGCCGCGCCATATTGGCGACGGTGGAAAAGCCTATGCCATCGCCCAACCGCGCGGCAACGGTGTTGACCGAATAAGCAAAGGCGGTGCGCAGGTCCATTTCACCGCTAAATCGGCCATTGCTGTTGCGTGGGCTCCAACCGTCGATGGTGATGGGTTCATCAACCACGCGGTCATCAATACGATAACCCGATTCGAGCGCGGCCATATAGACGAATAATTTCCACGACGACCCCGGTTGCCGTTCGGCGGTGGTGGCGCGGTTATAATTAGACGTCACATAGTCGCGCCCGCCAACCATTGCCCGGACTGCGCCATCGCGGTCGAGCGAGAGCAAGGCACCCTGTGCGCCGCCCGGTGTATTGGCCTGAATCGAGGCGGTGGCGCTGCGTTGCAGGCCAAGGTCGAGCGTCGTCCACACGTCGAGCGGTTCATTGGGTTCGTCGATCAAACTGTCGAGCTGCGGCAGCGCCCAGTCGGTGAAATAGCGCGCGCTGTTCTGATTTTCCTCGATAGCCATGCCGATTTCGGCGGGGCGGGCGCGGCGGCGCTCCTGCGGTGTAATCGTGCCAGCGTCGACCATGACGTCAAGCACGACATTGGCGCGGCCCAATGCGGCGTCGGCGTCGGCGGTTGGCGAATAGCGCGATGGGGCCTTGACCAACCCTGCGATGACTGCCGCTTCGGACAGCGACAATTGGTCGGCTCCATGGCCAAAAAAGCGCCGTGATGCCGCGTCGATGCCATAGCTACCGCCGCCGAAATAGACTTTGTTGAGATAGAGTTCGAGGATTTCGTCTTTGGAAAATTTCCACTCCATCGCCATCGCCAATATGGCTTCACGCGCCTTGCGCGCCAGACTGTAATTATTGGTCAAAAAGACGTTGCGCGCCAATTGCTGGGTAATCGTCGATGCGCCTTGCAGGCGCCGCCCGCTTCCCCGCCGCACGAACGCTAGTTTGACGGAACGCGCCAGACCAATCGGGTCGATCCCGAAATGATAGCGGAAACGGCGGTCCTCGACCGAAACCATCGCGTCCTGCATGACTTGCGGCGTATCGCGCAACGCCAGCCAGCGGCCATAATTGGGCCCGATCGAGACAATCAACGCACCATTGACGTCACGCACGCGGATGGTCTGTGCGTTGGTTGTTTGCCGCATGTCCTCGAAACTGGGCAGGTTGCTGGCCGCCATGCCCACCGCAACCGTGACGCCAATCATCGCCAACAGGCTGGCAATCAAGCCATATTTGAAAACCCTGCCAACAATGCGCCGGAAACGGCCGGGCGGTGTGGGGCTAGGACTAGTCGTGCGGGTTCGTGCCATGCGAACTGCTGATTAGGGCTAGGTGTCATGCGCCACAAGCGATTTTGCGCCTTATTATTCCACCACTGGGTCGCGGTCGGTAAAATCGAGCGCGACGCTGTTCATGCAAAAGCGCGCGCCTGTCGGCCCCGGCCCATCGGGGAAAACATGGCCCAGATGCCCATCACAAGCACCGCACCGCACTTCGTCACGCGTCATGCCGTGGCTGGTGTCGCGGCGGACCGTTACCGCGCCATCGCTGATCGGCGCAAAGAAACTGGGCCAGCCCGAACCGCTGTCATATTTTGTTTGGCTGTCGAACAAGGGTGTGCCGCAGCCCGCGCAGGTATAATGGCCATCGCCCTTATGGACGTTGAAATACCCGGCAAAGGCCCGCTCGGTGCCCTGTTCGCGGAGCACGCGATATTGTTCGGGGGTCAGGCGCGCGCGCCATTCGTCGTCGCTCATGGTGATTTTAGTCATGACGGCAAAATGGCGTGTGCCGCCACATCTTTCAAGCTCAAACCCTTGTCAAACGGGCCAGTGCCCGCACAAGGCTTGGCGCAGCGCCGAGCACAGCCGTGGCAGCGCCGTTCCAGCGCGGGCTCTCGGCGATAGCCCATGCCGTGCGGGCGATGCGCATTGGCCCTGTCACATGCGCCGCAAAACCACGCTGCCAGACAGCCGCATCACGGCCATCATGATAAGCGCGCGCGGCTGAAATTCCGCTGGCCAGCGCCACCCCCATCCCTTCACCCGCCAAACTTGGGATGCACGCCGCCTGATCGCCAATCCGCCACAGACCAGCCGTGCCTTGGCGCGCCATCCAGCCATAAGGGATATTGGCGATGGCATCGGGGGGGGCGACCGCGCTGCCCGCTGCCAATCGCTCGCCCAGCGGGCCGCATTGCGCCCCCCACTCCGCAAACAGTGCTTCGGGCCGCCCGTCCGCTTCGGTCAGCCGCGATTTATGAACGGCCAAGCAGAAATTGCCGCTGCCATCTTCCTGTCGCACCAGACCCAAATACCCACGGTCGAACAGAAATAGCTCGACCGCATCGCCAACCAATCGTTCGAGTATGGGGCTGGCGGACAGGCGCAGTCGCAGGCCGGCGACCGGGTCGTCTGCGGCGCGCGGCGGTGGGGTGCGCGGATGGTCGGCCATGCCATGCTTGCCGCACGCGAGGAATATCGCTCCCGATGTCAGCGTCGCACCATCGGCGGTGGTGACGGTGCCATCGCCGACGCGGTTCGCCTTGACCCCGCGCTCAATCGCTGCCCCTTCTTGCAGTGCGCGCTCCAGCAACTGCGTATCGAGCCTGTGTCTGGACACGCCTATGCCGGGCTGTGGCAGCGCGCATGTGGCAACATGTCCGCGACAGAATATCCTCAACTGGCTCACCCGCTGCCCGCCAAGTGCTGCTTTATCAATCCCCAGCTCATCCAGCCGCGCCAGCGATTGCCACGACAGGAAACCACCACATATGGCGTCACCCGTTTCGCGATTACGCTCGATTATCAGCGGCTTCGCGCCGCCGTGCGCCAACATTATTGCCGCTGCGCTCCCCGCCGGGCCACCGCCGATGATGAGCGGTCTGCTCATTTGATCCGCTCGACCACCAACCGCCATGGAAACCAGCGCCTGACGCGCGCGCCACTGATATGCGCCGCGTTGAGTTCGCTCTGCCATTCTGCTGCGCGAAACGATCGGGCGATGGACAGCTGTCCGTCGCGCCGGACAATCGGATCGACCATCGCCAGCGCCGCCAGCGCGGGATAACCGATATAGGGCAGGCGCTTGCGATGCAGGTCATTCACCAGCCAGCCCGCCGCTGCCTCATCCTCCATGAAGCGCAGAAAATCATAGCGCTGTGTTTTGCTCATATGATGGGCGACAAGGCTGGAAATGACCACGTCCCAGCCCTGTTCGCCAAGGTCGCGATAATCGCCGGTCAGCCAGCGGATCGGCATGTCTGCGGAGGTGACTGCGCGCGCGCACACCTCACTGCGCGGGTTGAGGTCGACGCCGACCAGCTCGACACGCCGCCCCATCCGCTGCGCGGCCTCGGCAATTGCGCGCAGCATATCGCCATGGCCAAAGCCGACGTCGAGCAGTTTGAGCGGCGGTGCATCGGCGCTGCGCTGCGCCATCAAGGCTCGAACAAAGGCCAAGGTTGGTCGCGCCGCCAGTGTCAGCCGGTTAATCCGCGATAGGTGCGATAGGACGCGGGCATAATGTGCGTCGGGCAGGTCGGCGGCGTCCATTTCCTCCTCCTGCACTTTTGCCTGTGCGAGAGAATGAAAGGGGCTCATGGATTGAAATCCAGCCCGACTGCCTCTGCTGCCAATCCCGGGCCAAAAGCCAGCGCGAGACCGGGGCCGCTGACCCGCGCTTGCATCAATCGTTCGATGACGAATAATATCGTCGCGGAGGACATATTGCCAAAATCACGCAAGGTTGCACGGCTTTCCGCCAGCGCGTCTGGCGAGAGGTGCAGCGCCCGTTCGACTGCATCGAGGATAGAGCGCCCGCCGGCATGAATGGCGAGATGGGCGGGAACGCCGTTTGGGAACAGCGCTTCTCTGGTATTTGCGTCACCCAGCGCGCTTTCTATGCGCCCCGGCACCGCGCCCGACAAATGCATGACAAAGCCCTCGTCCCCGATATCCCAGCGGATCAGGCTATCGCTGTCGGGCATGGCGAGACTAAGCCCTGCGCCAATGGCTACAGGGCCGGGCGCGCTGCTGATGATCGCGGCGGCGGCGCCATCGCTAAATTGCAGCATGGCCAGCAGCGGCTCGATGGCGCTTTGATCGTCGAGGTGGAGCGTAGACAGCTCGACACTGACCAACAGCACCACGGCATCCGGTTCGGACCGGACAATGTGCCGCGCGGTGCGCAGCGCGGTCACCCCCGCGTAACAGCCCATGAACCCTATCAATATACGCTCAACATCGGGCGACAGCCCCAACTTCCCGGCGATAATCTGGTCTATACCCGGCGCAACAAAGCCGGTGCAGCTTGCCACTACCAAATGGGTAATCTGCGCTGGATCGAAATCGAGTTTGGCAACCGCCGCCAGCGCCAGATCGGGGGCTAATTGCGCATAAGCCATCATCCGCGCCGAAGTGGGCGGCAGGGGGGAGGTGTCGTAAAAGCCGCCAGCATCGACGGGTGAACCGCCATCTTTGGTTGGCGGCAGGACCGACCAACGGTGCTCGATGCCGGATCGTTCAACCATCCGGTCGAATAATTTGCGCGTGCGGGCATCGTCGATGCGCGGCCTTGCCCAGTCGATGAATGCTTGATGCACATCATGGCTTGGTGTTGCGGTGGCTAGCGCTTGAATAGAAGCGGTTGTTTGATGGAGAGGGAGAGTCATGCAATACTTCCTTTACCATGGTTATGGCATAGTGCCACCATGCGGTTTTCTGTTGCACAGCGGATAGTTACGGCGATAGCGGTTGGGTTCGCCCAACCCGCCCCAGCGCAGTGCCTGTTATGCACGGGCGACGCGCGCGGCCCCATTGATGCCATCGAGAGGGCGGATGCAGAGGCCGAGCGCCCATTGCGCGTTGAAATCACCGCCGATCTGGACTTTGCGCGGCTAGTGGCGGGGGCGTCTGGCGGTAATATCAGCCTCGATCCATCGACTGGACATCCATCGTCAACGGGCGATGTGCGGCAGGTATCTGGTCTGGGGTTTACGGGGCGTATCCATATCGAAGGGTCGCCGGGCAGAATGGTTCGCATCGACCTACCCGAAACGGCGATATTGACGTCGGCGAATGGCGGGCGGGTGACGGTGAGCAACATTGGAACGGGGCTGGCACCGCTGGTTCGGATTGGCGGCGACGGGCGGCTTGACGTCACATTAGGCGGGCAGCTGCATATTATTGGCGCGGTTGACGGGGAGTTTCGCGGGCGAATCCCTGTGACAGTCAGCTACGAATAAGGCAGTGTCAAACGAAGGCCACCTTATCGGGCCACGGCACGGGCAATTTCCATCACCGCCTGTCGCACCAACAGCGGCCCCACAGTATTTGGCGTCTTCAAATCGCCTTCCAAGCTGTGCAGCCGCATGATCACGCGCGCTAACCGCGCCGCGTCCCATCGTGACAGCTGGCGTTGAACATCGTCCTTTTCTTTCCAGAAAATTGCCTTGCCCTGCGCGGCGATGACCCGGCTGGGCGGCGCTCCCCCCTCTACGTCAACGCATAGCCGTGCCAATAGATGCGCGCGGGCCGACAAAGATCGCACCAGCCGGATGTCGAGCGCACCGCCTCTGTCGAGCTCGGCGAGGCAATGGGGCAGGCTCGCCACCTGTCCGCCAAATGTTGCGTTGATGAGCGGACTCAGGTCATCACCATCGAGCCCAGCGCCGATGGCCTGCCAATCTGATAGCGAGGCGCGCGTCTTTGAGTCTGGAGAGGCATCGCAATATAAGGCCAATTTCTCTATCTCGCGCGCCATTAACCCGCGATCGCGGACCGTCGCTTGCGCAATGGCACCGGCGACGTCGGGACCAATTTCAAGGCCAAGCGGGGCTGCCAGCGCAGCGACGATCTGGCCAATATCCCTGGCCTCGGGCGGATAGGAGATAATAGCGACGGCGCGCGCATCGCTTTCGGCCAATTTGGTCAGGCGCGACTTGGCGGTCAGGCCGCTCACGGTGATGATGACGGGATTTCCGGCCTCCGGAGCGTTCAGCAGGTTTTCGGCCGCTGCCAGAACCTCGTCACCGCTGCCACTGTTGATTGTTACGGATACCCAGCGCGTGCCGCCGAACAGGCTGATCGACGCCGCCTCGTCCGCAATGATTGCGGGATCTTCCTTGATACGGCCGGACAACAGGTCGATGCGTTCGGCGTCACCGTTCATTGTCGCCACAACCTTATCGCGCAGCGCCCGCGACCCGGTCTCATCGGGCCCGCCGAAGATATAAAGGCGAATATCGGGGTCGAACCGCGCTAATCTATGTGCCGCCTCGCTCGCTTTGAGTATCACGGCTTAAGGCGTTGTGTTGCGGGCATGAAGGGCAATGCGGGTAATAATCTGATCAGCAATCGCCTGCGACAGATGTTCAAGCGCGGTGCGCTCCGCCGCAATGGTTGCCACTTCGCTGCTGACAACGTCGATACCCGTGTCCGACCCCGCTGTGTCGTCAATCATGATCGCGCCATTTGTCGTATCAACCAATTGCCAGCGTGCACGTAATGTGCGGCGCTCACGGGTTATCGAATCGTCGCGGCGTACGCCAAAGCCGCTGATGTCATCATCTAGCCGCACGTCGATGCGGTAACGCGGCTGGCCTGCCTCGCCAGCCACATCAAGGCGGTCACGCAGCGCACCGCGCACCAGCCAGCCAGCCTCGCCCGCAATCGGCGCGACGCTGACCGACGACAATGTGCGCGCCACCACGCCGCGTGTCCCGCCCGAATAGAGCGGCTGAAGCCCACAGGCGCTGAGGAGCAGTGCAGGGGCAAGAACGGGGATAAAGCGCTTGATCATCACAGGACAATATTGACCAGACGATCAGGAACAACAATCACTCTTTTCGGTGTCGCGCCATCTAATTGCCGCTGAACCTTGTCATTGGCGAGCGCAAGCGCCTCCAATGCGTCCTTGCTGCACCCCTTGGCCACGATGATAGTGTCGCGCAGCTTGCCCATCACTTGGAGGGCAATCGTCACCTCGTCCTCGACCAGTAATGCGGGGTCGGCGACGGGCCAGTCTGCATCGGCGATCAGGCTGGATTCGCCCCAACTCGACCATATCTGTTCGGCCAGATGCGGCAACATCGGCGCGGTGAGCAGGATGATGGCGCGCGTTGCCGCATCGCGGCTGGCAGATGGCGGTGCTTTTTCGAGAGCGTTGGCGAGGCTGTGTATCTTGGCCACCGCCTTGTTGAACGCCAGCGCCTCGATGTCCGCTGTCACGCCCGCTATGGCCTTGGCCACCGCGCGGTCAATCGCGCCGTCTGCACCACTTTGCCCGCGCGGTGCCGTCCCGATTCGCCACAGCCGCTGAACAAAGCGCCAGCACCCTTCAATCCCCGCTTCGGACCATGCCAGATCGCGTTCGGGCGGCGAATCCGACAACATGAACCATCGCACCGCGTCGGCGCCATATTGGTCAATGATGCCGTCGGGGTCGACGACATTTTTCTTCGATTTCGACATTTTGATGACGCGGCCAACGGTGACGGGCTGGCCGTCGGATTTCAGCGTCGCGCCCTGCCCAGTGCGGGTCACTTCTTCGGGCAGGAAATAACTGTCTGCCGCGCCCTCGCCCTGTTCACGGCTATAGGTTTCGTGTGTCACCATCCCTTGGGTGAACAGCGCCGCAAAGGGCTCGCGCACGTCAATCAACCCGATATGCGCCAATGCCCGCGTCCAAAATCGCGCGTAAAGCAGGTGCAATATCGCATGTTCGACCCCGCCAATATATTGGCCGACGGGCAACCAGCGCGCGATGTCAGCGCGGTTGAACGGCGCATCCTTGGGCTGGCTGGCAAAGCGCAGGAAATACCAGGACGAATCGACAAAAGTGTCGAGCGTGTCGGTTTCGCGCCGTGCGGGCGCACCGCAAGTCGGGCAGGGGACATGCTTCCACGTCGGATGACGGTCCAGTGGGTTGCCCGGCACGTCGAATGTCACATCTTCGGGCAGGATGACGGGCAGCTCGGCCTTTGGCACCGGAACCACGCCGCAGGTACCGCAATGAATGACGGGGATCGGTGTTCCCCAATAACGTTGACGCGAAACGCCCCAATCGCGCAGCCGCCAAACGGTTTTGCCATGGCCCCAGCCTTCGGCTTCGGCCTTGGCGATGACCGCAACTTTGGCGTGCTCGATGCTCATGCCATTCAGGAAATGGCTGTTCACCAGCGATCCTGCGCCAGTAAAGGCCTCCTCACCGCTGAAATGCGCGTCATTCACTTCACCATCGGCAATAACGCGGACCACAGGCAGGCTATATTTACGCGCGAAATCCAAATCGCGCTGGTCGTGCGCGGGACAACCGAAAATCGCACCGGTGCCATAATCCATCAACACATAATTGACGACCCACACGGGCAAATGCCAGCTGGGGTTCAGCGGATGTTCGACCGACAGGCCGGTGTCGAACCCCAATTTCTCTGCTGTATCAAGCTCGGCCTGCGCGGTGCCACTGGCCCGGCAATCGGCGATGAACGCCGCCAGTTCGGGGGCGTTGGCGGAAATCTGCTCCGCCAGCGGGTGATCGGGTGCCACCGCGACAAAGCTCGCTCCGAACAGCGTGTCGGGGCGCGTTGTGAACACCGCGATACCATCGTCAGACGCTGGAAAGCGGAATGTAAACTCCAGCCCTTGCGATTTGCCGATCCAATTCTCCTGCATCAGCTTGACCTTGTCGGGCCATTGATCGAGCGTGGACAGACCGCTTAGCAAATCATCGGCAAAATCGGTGATTTTCAGGAACCATTGCGACAATTTGCGCCGCTCAACCAGTGCGCCGGAACGCCATCCGCGTCCGTCGATCACCTGTTCATTGGCAAGCACGGTCATGTCGACCGGATCCCAATTGACCGCCGCCTCCTTACGCGTCACCAGCCCTGCTGCCATTAGATCGAGGAACAGCGCCTGTTCATGGCCATAATAATCGGGCTCGCACGTCGCCAGTTCGCGGCTCCAGTCGATGGCGAGGCCAAGCCGTTTAAGCTGGCTGCGCATCGCCGCAATATTGGCGCGGGTCCAGCCGCCGGGGTGAACCCCCTTTTCCATCGCGGCATTTTCGGCCGGCATACCGAACGCGTCCCAGCCCATCGGGTGCAGAACGGCGTGGCCGCTCATCGCCTTTTGCCGCGCAATGACGTCACCCATCGTATAGTTGCGGACGTGACCCATATGGATACGCCCCGACGGATAGGGGAACATCTCCAGCACATAAGCGGGCGGGCGGGCAGGAAAGCGGTCGGCTGTAAACGTCGCCGCATCGTCCCACGCCTGTTGCCAGCGGGCATCGGCGGCAAGCGGGTTGAACCGCTGTTCGGTCATGGTCTGTTTCCCGAGTCTGGCAGGGGAACCCTGCTGCGGCTCAATTGCCGCTGATGGCGGTGCGGCGCAGGTCGCGGGCACGGGTCAGGATAATCTCCTCGACGCGTTGCACCGTTGCCGCCTGAATAGGGGCATCGACCCACGTTCCATTTTGCGCGACTTGGCGGGCACCCGAAACCCGCAAGGCATCGGCGCGCAGGTCGCGATCGAGGATGGCGACGGTCAATTTGATGCGCTCATTGGGGTTTTGCGGGTTGGCATACCAATCGGTGACGATAACCCCGCCATTCGAATCGGTTTGCAACAAGGGCGCAAAGGATAGCGCGTCGAGCGAGGCGCGCCACAGATAGGCGTTGACGCCAATCGTTGTCACCTGACTTGCCGCCAGGTCGGCGCGCGGGCGTTCATTGCCGCCGCCACAGCTGGCCAGCAACAGTGCAAGCGACGCAGCGCTGGCGGCTCCCGCTAAACGGATGGTTGCGCGTGAAAAAATAGGATTGGGCATGGCGGGCTGGCTCTTTCTTGCAGCGTTGATCGTGTTTCCGTTTCGCTCAGACCTGTTAGTCACAGCCCACAGACAGGGCAAGCATTGCGGAAGCAGACGGCCTTCTAACGCCCCGCAGCGCGTCGGGCAAGCACCGCAAATCACGCGCGATTTGGAAGCGCTACCATAAAATTGTGCGTTTGATGCAACAGCAGTGAAAAAACGCATATAGTGCACTGGATTTGGCGGTGGCTTTGGTGGTATGGCGGGTGCGAGTTATAGGGAATCACACCCACCGATGTTATCTGATCGTGCCTTTGCTGCTTCTGCCCTGATGGCCATTGCTGCTGTCGGGCTGGCCGCGACTCCGGCATTGAGCGCGATTTCGGCTGGGGAACGTGCGGTTGCACTGTCCGCTTTGATGGGCCGTTTTACCCCGGCAAAGGGCGATCCTGTGTTGTTGGCGCGTTATGCCAGCCTGTCGGCGGAGACGCGGCGCAATTTTCGCTTCACCCCTGCGATGCCGCGATCCGGCAATCGCGCCGTGATTTTGGTTGTCCGCGCGCGCCAGACGGCGATGACCGCTGCATTGGATACAGGCCTGCGCGAACCACAGCCCGTTGCGATTGCGCCAGTCAGCTATCGCTTGGGCTCGGCGGTTGGTTATACGGCCTTTGTGTCAACGGCGGGTGACGCGGTAAACCTTGCGGCCTTGCCACAGGCGCGCCGCCCGGTTGACGCGACACATCGCCCATCACGCTTTGGCGCTGACATGCGCGTTGACAGCCGGACTTTGACGGCCACCCCTGAACGGGCGCTTCGCTCCGACGGCGATTATTCGCTCGACGTGTCGGGCAGTTACCGTCTGTCGCGCAACATTGATGTTCAGGCTGGCGTGCGCTTGCAACGCGAAAATGATCGCCTGTTGCCGCTGACCGACCAACGACAGGACAGCCAGGCTGTCTATGTCGGGACGCAATTCCGCTTCTGATTCCTGTTCGTTTTAGGCAACCACGCATCAATCGCGGCCCATCCGTGTGCGCCATGTCTGCGCGCTAGGCGAAATCGCGCCGCATCCATCCCGCCCAGCGCGATGGCCGGACATCGGCTTTGCCGGGCCAGTTGCTGAAACTTGGCATGCCCGATCCCCTTGGCATCAGGGTGGGATCGTGTGGGCCATAGAGGTGATACCAAAACCACGACGGCGTGCCCCCTGCGCGCACGCCGTGCTTCGACGGCATTGTGAACGGGCACGCTGGTAATGAGCGCATGTTTGCCTCCCTGCGCCGTGCCATGCCGCCCGTCATAGCCGGACAGGCTGCCCCTCCCCGCCAACAGCAGTAAATGATGTTTGGCGCGTGCGGCGCGGCGGATGGCGCGGATCATCTGCGTCAAGCCACGGCTTTCCATGGCATAGGGTCTAACCACAACAGCACTTCGCGGCGGCATCGCGGCGATGATTGCGGGCATAGGCTCGCCCAGCCTTGCATCGCACATCAACCAGCAACGCGGCCAAAACTTTGGAGCTAAGGGGGCTTTGCGGGATTGCATGACAGACTCTATAGCGCACTCCCATGACCACGCCACCCGCTCCCGATGCTGCCAACCGCTTGTCCGTTGTTCAAGCCACCATCGCCCGCGCCGCCGCCGATGCGCGGCGCAAAGCCGATGCTGTCACGCTGATTGCGGTGTCCAAAACGCATGCTGCTGAGGCTATTCAGCCACTGATAGATGCCGGACACCGCGTGTTCGGCGAAAACCGTGTGACCGAAGCGGCCAGCAAATGGCCAGCGCTTCGCGCCGCCAATCCCGGCATCACGCTCCACATGGTTGGGCAGTTGCAATCGAACAAGGTCGACCAGGCGGTGCAATTGTTCGACTGCATTCATTCGCTCGACCGCCCTAGCCTCGTCACGGCGCTGGCGCGCGCTATGGACAAAACGGATCGCCGCATCCCCTGCTTTCTTCAGGTCAATCTTGACCCGCCAGCGCTTGCGCTAGGGGAAGGACAGAATGAGCGCGGAGCGGGTAAGGGCGGTTGTGCGCCTGCGGCCTTGCCCGCGCTACTTACCCAAGCGCGCGCGGCTGACATTGACGTCATCGGGTTGATGACGGTTCCTCCTGTCAACCTAGAACCCGCGCCATGGTTTGCGCTGCTCGCCAAAATTGCCGACGATCATGGCCTATCGGGTCTCAGCATGGGGATGTCGGGCGATTATGCCACCGCCGTGCGTATAGGCGCAACGCATGTGCGCGTTGGCAGTGCGCTGTTTGGCGCCCGCTAGGCCTGCCTAGGGGAAGGGCAGAAAGGAGCGCCAAACGAAAAAGCCCGATCCATCGCTGGAAACGGGCCCTTTCATGAATAACCAGCCGCGTTCGCTTGCGAACGGGAAAGGTCAGCTAAAAACGCGTCCTGACGGTCAGGCCATAGGTGCGCGGCTCGGCAAGAAATTGCGAGAAAATCTGCCGACCGCCCGGATATTGCGGGTCGACAAAGGGCGCCGCCGTCGTTCCAGCTTGGAACGGCGTGTTGAACGCGACCTGTGCATAATTGACGTTGAACAGATTTTGCGCCCACAGCTCGACCGACCAACGCTCATCGGGCCCGCGAATGCCCAGCCGCGCGTTGAACAGCGCATAACCGTCCTGCTCCTTTTGCGGGAACAGATCGGACCCAGTGTTATAGTCCCCCGTCATCCGGCCATCGACATAGACAAGGCCGGACAGGCCGCTGCTGCCCAATTCGGGTGTCCATGTGACCGAACCCGTGGCGACAATTTCCGGTGCGTTCGACAAATTATCGCCCGGCAATTTGCGTAATGCAGGGTCAAGCGGCGCACCAAGGCGGTTGCCGACCAGATTGTCATTATAGCTGGTGTCGGTCCAGGTCAGGCCGGCCGCCATACGGAAATTGCGTGCCGGAACCAGCGAAGCCTCCAACTCAACGCCCTGCGCGCGCACCCCATATGTAACATCGCTCGCGGTGCAGGAACCCGTCGCGGCGCTGGCGTCGCGGTCCGCACCGCCTAGGCTGGTACCGCAACCATTGACTGTCTGGACCAGAAACACGGTGCCGTTGAACGTATTGAGCTGAAAGTTCTGGAAGTCCTGACGGAATGCCGCGACGCTCAAGCTAAATTGGCGGGTCGAATACTTCGCGCCGATTTCATAGGCATCGACGATTTCGGGGTCGAATTGCAGATTGCCGACCAGCGCCTGTGCCCCGCCAACAGCCGCAAAGGTGGCGATGGGGGATTTGAGCGCAGAGCGGTCGAGGTTGAACCCGCCTGCTTTATACCCGCGCGCATAGCTGGTGTAGAGCAACAGATCGTCGGTTGGCCGCCACGACAATATGGCGGTGCCGCTAAACTCGCTTTCATGGCGGCGGCTGTTAATCGCGACGCCGTTCAGCTCGGCGGTCGAATTGCCCTGACACGACAGGCCGATGATGCCGCCGGCCACCGCCGCAAGTCCGGCGTTGGTCAGGAACGGTGTCAGCGCCGCCTGATTGAGTGTGCAGGCGGTGTTATTGTTGCCGAATAGCGCGTCGAACTTCTTGCGTTCGTCGGTGTAACGCAGGCCCAATGTCACATCAATCGTGTCGGTGATGTGGACGATATTGTGCGTGAACAACGCCCAGTTGCGGCTGTTCTGGTTATAGGTGTCGATGGTGGTGCCGACATTTGCCATACCATCCAACCGATCGAGCGCGGCATAAATGGTTGGCGATGCAGCGCCAAACGCTGCTGGTCGTGCGGCAAGGCAGCCCGCTGATGTTGGCGAGTAAAGCCCCGCCAAGCCACCGCCAGAAACAATGCGGCAGGTTGCGAAGCGGCCATATTGGCTGCCAAATTTCAAATCATCCTGAACCGTCAGCTCCTCGTTGGCGAAAAATCCGCCGACCAGCCAGTCGAGGTGACCGTCAAATGCTTCGCCCTGCAAGCGCAGTTCTTGTGTAAAGGTCTGAAATTGCCGCGACCCAGCGGCGGTGCGGTATAATATGTCGACCGCGCTATAGTCGGTGTCGGACCCTTGCCCGCTCTTATAATCGCGATAGGCGGTGATGGATGTCAGGTTGACCCCGCCCAGATCCCAATCGACCTGCAACGACACGCCGCCATCGCGGGTGGTGCCAGCATAGCTGCGGCCCGAGCTGACCGATAATGTGCGGTCGTAGCCGGGGTTGAAGCGCGCCAGCGGCTGTCCCAGATCGCGCAGCACGTTGATGATATTATTGCCGTCGGATTGCAGCGGGGTCAGCGGGGTCGACGGATTGTTGAGGTTGCCGACAAAGTTGCTGACGCTATTATCGACATAGATGGCACCACAGCATTTTTCGGTGCGGTGCGAATAATCGCCGATCAGGCGGATGGTTACCGCGTCGCTGGGTTCCCACAGCAATTGGCCGCGAACGAAATAGCGGTCACGGTCGTTGACGTCGGTGTTGTTGGTCGGGTCATAATAAAATCCGTCGCGCCGGACATAAACGCCGTCGAGTCGTGCCGCCAGCGTTTCGCTGATCGGTCCGGTCACGCTGCCGCCAAAGCGCATGAAGTCATAATTGCCGTAGGTCGCCTCGAAATTGGCACCGAAATCAAATTCGGGCCGTTTCGAGATGATCGAAATCATCCCCGCCGATGCGTTGCGCCCGCCCAGCGTTCCTTGCGGTCCGCGCAGCACTTCGACCCGCTCAATCTCGCCCAGCTCATTGAGGCCGATGCCCGAACGCGAACGATAAACGCCGTCGATGAACACCTCGACGCTGCTTTCAAGGCCGGGATTATCGCCGACCGTGCCGATGCCGCGAATACGCGCCGAGCCATTGGCTTCGGATCCTGTCGAGGAGACGAGCAACGATGGCGCAACCTGGTTCAGCTGGCGGATGTCATTGGCACCACTATTTTGCAGCGTTTCGGCCGAAACGGCGGACACCGCGACCGGGACGTCGGACAGCAATTGCGCCCGGCCCTGTGCGACGACGACAATATCGCCGCTATCGGCATCCTCTTCGGCAGATTGCGCGGCGGCGTCCTGTGCCAGCGCAGGCGCGCTCAGGGCCAATGCACTGGCGGAAAGCAACATGGTGCCAAACAGTTTGGCGCCAAATAGTGTGCGGGTTTGGGGGGTGCGCATCATCTCTACTCCAGCACGAAATCATCACGGGGGCTTTGCTGCCGCCGCCTGCTTCGTTTCGCCGCTAAGATTGCCGCTTTTTATGGTGATTGCCAAGGGGGTTGGCATTCGAATGCCTGTTTTTCGCCGCATGCGACAAGATTGCAACAGCGCGACTTGGGGGGAGGCGGGTTAATTTCCGCCAGACGGGGCGGATGGGTTCGCCGCATAGCGGCTCGCTCCGATCAATCGTGCGCCGTCGGGCATGTCGAATGTGACGCGGCGGTTGGTGAAATCCACGGCAATCCGGTCGAACAGCCGCAGCATATCCATCCCCAGAAACAGCGCCGGGCGTTGCTCTAGGTCTAACGCGGCAAATGCAGGTGAATCGGCATAGGCTATCGGCAAATTGACAAACTCGACGCCGTTGACGGCGATATGCTCGATTATCCCCCTTTCGACAGTGAGCGCTGCGCCGGTGACGCTGCGCAATTCGCCCGGGACAAGCCCCGTGCGCACCTGCCGCTGTGATCGCAGCACCAGTCGCTGCAGCGCCAGATTGCCGATGCTCGATTGCGCGCCCGTGTCGATGATGATGTCGATGCGCTGGCCGCCGATGGTGGCGTTGGACAGGATCATCCGTCCCGCTCGTCGCCGTGCGACGACAACGATGGCATCACGGTCAAAATCGGCCTCGCGTGACCGTCCACGCGCCCGTTCGGACGGGCGGATGTCCATCCGGCCCGCCACGAAATCTATCACCACCTTGTGGTTTTCGAGGCTGTCTATGCCGATCAACCCCGGTCCGCCAATGTCAAATTGGTCGAATGTCGGTACCGTCCCGCTGGCCAGTGTCACGTCGCGCACTGCAATATTGTCCAAATGATACAGGTCGGCCATTACCGCTTCGGCGAGGCCGACGACGCGCGCCTGTCCTGCGCCTTGCAGCCCCAATTGCGCCGCGAGTTCTCGCGACAGCACGGTGCGTTCCGCACCCGTATCGACGACAAAATTGAATGGCCCCTGCCCCGCTATAGTCACGGGCAGCGTCATCCGGTCGCTGCGGTCGAGCGTGATCGGCGTGATCAGCAGTGGCGGTAGTGTCGCTACGGCGAGTGTTTCGCCAGTGGAACCTGTGGGCGTTGGCGCCTCTGTCGCGGCCTGCTGCGATGAAGCAGGCGCACCGAACAGCGCGAAAGTGGCGGCTATGGCAAGTATTTTGCGCATGATAAATCTCCCGCATAGATGCTACGCCTGCTTTTTGCTGGCGGCAAGCTAGCAAGCTATCTGCGACTCCGCGCCGCCTCCGCGCTGCGCAATAGCCGCAGCACATTGCCGCCCCATATTTTGGCCACGTCGCCCTCGCTATAGCCCGCGCTGAGCAAGGCTGCGGTGATTTGCGGCAGCGCGGTGACATCCTCAAACCCCTGCACACCGCCGCCGCCGTCCCAATCGGCACCCACGCCGCAATGGTCCGCGCCCACCACCTCAAGGCAATGGAGCAGCGCGCGCATATAGAGCGCAAAATCGCCTTCGTTGACGCGTTCGGTGCGGTCGAGCGTCGCCCATTGCCGCGCCAGCGTGCCCACCTGCTCGCCCGTCAACGCACTTATGCGGTCAAACTGGTCGTATAATGGGCTGCGCGCTGCGCTATTGTTGAACCGCGACAGGAATACACTGTTGATCTGGAGCACGCCCCCCTTGGCCGCGAGGCTGCGTAGCTGGTCGTCGCTGATATTGCGCCCATGCTCATATATCGCGTCGAGGCCGGAGTGCGAGAGGATGATCGGCGCGGTGGACAGCTCCAGCATCTGCACCAGCGCGGCGTCGCTCGAATGGCTGGCGTCGATCACCATGCCTATGCGGTTCATCTCTGCGACCCATTGCCGCCCCAGCGGCGACAGCCCGCCCCAGACGGCAGTCCCGCCGCTCGCGCTATCGCCAAATTGATTGCCGCCATTGTGGACCGGCCCCGCCATCATGACGCCGCGTCGACGATAATCGGCCAATCCTGTGATGCTTTGCCCCAGTGGATAGCTATTCTCGATACTGATAAAACCGATGCGACGCCCGCTGCGCGCCACGGCTTCGGCCTGACGCGCGCTGGTGACAAGGGTGATGGCTTGCCGGTTCGCCGCGAACGTCCGCTCTATCGCTGCCAACCTATTTTGTGCGTGCGCTGCGGCTTCAACGTAGCCCGCATCGGTCAATTCGCCCTGATGCGTATAAACAACGAAGAACCCGCCATCGAGGCCACCCTCACGCATACGCGGCAGATCAACGTGGCTGAGATCGTGCGCAAAATCATGCCGCTCGGCAAAGCTCCATCCCGCACGCTCGAAATGGAGCGGGGTGTCGAGATGGGTGTCGAGGGTCAGGATACGTTCGTGCAGCGCCGCTGGGTCCGCCACGCCGCGCGTGGCCTCTGGCGTTGATGCGGGCACGCATGCGGCGAGGGCTAGGGCGGACAGGGTGAAAAGGATGCGCATGGGCTTATAGTAACCGCTTATCTATTGCTGCTCAACACAAGTTCTGCTAGCGTCGTTCCTGTTTCGTTCGGTTTGAGTGCGGAGATTGCATGACAGAGGTTGGGCCAGTTCATTTGCTTGAGGATGAAGCGACGGGTGATCGCTTTCTTGTTTATGGAATCGACGGCGGTGTTCGCGTTGAAATTGCCTATGCCGGCGATCAATTGTGGATGACCCAGGCTCAAATCGCCGGCCTGTTCGGGCGCGATGTTTCGGTAATTTCACGACATATCAGTAGTATCCTAGAGGACGGTGAGTTGGATGAGACCAATTTGCATAAAATGCAAATTGCTACCTCGACGAAACCAATCACTCTGCACAGCCTCGATATGGTGATCTCGGTTGGGTACCGGGTTTCATCGAAACAGGCGACGTTGTTTCGGCGCTGGGCGACCGAGAAACTCGTGCAATTTGCGACCAAAGGCTTTGTTGTTGATGCAGTTCGTCTCAAAAGCCCAGAAAATCGCGACCGAGTTGCTGAACTGCGCGACATCATCCGCGACATCCGTTCGGATGAGGCGAACGTCTATCGTGAACTGCGCTCAATATGTGCCATGTGCCAAGATTATGATGGGGCATCCGATGTTTGGCATGAGTTTTATCGCAATACCCAGGCCAAACTCGTCTATGCTGTTTGCTCGAACACCCCTGCCGAAATCATTCGTACCAGAGCGGTAGCTGCAGAGCCAAATATGGGCCTGCAAACATGGCCGAGCGATAATATCCGCAAAGCCGATGTTTCCACCTCCAAAAACTACCTAGCAGAACGTGAGGTTAGGGAGCTCAATCGGCTGACGACAATTTTGCTTGATATTTTTGAGGATCAACTGGACATTGGCCGCCTCAAAATGATGGCTGAGGCATCCGCACTCCTTGATAAACAGCTTGGCGACTTAGGCCGTTCGGTCCTGCGCTCTGGCGGACGAGTCGCGATGACCGAAGCAAAAAAGCACGCTGAGCAAGAATATGCAAAATACAACACCCGCTTGAAGGCTGCGCGCCATGCAGCAGCAGATCAAACCATAAGCGATATTAGGGCGTTGCAAAAACAATTACCCAAGGTTCGCAAGCGCAAAGAAAAAGAATGATGATGTTGCTCTAACACCCCCCTCATGGCACTGGCACCTCCACTGCCGCCACAACCGGAGCCGCGCTGCGCCGTGCCGTCACTATGCGCACCGGCGCGGCGATCATCTGCCCGCGCATCACGCCTTCACCCGCATTGGGGTCGGTCGGCGCGACCATAATGGCGCGCACCACGTCCATGCCAGCGACGACATGGCCGAACACTGCAAAGCCATCGACATCACCGCCGCTGCCCGGTGCTTGCGCATCAAGCGCGGTCAGCGCGCCAACGGTGATGAAAAAATCGCCGCTTGCGGTGCCGGGGGCCAGCCGCGCAAAGCTGATCGCGCCGTCGCTGTGCGACAGGCCGGTTCGGCTGGTCGGCTCATGGGCGATGGCGGGGTAAGTGATGCGCGAATTGCCCCGCGTGCCGCCCTGGATCAGGCCATAGCCACGCCCCAAATCCATCGCGCGATAGAAGGTAACGCCGTCGAGCCGCCGCGCATCGACATAGCGTAGAAAATTGGCGGCGCTGATGGGCGCGCGCTCAATCTCAATAGCGATGACGATGGCACCTTGCGGCGTGGTCAGAGTCACATGCTGAAGCGCGGGAATGTGCGCAGGCGCGGCGACTGCGGGAGCGGACGGAGCCACCGCAACTTGGGCGGCCACGGGCGCGCTGAGCATGGCCGCAATGCCAATGAAGAGTGAAATGCGCATCATCTGTTCCTTACACCCATTAAGCTACCGCCCGATCGCCTTGGCCCTGCGGCGTTGGACGCTGGAGCCTATCCCCATCGCCTCTCTATATTTGGCGACGGTGCGCCGCGCAATTTCGCATCCATCCTTGACCAACAATTCAACCAGCGCGTCGTCAGACAATATCGCCTTGCCATCCTCTGCGTCGATAAGGGCTTTTATTCGCCCCTTGACCGCTTCGGCGGACATGCCCCCTTCGCCGTCTTGCCCCATCACCCCACTGGAAAAGAAATATTTGAGCTCAAATATCCCGCGTGGGCAGGATAGATATTTGTTGCTGGTGACGCGGCTGATGGTCGATTCGTGCAGGCCAACCGTCTCCGCGACCTGGTGTAGCGTGAGCGGCTTGAGCGCATCGACACCGTGCAGGAAAAACCCCTCTTGCTGCCGGACAATTTCAAAGCCCACTTTAATGATCGTTTGTTGCCGCTGGTCGAGCGCCTTGATTAGCCAATTGGCGCTGGCGAGGCACTCGGTCAGCCAGGCCTTTTGCGCGCCCTTGCCCGCCACACGGCTCAGTTCGGCATAATATTGGCGGTTGACCAGCACGCGCGGCAATGTCGCGCTGTTAATCTCGACCGCCCAACCGCTTGGCGTCGGCCGCACGAACAAATCGGGGGTAATCGGCGTCGCCTCATCGCTGGAGAAACGTAGACCGGGCTTGGGGTCATAGCCGCGCAGTTCGCGGATCATGTCCGTCATATCTTCTTCATCTGCCCCGCACATCCGCCTGAGCCGTGCGATCTCACCACGCGCGAGCAGGTCGAGATTGTCGATCAACCGCGCCATCATCGGGTCATAACGGTCGGCGTCGCGCGCCTGAATGGCGATGCATTCGCTTAAGGATCGCACGCCGACGCCCGATGGGTCAAAGGACTGGATATGTGTCAGAACCGCCTCCAGTCGCGCGGTGGGCAGGCCCAAACGAATCGCAAGCTCGCTCAAATTGGCATCAAGATAGCCCGCCTCGTCGATCGATTCGATCAGGATGCGCGCAATGTCGAAGTCAATGCCCGACAGCGCCTCCCCAGCCTGAGCCAGTAAATGGTCGTGCAGCGTCTCGTCAGGTCCGCCAAAGCTATCGAAATCAATGGCCTCGCCGCTGCCGCTACTACCGGACGGTATTTCGCCGCCGCTCGATGGTCCTTCAGCTACCCTTGGCGCGTCTTTCCATTCGGAATCACTGGCGCTGTCATGGTGAAATGTTTCGGCGGCATAATCGGCGTCGAGCGTCTGTTCAGCGGCTCCGACGCCGCTTTCGAACAAAGTATCGGTGGCGACCGCCGCGTCGGCACCGCGCGCTGGCGTTTGCTCCTCTATGCCCTCGCTGCCACTGTCGAGCAGTGGGTTTTTGGCAATTTCGTCGGCCAGCGCGGCTTCGAGTTCGAGGTTCGACAATGTGAGCAGGCGGATCGCCTGTTGCAACTGTGGCGTCATCACCAGCGATTGGGATTGGCGAAGATCGAGGCGGGGGGAGAGCGCCATGGCGTTGCTGCCCGACGCTAGAGCGTTTTCAAATCAGGCAATTTTGCCTGATGACTAGGAAAACGCGGAAATAGAAAAAGCTGATCATGGATATTGGCCATGATCAGAGCGAAAATCCTTCGCCGAGGTACAGGCGGCGGACCTCGGCATCGGCCACCAGTTCGGACGGGCTGCCCGAAAACAGCACGCGGCCATCATAGATGATGCAGGCACGGTCGACGATGTCGAGGGTCTCGCGGACATTATGGTCGGTGATGAGCACCCCGATGTCGCGGGTTTTCAGCTCTTTGACCAAATCACGGATGTCGTTGATCGAAATCGGGTCAATCCCCGCAAAAGGCTCGTCGAGCAGCATGATCGACGGGTTGGCCGCCAGCGCGCGCGCAATTTCGCACCGCCGCCGCTCACCGCCCGACAGCGCCATCGCCGGGGCGCTGCGCAACCGCGTCAGCCCGAACTCATCGAGGAGTTGCTCAAGTCGGCCAGCGCGTGCCGCCTTGTCGGGTTCGACCAGTTCCAGCACGGCGGCGATATTTTTTTCAACCGTCATTCCGCGAAAGATCGACGTTTCCTGCGGCAAATACCCCAGACCCAAAATGGCCCGCCTGTACATCGGCAATTTGGTGATGTCCGACCCGTCGAGCATGATGCGGCCCGAATCGGGTTTGACCAGCCCCATGATCGAATAAAAACAGGTGGTTTTGCCCGCGCCATTCGGCCCCAGCAGGCCCACCACCTCGCCGCGCCCAACCGATAGCGATACGTCGGAAAGGACGCTGCGCTTGTCATAGCTTTTGGCGAGCGATACCACGGCAAGGCCGCGTTCGACTATCGCGTCGGTGCCATTGCTATCACGGGGCATCGTCTCGGGATCGGCTAATGCGGACATGGCGGCGATAATGACCTTGTTCCAATGGAGCGTGGCTTCGAGTTTGGCAGGAAACTTGCATTGAAACAATAGTGCCCAGCACATCTATGTCCAAAATCGCCGTATCAATTACGCTGCGGGACCGTGAAACGGCCCGTAACGCGCCGCCCGCCAGCGTCGCCATTGCTGACCCCGCCCGCCGCAGCGCCGCGCCCGTCAACGCTGGCACGACCACTGGTTAGGTCGATGACCATCCGCCCGCCCGACAGGCGATTTGGCCCTTGCGTCAGCTCGACATTGCCCATCAACGTAATCAGGCGGCGGTCAAGGTCGTATATCGCCGACGAACCGCTCGCGGTGTCACCGCCCTTGGTCACCGTCACGCCGCCGGTGGCGTCGATGCGGTTGAGTTGCAGGCGATTGCCGTCGCTATAGGCAATCGTCACCCGCCCCGCACGCAGGACCAGCCCCGCTTGTTCGATGCGGACATTGCCCGCAATGACGACGCGGTCGGCGCGCGACTGCAGTTCCCCACTGTCGGCTGCCACATCAACGGGGGCATTGCTGTCATGGTTGACCAGCGCCTGTGCCACCGCCTGATCGGTTGCGCCAGTGGCGAGCAGCACCAGTGCTGTCGCGCAAAATCCGGCGGCCCCGGCGATCAAAGACGGCCAGCGGCCAGAGCGCTGACGAACTGTGCGATATGGGGTCTTGGCCATGCCTATCTAAGTCCTTGTGTAATATGAATGCGCGTATTGCCGGATAATCTGACAATGCGGCTATCGAGGTCAACATGCATTGATTGCGCGCTAAATCGGCCGATGGTGGTGGCCCCAGAAACAGGCCGGCCGCTCGTCAGGTTGCGGGCTTTGAGGTCGATGGTGACGTCGCCAGTATCGAGCCGATAGCCGTCGGCAGTGGCAAAGTGTAATGGCCCATCGACATTCACCCTATCGCGGGTCGGGTCATAGCGCGCCGCATCGGCCATCAATGTCGCTGGTCCTTCGGCCATGTCGAGCCGCGCGGTCAGCCCGCGCATCCGCACCACGGGGTCGGCGGCGCTGCGCTGGAGTGCGCTGTCGGCAGACAAAGTGAAACGGCGGCCCTGGTCGTCATTACCGCGATACATCGCCTGATTGACCATGATGCGTTGTCCCGCCACCTCGATCGAATCCTTGGCGACCAGAAAACTAATCTCGCTGCCCCGACTGAACGGGGCGAGCAACATCACCGCGCCCAGCGCGCCGACCAGCGCGGGCAGGCCCAGCTGCAACGTCCGCACGACCTTGTCATGACGACCGCCTGCCGCTGCCCAATGGCGCCTGCGGTTGCGTTCGGCTTCGGCTTGCTGGGACATCGGCGCTGGTGCTCAGCTGTGCGAAAAAATGTCGATTTCGGGCCAACCGGCGAGGTCGAGCTTGGCTCGCATCGGCAGGAAATCAAAACAGGACTGCGCCATCGCTGTGCGGCCCTCGCGCTCCAGCCGCTCTTCGAACTTGGCCATCAACTGATGGAGGAAACGCACATCGCTCGCCGCATAATCGCGCTGGGCCTCGTTGATGATGGGGGCACCCCAATCGCTCGACTGTTGTTGCTTGGAAATGTCCTGCCCTACCATCTCGCGCACCAACTCTTTCAACCCGTGCCGATCGGTATAAGTGCGCGTTAAACGCGACGCTATTTTTGTGCAAAAAACGGGGGAAGCCTCTACGCCTAAATAGCGTTCAATCGCCGCTAAATCGAACCGCGCAAAATGATAGATTTTGACGCGTTCGGGGTCGGCTAAAACGGCCTTAAGGTTGGGCGCGGCATAGTCACTATCGTGCGCGAATCTTACCAGATGCTGGTCGGGCCCGCCATCGCTCAGTTGCACCAAGCACAGCCGATCCCGGCCGGGATGCAACCCCATCGTTTCGGTGTCTATGGCAATCGGGCCATCGGCCAGAGCGCCAATGGGCAAATCTTCTTCGTGGAAAAATACGGTCATCCATTCGCCTTAGGCCAAGAATGGGCGCGCCTCAAGCCGTGGAGCGCCGCGATGACTCGTGCGCGCGCCGCTCATATATGCTTTTTTGTTCGCAGTTTTGCATATTTGCGCTATGGCGGCGCAGAGTCTTGGGCCAATCCCACGACTCGTGGCGGCTATACCCTGTCCGCTCAGGGTGGTCGGCCAGTGTGGTTTGGCGGATATTTGAGTGTATTTGGGCGCATGAGTTTTGATCGGGAACGTCGCGGCGGCGGCAAGGGTAACGGCAGTGGGCGTGGTGGACGCGGCCGTGAAAAAGAATTTGGACAGGATTTCTACGGCGGCGCTCCAGAATCGCCGCGCGGCGGTGGCTTTGGTGATCGCCCCAGCTTTGGGGACCGCCCCAGCTATGGCGGCGGGGGCGGCGATCGCCCCGGCGGCGGCGGTGACCGCTATGGTGGCGGTGGCGGCCAGCGCTCGGGCGGAGGCGGTTACAATAGCGGCGGCGGTGATCGCGGCGGCTTTGGTGGCGGCGGTGGCGGACGTCCTCCGCGCCCGCAAATGCCTGCACAAGTCGTGGGCGAAGGCACTGGTGTCGTCAAATTCTTCAACCGCGACAAGGGCTTTGGCTTTGTTTCACGCGATGATGGCGGCGAGGACGTGTTCGTCCATATCAGCGCGGTCGAGCAAGCGGGGCTCGACAATTTGGCCAATGGTCAGACCTTGGCTTTCACATTGGTGGACCGTAATGGCCGTATTTCCGCGACTGACATCAAAATCACCGGCGAGCATCTGACTGCCGATGCCCCCGGCGCTGGCGGCGGGGAGCGTGAGCGCCCTGCACGTGCACGCCGCGAACTGACGGGCGAGCGCACCACCGGTGAAGTTAAATTCTTCAATGGCTCAAAGGGCTTTGGCTTTATCAAGCGCGATGATGGCGGTGCCGATTGCTTCGTCCATATCAGCGCGCTTGAACGCGCCGGATTCCACGCCCTGAATGAAGGCGACCGGGTGGAGTTTGACATCGAAGTTGATGATCGCGGAAAATATTCTGCGGTTAATTTGGCCGGCGCGAACTAAACTTCGCCAGCCTTAGATGTGCAAAAGGCCCAGAGTTTTGCGACTCTGGGCCTTTTGCTATGCGCGTGGGATAGTATCACTTTGCCGCCATATCCTGACCCTATTGTCCGTGCGCATGCTCTGCGGCGGGCGCAGGCGCTGGTTCAACGACCAGCGTATAATCTCCCGTATCAGCCGACAGCGGGCTGACGCGCAGGATGAGCGTTCCCGCGCTTTGGAACTTGACCGTCAAACGGCTGTTGAGGCCGTCATCCTCGCCGCCGCCATCGTCATTGCTCGCCGCGACCGAAAAACCGAGCGGCGAATTGACCCCGACCTCAAGGAAGCTGTCAAACTCTTCGGAATCGAGCTTGATCAGGAACTCCTGCCCCGCTTCGGCGGTCAGTGAATAGAGGTGATAGGGCCGCCCCGATTCGGTGACCAGCTGGGCGGTGGTGGTGGGTGCTCCCGCACCGACCGCCGCATCGGCCGCCGCCGCCGCAACCTCCGTCGCACTCGCAAAAATATTTATGGGCATGGTGTCGCCCCCCTCGATCATCGCATCGTCGCTGCCCAACTTGCTTTCCACACGGCGGCCGACGGTGAGCGCAATCGGCGTTGGCACCCCTCCTCCGTGCGCGGCTGGCAGGCGATTGAGTGATAGATGAAACTTGCCAGCCGCACCCGAACCGAACGATGTCGCGCGGATGACATAACTTCCTGCCTCGGTCAGGCGCCCGACCAAGCGGCTGTTCAGGCCGTCTTCGCTGCCCGACCCATCATCGTTCGACCCCAGTGACACGAACTGGCAATCAACAATCTGGCCGACCTCGACCACCGTATCAAAATCATCGGCATGCATGGTAATTTCGATCCGCGTGTCGGCCTCGGCGGTAAAGCCATAGGTGCGCACATTGGGTGCTTCGGTTGCGCAAACGGGTGTGGCCACCGCCAATTCGCCCTCGACCGTCTGGCCAAAGGCGATGGTTGCGGGCGTGGTTGAAGTGGCGTCGACCGCATAGGCCGCTGTGCTGGCTGCAATCAAGGCTGCGCCGAGGAAAAGCCGAGTTTTGATAGTCATCATAAAGTCCCCTGTATCTAGGCAGTGTTGGCTAGACAGCCCCTTAGCTGGGACCGCGCCACCGGGCACCATGCTAGCACCCGTTGCAAGGATGGCTAGCGCTTCTTTGCTTTCTATACGCTGACTATGGAAAGACTGTGGGAAAGATCAGGGAAATTATCCACGCCCGCTCTCAAGCAGGAACCAGGCACGCTGCTCCGCCTCGTCGGTCCAGCCATCGACCAGACCGCTGGTGGCGTTATCGCCGCCCGCATCCGCCAACGCTTTAATCTCGCGCAGCGCCGCCACCAGCGCCAGATTGTCGTAGCGCAATTCGTTCAGCATATCGGCTGCGCTGACATGCTCGGCGTCATTGTCGCGCACTGTTTGCCGCCGTGCGATGTCGCCGATGGAACGCAATGTGGTGTGCCCCGACTTGCGCACCCGTTCGGCAATAAAATCGGTGGCTGCCAATATCTGTGTCGCTTGTTCGTCGAGCAACAGGTGATAATCGCGAAAATGCGGGCCGCTGACATGCCAGTGAAAATTCTTGGTCTTGAAATAGAGCGCGAAACTATCGGCTAATAGGCGGTTGAGTGCTTCGGGCAGGGCGTGTGCGTTGGTCATGGTTGAGCCTTTCTGAAACGCTCTTACCATAATGCAAAACATCTATTAAACCGATTATTTGGCATAATGTAATCGACAATAGCGATTACATGGGTCACATGATGCCGCGCGCACGCGCCGCCGCAATCACGCCGATTATGATTAACAGCGCTGCAATCGCGCGCCGTAGCCAGTGCAGCCACGGGGGCAAAGCATGCACCGGATCTATCATCGCCGATCCCGCCGTCGCTGCCATAAGGCCGATGGCACCGCCCACGCCGGCATAGGCTGCACTGCCCGTTCGCGCCGCCGCTGCCAAAATGATGAACGGCGCGCTGTCGCTGAGCATGGCAGCGCTCAGCATTATAGTTGCCGATAACGGTCCCTTCACCGACGCTTGCAATTTCGCCGACAAGGGGCGCGCCGGCCATGCCATGCCGATGCCCGCCAACAGCAACGCCAGCGCGAGCAACAGCAACATACCCGGCCCGCGATATTGTGCGGCGATGGTCGCGCCGAACCATGCGGCAAGGCCAGCCCCAAGTCCTGCGGTCATGAGGATGGCAAAATATGCGGATAAATGCGGTAGTTGCCGCTGCGTCGCTGCGCTGAGCAACCACCAGCGCGAGCCAAGTGTTGCGGCGCCACAGGCCAATAGGCATATCATGAGGGCGTCCATATGGACCCTTTAGCGATTATACAGTCGTGCGGATATGGCCACTATCCCATGCGAAGTGCGATGGACGCGAGCAAGGCCTGCTGTGCAGACCCACGGAGCGGTTCCAGCTTGACTGCGTCATGCAGGGCATCGAGGAAGCAGAGCAGGGTCGGGCCGCCGCTGTCGCGGGCAATCGCCGATTCGAGCTTTCCGGCCAGACATGACACGGTTGTAAATCCATGATTTTGCGCGACGCTCCGGATGGCATCGACATCTTCGACCAATTGACGCTGGCTTAATCGGCCACGGGTTTGCGCAATGGCCGCGATCCGGCCCTGCAGGTCGTGTTTGATCTGATTCGCGCGTTGCTCCGTCAACATGATGGTAAGCCCCATTTCGCAATTTCCAACTGTCACACCTTGCGCCTCATGTGGTTAATGGATCGCTAACGCCTTCCCCACCGCCATTTTGGGCGAGGGAGCAGACTCTTTGGCTTGACAAGCGAGCGCGAGGTGGCCATTGGCTCGCCCACGCGGGCGGCTTAGCGGCTGCCCTTTTTCTATTCATGCTAGAAGCAGGAAACGGGTCATGGCAAAGCCGACCACCGTCAAAATCAAGCTGGTCAGCACCGCTGACACCGGGTTTTTCTATGTAACCAAGAAAAATCCACGCACCCAGACCGAAAAAATGTCGATGCGCAAATATGATCCGGTCGTGCGTCAGCATGTCGATTTCAAAGAAGCCAAGATCAAATAATCTGAATCTAGGGCACAGACCCTAGTGGTTCGATTCCAACATTTGCATCCCCTTGCGGCACGGGGGCGAGCAAACAAAGAACCAACAGATAAATATTTGCTTCTGGAGGATTTCCTACAGCTATTTTTCCATGGTATGTTGCTAACTGTTTCACGGGGTTTTTTCTACCCTTCCCCTAGCTTGCGCTAGCGGGTGGCTCCCTTCGACTTCGCTCAGGACAGGCTTTGAATCTGTTAATCGGCATCACCCGCGTTCGTTTACGAGTGGGAAAGGGCAACAATAAACGCCTCTGCGCGCACCCTCTTCTTTGTCATTGCGAGGGGCGTAGCCCCGTGGCAATCCAGTCTATGCCCGCCGCTTCTGGATTGCTTCGCTGCGCTCGCAATGACGATGGTGGATGGCGAAGTGTATTATGCGTATCATACGACTGTGTATCGTTGATACCACAGCTCTGTAAGGCGCAGGCGGCCG